>SXOO01000033.1 GCA_005776725.1 Pseudomonadota bacterium | reverse complement strand
TGGAACACGTCGGTCTTGTTGGCCGAGCCGCCGCCCGTCGCCAGGAACAGCAGCTCGTAGGTGTGGCCGGACGTGCTGTAGAGGTCGATCTGAGCAGGGAGGTTGTTGCCGGAGTTCTTCTCTTCGTACATCGAGAGCGGAACCACCTGGGAATACCGGAGGTTGTCACGCTGGTAGGTCTCCCAGATCCCGCGCGACAGGTGCTCCTCGTCATGGCCATCGGTCAAGACGAACTGGCCCTTCTTGCCCATGACGATAGGGGTGCCCGTGTCCTGGCAGATCGGCAGCTGGCCAGCGGCGGCGACCACGGCGTTGCGAAGCAGCGTGCGGGCCACGAAGCGGTCGTTGTCGCTGGCCTCCGGGTCCAGAAGGATGGCGGCGACGCTCTCCTGATGGCTGGCGCGCAGGTAGAACGATGTGTCATGGAGCGCCTCCCGGGCCAGCGACGTGAGGACGTGAGGCTCGATGCGGAGGAAGCGGTGGTCGCCGAGCTGCTCGACCCGGACGCCCTCCGAGCCCAGAAAGCGGTAGCGTGTGGGGTCTTCGCTGAGCTGAAAGGGCTTCTCGTAGCTGAACTCTGCCATCGGACGTCGCTCCCGCGGCGCCTCGATTGCGCCGGCACGGCGGTCTCTCGTGTGCATGGCGTGTTGTCAAGGAGGCGAGCACCTCAACCACCTCAACCCGGCCAGGCGCGCCTCGGCGGCCTCGGCGGCCGGGCGCGGTGCGCCTGCGAGGCCCGTTGGGGTATGATTCGCGCCGTCCGGAGTGCTCGCTCAGTGCTGCCGCCAGTCTTCGACCTCACCCGCGAGGCCCCATGAACCCTTCAGCGAACACAGCAGTCCGGGCCCTCACTCTGGGTGTGGCGCACGCAGCGTTGCTCTTCTGCCTCGGCTGCGGCTGCTCTGGAGCCGCTGTGAAGTCCACCGCGGGGACGCAAGAGCCCCGCTCAGAGGGCCGGACACCCGGCGCCGAAGACCGGACGCCCGGCGCCGAGGACCCGAAGCGCACCCCCGAGGGCAAGGAGTGCCCGGAGACCGGCCGCGACGAGGCCGGCCTTCGCGGCGTGGTCGCGTATCTCGCGTCGCCCGAGCTGGCCGGCCGGGTGCCGGGCACCGAGGGCGACCGACTCGCGCGCAAGCTGATCGCCGCTCGCCTCGAGTGCGCCGGAGTCGAGCCGGCGATGGCCGGCGGCAGCTACGTGCAGCCGTTCACCAACAGCGAGGGCGCGTCCACCGCGAACGTCCTGGGCGTGCTCCGCGGCTCCGATCCAGCGGTGGCCAGCGAGATCATCGTCTTAGGAGCGCACCACGACCACCTGGGTCACGGCATGCTCGGCGCCAACGACGACGCATCCGGCGTGGCCGCGCTCCTCGCGATCGCCGAGCGCCTCGCCGCGGGTCCGGCGCCTCGGCGCACCATCCTGTTCGCCGCCTTCGGGTCCGAGGAGTCGCAGACGGACGCCCCTGACGCCGCGGCCTTCGAGGGATCCGAGCACTTCGCTGCGAACCCGATCCCCGGGCTGGCCGTGGACGACGTGGTCTTCATGGTCAACATGGACATGCTCGGCACGTACTCGGCGGCCGGAACGCTCAACGCCCTCGGCACCTGGGAGGGCTCCGTGGGGCGCCCCTTCGTGGAAGCCGCCGCCGCGCAGGCCCCGGACCTCGATGTCACCCTGGGCTACGACAGCAACCTCTCCGACAATGTCTCGTTCTGCACCCGCGGCATCCCGTACGTGTTCTTCTGGACCGAGGACACCGCCTGCTACCACAAGACCTGCGACACCGCCGACCGCATCGAGTATTCGGCCCTCGAGCAGATCGCCGAGGTGGTCGGCAGCACGGTGGCTGCCGCGGCGAACGCAACTGCCGATCTCAGCGTGTCCGTCCGTGCCGGCGTGGACGTCTGCCTCGAGCCGAAGCCCACTCGCTGAAGAGCGCTAGCGGTTCACCGGCTTGGCCGAGGCGGGAGATCTTCGTCCGCGCAGCTGGTGCCTTCCGCCTGACCGGTGTTCTCCGGCCTCGGACACGCGGTGCACTGGGTCATGCACGCCGCTCGCGCGCCGCAGACGCTCATGGGGTCGCAGAGCTCGGCACAAGCCGCCTCCGAGCTGCCACCGGCCGTTCCGGGGCAATGCACGGTCGTGGGAGACGGACGCTCACAATCGAAGGGGACGAGGCCGTCACACGTCCCTGGGGGCAGACAGGGCTCGCTGCCGCGCACCACCGTCAGCTCCCCGGCCCCCACGTAACGCAGGGTCTGCGTCGCGCCGCCGGGCCATATGATGTGGACGTACTCGGCGCCGGGCGAAGAACCCAGCCCGAAGTGCAGGGCGTCGCCGTGCGACGAGAGGTAGCTGTCGCCGGCAGCGATGCTGTAGAGCGACCGTCGCCCCTCGACCGACACGATAACGGTGGCGCCGATGGCGCGTGGGTTCTTGCCCGCCTGGCGCAGGGTCAGTCGCAGCACGCCGCGGCCGTTCGTCTCCGAGACATTCTCGAGCAGCAGGGACTCAGCGTAGCCCTCGCCTACCGGGGGGACCGTGGAGTCCTCGCCTACGAAGAGGTCTTCGTCGCCGTCGTTGTCGAAGTCCCCGCGGGCTAGGCCGAACGCGTTGTGCGTCTGCTCGAAGACGGGGCTGGCCTCGCTCGACGCGTCGCGCAGGCGTCCCAGCAGGCCCCCGCCGGTGTTCTCCATCACCGCCATCCCGCCCGGCACCAGATCGTCGCTGCCGGGGATGAGGAAGTCTGCCGCGCCCCCCCACACGAGGTCCTGGTCGCCGTCGAGGTCCGGGTCGAACGCGCAGGCCCCCCAGCCGCTGATCCCCGCGGTGGGATCCGGGTTACCAAAGACCATCGCCGGGTAGAGGTTCGGGCGCGTGCCATCCGCCGACATCGCGTTGGCCGCACCGCCGCCGAAGAGGGTGCTGTAGAGATCGGGGCAGCCGTCGCCGTTCAGATCGCCCACGGTGAGCCCCATCGCGCCGACGAAACCGGAGAAGCCGTGGGTGGCCACCTCTTGCGCGGTTACGTCTGCGAGGCGCCCATTCCCGAGGTTCTCGCAGTACGTGGAGGACGCGCTGTCGTTGCCGATCACCACGTCGAGGTCGCCGTCGAGATCCCAGTCGAGCATGCGCACCCCCCAGCTCTCGCCGTCGAGCGGGCCCTTGCACCCGAGGCCATCTGGGGCCTCGACGAAGTTCCCGCGGCCGTCGTTCAGGTAGACGAAGTTCTCGGACCCCGCCTTACCTGGGATCCACGCCAACCCGGGGCCTGGGGCCACGAAGGCGCCTGCAAGTAGGAGGTCGAGGTCGTCGTCCCCGTCCAGGTCACCGAAGGCCGCGCCGTCCCAGACGCCCACCCGCGCGAGGCCGCGGGCAACGGTGCTGTCCACGAAGGTGCCGTCGCCGCGGTTCTCGAGCAGCACCGGGGTCTTCGCGGAGCCTGTGGTGCCTCGCGTGGTCCGAGTGGTGACCAGGAGATCCAGGTCGCCGTCCGGCTCGATGTCGGCGTAGATCGCCGAGCGCCCCAGGGTCACGAGCTCTGCGTCGTCGCCCGCCGCGTGGCGCACGAAGCCGCCGGCGCCATCGCCGCGGAAGAAGGCGATCCCGTCCGAGTGCGGCATCGTGAGATCGAGCGCCCCGTCGCCCGTGAAGTCGGTGAGCGCCACTCCAAAGACATGCAGGCGGACTCGCGCGAGCTCCCCGAGGCGCTCGGTGACGTCGCGGAAGCGGATGCGCGGCGCCGGGAGAACCTCCACCGGCGCGGGCTGTTCCGGCGCTTCGCCGCAAGCGAGCAGGAGGAGCAGCGGCAGGCGGGCGACACGAGGGCACATCTGGGAGCTACGATGGCGATCGGCCGCCGCCGGCGCAAGCTTGAGTAGCCAGCCCCGCCGTCTTGTGTGCTGCGCCGTGTACCCGTTGCTCTGCGCCCTTCACCCTTGCGCCAACCCCACTATCAGCGTAACGGCAAGCAGGTGCGACGTGTTACCCACATTGCTTGAGCGAATCACGCAGGGCGACCTGATCGAGCTCGACCCCGCCGCGGGCGTGATTCGGTTCGCGGGGCAGCGGGCCATCATCGTCGACGCAACGGCCATGGGCGAGCTGCGAGCCCAGCTGATCAGCCAGTTCGGCGTGGGAGGCGCGCGCGCGCTCTTGACGAGGTTCGGCTTCGCCCAGGGTTGGCGCCTGGCGGGTGCCCTCGCCGGCATGTTGGGGCGTAAGCCAGCCGAGACCTGGCTCGCGGCCGGCGTACGTGCGCAGATGTTCCAGGGCATGTTCATGCTCGGCGAGCCCCCATCCGGTGCGTGCTCCAAAGCCGGCGAGACGGTGATCAGCTCGTTCGAAGCCGAGCAGCACATCGCGCACCTCGGGCAGTCGGACGTGGGTGTTTGCTGGATGTTGTGCGGGCAGATGAGCGGCTACCTGAGCCACGCCTCCGGGACCGAGGTGTTTGTGCTAGAGGAGCGGTGCGTGGGAAAGGGCGACGCGGCCTGCCACTTCCTCGGCCGTACTCGCGAAGAGTGGGGCGACACCCGCGCAGACGAGCTGCGGTTCTTTCACGCGGAGCACCTCCGCAGCTGGCTCGACGACTCGTTACACGCCGCCACGGAGTCGCTCAAGCAGGTGGAGCGGAAGCTCCACGAGACCCGGCGAGCGCTGAAGGAGGTCATCAACACCGAGCTGGATGCCTCGGGCCTCGTGGCCCGCAGCCCCGTGATGCAGCGGGTGATGGAGCTGGCTCGGCGCGTGGCCAAGGTCGACACTACCGTGCTCATCACCGGTGAGAGCGGCACGGGCAAGGAGCGAATCGCGCGGCTCTTGCACGACGAGTCATCGCGTCGCTTGGGCCCGTTCATCGCCATCAACTGCGCCGCCATCACTGAGCCACTCCTGGAGAGCGAGCTCTTCGGCCACGTGCGCGGGGCCTTCACAGGCGCCGTGCAGGAGCGCGCCGGGCTCTTCGAGGCCGCCAACGGTGGCACCCTGCTGCTCGACGAGGTGGGCGAGATGTCCGCGGGAGTCCAGGTGAAGCTGCTCCGCGTGCT
>SXOO01000294.1 GCA_005776725.1 Pseudomonadota bacterium | reverse complement strand
TACGAGCTGCTCGACCCGCTGTCGCGCACCGAGCTCACGGCCGCCCTCAAGGTGGTGAACTCGCTCCAGGCTGCGGCCGAGAAGGCCCACCCGGACCTCGCCGCGCGGCGCGCCGCCCTCGGCGCCAAGAAGCTCGATTGGGTGGACCGGATCGCCGACGAGCGTTCGCTGTTCGTGGCCCTCTGGGACGCAGGCTACCTCGGGCAAGACCTGCCCATCGGGGCTGCAGCGGACATCCGGGGCGTAGACAACAAGGGCAACGACGCCGCCACGGTGCGGGTCTCGCTGGATGGCGCCGCCGAGAAGGGCTTCTCCTTCGTGCGGAACGAGGTGGGCCGCTGGTGCTTCGCGGGCCTCTCGGCCACGCTGCAGCGCGAGGGCACACGCCGGCTCGAGGCCGAGCTGCGGGCGTGGCCTACGCCGGCCCCCTGAACGGCGGGCTCAGCCTGGCTCCCAGAGATACTCCGCCTCACCAAGGCGCTTCGAGACCCACCGGCTCCACACGAAGAGCGCGTCGGAGAGCCGGTTGAGATAAGGCACCACGAAGTCGCCGAGGGCTTCCTCACGAGACAGCGCGATGGTCAGCCGCTCCGCGCGGCGGCACACGGTGCGCGCCTGGTGAAGGAAAGCGTTCACAGGTCCACCACCCGGCAGCACGAAGGACGTGAGATCGGGCAGCTCGTCGTTGAGGGTGTCCATGAGCACCTCGAGGGCGTCGATCTGCGCTTGCCCGATCAGCGGCATGCCCGACCAGCGGTCCGGCAGGCGCGTCGCCAGATCCGACCCGAGGTTGAAGAGGTCGTTCTGCAGGACCTTCAGCCAGCTGCGCAGCTGCTCCTTCACGGCGGGGTCGGCGCTGCTCGGCTCGAGGAACGTGCGCACGAGGCCCACGATGGTGTTGAGCTCGTCGACGGTGCCGTAGGCCTCGATGCGAAGAGAGTCCTTCGGGACCTCCTGCGCGCCTACGAGGCGAGTGGTGCCCTTGTCGCCGGTGCGGGTGTAGATGCGGTTCAGCCTGACCATTCGCTCCCTCAGTGTTCGTTGGTGGGCGCCCGGGGCCGGACGCGCGGCCGCGATGCTACCTGATTCGAACGGGCCGGGCCCGGGTGATAGAGTCTGCCGATGCGACGCCTCCCACCCCTCCCCGTGCTGCTGCTCGTACTCGCCTGCGAGAGCACCAGCGACGTCACCACCACGCCCCCCGACACGACCGCGGCCCCCGACACGGAGCCGGTGGCCGAGACCGATACGACAGAGGCGCCGAGCGGGAGCGGCGCCGCGCCCCGCGCGCGATACTCGAAGACCGACTTCTTCTCGGCACCCTGGCCCTCTGATAGCCGCCGCGACGGGGCGGGCCGCCTGGATCTCACCGGCTTCCCGAACCCCGACGCGCTGCCGCTGCTCGACCTCTACCTCACTGCAGCGGAGTCGGAGCTAGACGGCTTCTCCACGGTTACCCCGATCTTCTTCGCGTTCGATGGGGCCCTCGACCCCGCGCGCCTGCCGAACCCCGTCATGAGCCAGGCGCCGACCTCGCCGGTCTTTGTGGTCGACATCGATCCAGACTCCGCCCATCGGGGCGAGCGGATCGCTGTGGAGTCGCGGTGGAACGCAGACCCGGGCTTCGTCTACCTGCCCGAGGACGTCTTGGTGCTGCAGCCGCTCTACGGCGCCGCGCTGCGCGAAGGCACCACGTACGCGGCGGTGGTGATGCGGGAGCTCCAGGACGCCGAGGGGCGACCCCTCACCCAGGCGCCGGAGACCGCGGAGGCGCTGGCGGGCGACGATCCGGGCTTTGCCGCGCTGCGCACATGGCTGGCCGAGGCGGCGATCGCGACGGAGAAGGTGGCAGTAGCCACGGTATTCACCACGGGCGCGCCCACGAACGAGATGGCGGCGATCGCGGCGTGGGTGGAAGACGGCGCGCCGGCGCCCAGCCTCGTGGACCTCGCCAAGACGTCCGCCGACGGCGGCGCATTTCACGTTTACGAGGGCCACTACACCAGCGCCCTCCTACAGCACGGGAAGCGCCCCTACGACACCGAGGGCGGCGGCTTCGAGTTCGATGCGTCGGGAGCGCCGAAGGTGGCCGAGGTCGAGTCTCTCCGTGTGGCGCTGGCGATCCCGAGCGGGGAGATGCCGGCGGCTGGGTGGCCCGTGGTCCTGTACGGCCACGGGACCGGCGGCGACTACAAGTCGCTGCTCACTCCGGGGAAGTACTCCGTGGGGCGAGATCTCACCGCGCGCGGCTTCGCTGTCATGGGGATCGACCAGCCCCTCCACGGGCCGCGAGCCCCGGCCGGCACCGACCCGGACACGGCGTCGTTCAACGTCTTCAATCCGGCGGCGTTCCGCTGCAACTTCCGGCAGGGTGCGGTGGACGTGCTGCTGCAGGCACGCTTTGCCAGCACGCTCGAGTTCGACGGGATGCGCCTCGACCCCGACCGAATCATGTACTTCGGCCACAGCCAGGGCGGGCTCAGCGGCGCGCTCATGGCGCCCTTCGCGAAGCGCATCAAGTCATTCGTCTTCTCGGGGACCGGGGGGGGCCTGGCCTACACGGTGATGCTCCGCAAGGACCCGGTGGACATGAAGGCGTTCCTCGAGCTCGCGTTGGGCGTGGCCCGCAGTGACGAGCTCTTCATCGGTCACCCGGTGATCGGGCTGCTCCAGTCGCTGGCGGACATCTCTGATCCGCTGACGTACGCCCCGCGCATGGCTTCGGAGGGCCTGCACGTGCTCTTCACCAGCGGCGTGGACGACGCGCAGACGCCGGCGGTGACGTCGCTGCACCTGGCCGCGGCGTCGGCGACCCCGATGCTCAAGCCCGCGCCGCTGCCTTCGCCCGCGCACGATCTCTTGGGGATCGCCACGGCGTCGCGCCCGGTCCAGGGCAACGTGGATGGAGCCACGCGCCTGATGATGCAGTTCGCGGATGCGGACCACTTCGTGGTGTTCGACGACAAGCGGGCGGGCCTGCCCATGCTCGACTTCTTCACCTCGAGCCTCGTGGACGACCCGCCGCGGATCAAGTGAGGGACGGGCTCAGTCGGCGTACTTGACCGAGCAGCCCCAGGCCTTGACCTCGGGGACAGCGACGGCGCGCCCGGCGAGCAGGTCTTCGATCGCCTTCTCCACGTAGTTCGTCACGGTCTCGCCGGGATCCGGCTCGCCGCCCTCCGTGGAGTCGAGAGCTCCCCGGTAGACCAGGACCCCGTTCGCGTCGATGACGAACATCTGCGGCGTGTTCGTGGCGCCGAAGCGCTTCCCGATCGCGCCGTCAGCGTCGAGCAGGATGGGGTGGCCGAGCTTCCAGCCGTTGCGCGCCGCGACGTTGGCCGCTTCACCTGAGCCCTCCTTGCCCGGGGCGCTGGAGTTGATGCCGATCCAGACCACGTTCTTGTCGGTGAACTTGCTCCAGAGCGACGCGAGCCCGCCCTTCTCGTGCGCGCCCTTGACGAACGGGCAGCCCGGGTTGAACCACTCGAGGACGACGATCTTGCCCTTGAACGCCGACAGGGCGAACGCGAACGGGCTTGCCCCGAGCGGGGCGCCATCGGGGCCCACGCCCGGGATCCCGGTGAGGGCGAAGTCGGGGACCGGCTTCCCCAGCTCGACCAGGAGGGCGCCGCCCGCCGCAGCCTGAGCCGCGGCGATCGCCGCCTGGGCCTGGGCCTGAGCTGCCGCGATCGCCTTGGCTGCGTCGGTGGGGACCGCCCCGCCGGCGGCCTTGAGCGCGGCGTCGGCCGCGGCCGTCCCTTGCGCCGCGGCTGCTGCTGCCGCCAGAGCGGCTGCCTGCGCGGCCTGAATGGCTGCCTGGGCGTTGCCGCCGGCACCCGCGGCCTGCGCGGCCGCCTGGGCGGCCTTCATGGCCTCGGCCATCGCCGGGTTCGCGGCTGCGGCCTGAGCTGCGGCGGCGGCCGCTTGCGCCGCCTTCATCGCGTCCGCAATGGCGGGGTCCGCCGCCCCAGCCTGAGCCGCGGCAGCAGCCACTTGAGCCGCCTTCATCGCGTCAGCGATTGCGGGGTTCGCCGCCGCGGCAGCGCCGGCTTGCGCCGCGTCTTGGGCGGCCTTGAGTGCGTCGGCACCGCCAGCGGCTCCCGCTGCGGCTGCCGCTGCGGCCGCTGCCTGGAGCGCCGCGGCTGCATCACCGGCTCCCGCCAGCTTGGCGGCGTCGAGGGCGGCCGCGGCTTGACCCGC
>SXOO01000293.1 GCA_005776725.1 Pseudomonadota bacterium | reverse complement strand
GTCGGCGAGGAGGATGTTGGCGAAGATGGGGCCCCGCGTGAACTGAAAGCGCTTCCCGCCGTGCTCGTCGGAGACGACCATCATGGTCCCGATGACGTCGGCGGGCATGAGATCGGGCGTGAACTGGATGCGGCTGAACTTGAGCCGCACCGCGCTGGCGAGGGCGCGGACCAAGGACGTCTTGCCGAGGCCGGGGACGCCCTCGAGCAGGACGTGGCCTCCCACGACCAGGCCGATGATCACGCCTTCGACGATCTCCGGCTGACCGACGATGACCTTGCCGATCTCCTGGGTGAGTCGGTCGAGATCGCTCTTGAACCGGCTGACACGCGCTTCGACACCAGTTGACACGTTGGGCTCCACCTCACCGCCTCTGGCCTGTGCAGGACGGTGTCTTGGGTGATCTGCGTCGTGGTCGGGGGGCACCCGGGCACGACATCTCGTTTGGGGATCAGCGCTCGCGAATGAGCCTGAAGTACTCCTCCACGGTCTCGCGATAGCCGGGCGGGATCTCCTCGTCGCGCATGTCTTCCGCGGCTCGCATGGAGTAGTCGATGTGTACCTCGCCGTAGCCTTTGACCCCGGTCCCGCGCTGGGCCGCGCCCTTCAGGACCTGGGTGAACGCCTCTCCCTTGCCCTTCTGTCCCTCGATGAAGGAGCCCTGGGTCTCAGCCGCGAGCTCGGTGGCCCCGCCGGCGGTCATCGCCGCTTTCGCCGCGCCCGCGCCGCCCTCGGGCTTCATTTCCCGCCACTGCGTCTTCATGCCCTCGCTGACCTTTCGCCACTCGCTGCCCTTCCGGTCGGCCCGCTCCTGGCCCTCTTTCTCCCCGCGGGCCAGCTTCTCCATCTCGCCGCCCTTCTCTCCCTGGCCGCGGCGCTTCTTCATCAGCTCCTTCAGGTCCGCTGCGCGCATCTCCATCTTCTTGCCGAGGCGCTGGCGCTGCTTGTTCTGCTTCATCCGCTCGATCATCTCTTTGAGCTCTTCCGGCGAGGCCTGGTCCGGACGCTTCTGCTGCTGCTCGGGCTGCTTCTCCGCGTTCGCTCCCTCCGCCTTCTCCTGCTCCTTCTGACGCTTCAGCAGGTCGGCGAGGTCCTTCATGTCGCGCGAGAGGCGGTCCAGCTCCCGCTGCTTCTCCGCGTTCTGTGCGGTGGACTGCTGCTTCGAGAGCTGGTCCAGCTGGCGGTCGAGCTTGTTCAGGCGTTCGCGCTCCTTCTTGTTGAGCCCGCCACCGCCCTTCTCCTGGTCCTTCTTGGCCAGCCGGTCGCGCTCGCGCTTCAGCTTGTCCATGGCCTTGCGCAGCGGGTCCTCGAACTTCTTGGCCAGATGCTCGAACATCTTGGCCAGGCGCTCCTGGTCCTTCTTCGGCAGGGAGAGGAACTTCTTCATGAGCTCCTCGAGCGTCTTGTCCGCCGCCTCGAACTCCTCCTTCTGCAGCTGCTCGGCGAGCTTCTCCAGCTCTTCTTTCATGGCCTGATCGCTGAGCTTCGTGTTGTCCAGCGCCTCCTCGAGCGCCTTCGCGGCCTCGACCAGCGCAGCCTCGGTGACCTCTGCGGCCGCTTGCGCCTCGGGGGTGGGCGGCTCCTTCAGCGCCTCCGCGGCCTCCTCCACCGCGGCCAGCTCCTCGGTGGCCGTGCGGTCGTCCACGCGCTGCGCCTTCAGGTCCTCGAGCAGCGCCTTCATCTGGGCCAGCACCTTCTGGGCCTCGCCGTCGGCCGGATCGGTCTCGGCTTCCAGCTCGATCAGCTTCTTCTCCAGGGCCACGACGGCCTCATCCACCTCCGCCGCCACCTCGGGCGGCAGCGCCGTCTCGCGCGCCGGATCGGGGGCAAGCTCGAGCGCGATCGCTGCGCCCAGATCGCCTGCGCCCACCAGACTAACCGGCGCGAGGCCGTGCGCGTCCTGGGTGGGCGGCGGCAGCTGCCACCCCGCGAGGGCCCACGCGCCACCCAAGATGGCTAGGACCACGAGCAGCTCGCGCGGGAAGACCCACGGCGCCGCCAGCTCGGGCCGCGCCGCTGGGGCGTGCGCCACCGCGTCTTGCAGCTGGGCCTGCTCCAGCGCGCTGGGCGAGCCCCCCCGCCGGAGAAGCCAGAGCGCAGTGGACAGCCGGTCGTGAAGCCCGCTCGCTGCGTCGAGGCGCTGGGCGGCGCGCAGCGGGTCGATCCGCCAGAGCAGCCCGCCCAAGAAGGCCGCGACCAGCGCGCTGGCAACGACTGCTAACGCGACGGGCCAGGTCTCGGGGGGCAGGAGCCAGGTGAGGTGGAGCGCCAGCAGCACGAGCCCACCGAGGGCCCCGACGCACGCCGTGACGAGCGTTGCGCGCACCGCCCGCTGTATCCGCACACGGCGACGCAGGCGCGAGACGGCGGCGAGGATGGGACGTGGGCTCGGCTCTGGCGGCATCGGCTCTCTGTAGCTCGCGATGGGCGAGGTGCTCTTCGGGGGACCGTCAGCGAGGTGAGGGGGGCGTTCCCCACCGTGCCGCAAGGGCACCCGTCACCTAGAGGCACAACGCCGTCAGCGGGGAGGGTATTCCATCGCCTGCCGCGGCGCCATTCGGAGCGCCTCTGCAAGCCCGCGTGTGCGCGCCCCAGGTGTGGGGCTCAGGCGCTGCACTCGCGCACGACCAGCTCGCGGAAGGCGCCGACAAGGGCCTGCCCGATCGTCCCCCCCTGGGGGAGCTGCCGGCCATCCAGCCGCACCACCGGGGCCAGCTCCTTGAGCGTGGAGCTGGCATACAGCTCCTCGAACGGCGCGTCGGGTCGAATCGGGCCCTCGCGGATCGGAATGCCAAGCGGCAACGCCACCTCGAGGAGCGCCTCGCGGGTGACACCGGCCAGGATTCGGCCGTCGTCGGGTGGCGTGACGAGCACCCCGTCGACCACGGCGAAGATGCTGGAGCGGGTGGCCTCGGTGAGCGACCCGTCGCGGCCCACCCAGAACACCTCGTCCACCGAGTGGACCCGGCGGGCCACCTCGCTGATCGCTCGGCTCCCGTGTTTCGCGCGTCCGTCCAGCCAGCTGGGAGGCTCGTAGGGCAGGGTGACCACCACGAGGGGCTTCTGGACCATCGACATATCCAGCGGCGTCGCCTGGAGGAGGCGGGCGCCCCCCGCGGTGAGCAAGACCCGGATGCCGAGCTCCGCCGGCAGCCCCTGCACGATGGCCGCGAGCTCATCATCGAGGACCGCGTCGCCCGGCCAGGCGAGCCCGAGCGCTTGCGCGCTGCCGCGGAGGCGCTCGAAGTGCCGAGCTGCGCGGAACGGCACGCCCCCGTAGGTCCGCAGCGTCTCGAAGGCGTTGAGCCCGACCGTGACGCCCGGATCCGCCGCGTCGACCGTAAAGTCCTCCCGCGACACCTCCACGCCGTTCTTCAGCCACCTCAAGGCTCCTCCTCCTGGGCGCTCGCCCGTCTGCCCCGCTCGCCGCTTGCCGCTCTGACGGCCTGCTCGACGAGCTCCACGAAGCGCCAGAGCCCCTCGGTGCTCTGCGCCAAGAACAATGACGGCTCGATCAGCTCCAGCTCCATCACCGCGAGGCGTCCGGGGCCTTCGCTCCCGTTGCCCCCGCCCGTGGGGAGTCTGGTCACATCGACGCGCGCGTAGACGGGCGCCTCGAAGGCCCCCATCGCAGGCACAGCGGCCAATACGCGGCGCGCGAACTCCGCCTCCTCGTCAGTGACCTCGACCCGGGTGACGCGTTCGTGGTCACCGGAGAAGCGCGGCGACTTCCGCACGGCGTGCGTCACGATCCCGCCCAGCACCACGAGCGCCCGCTCTCCGTAGTCTTGGTCCACCGTGGGCACGTAGGGCTGCACCAGTGTGTCGCGATCGCGGACGAGGGCTGCGTATTCGCCCTCTATGTCCGCGATTCGGCCGCGGGAGCGGAACGTGCGAAACGACCCGGCGGAGACCGCTGGCTTGACCACCAGGTCGGCGGTGCCGAAGCGCGTCGCCAATCCGTCGAGCGCCTCGTGCTGGCCCCGGGTCACCACGGCCGTGGGCACCGTGGCGATCCCAACCCCGGCCAGGTCCAGGAGGTAGCGCTTGTGGCTGTTCCAACGGACCAGGGTGGCAGAGTTGGTGAGCCGGCCTGGAAACGCGTCGCACCATCCGAGGAAGGCCTCGAGGTGATGGGCGTAGTTCCAGGTGGAGCGCAGGAAGCCCACCGGGGGGACGCCGGCCGGGTAGGAGGCCAGCACTCCGGCGCCGTCCAGCTCGTCCCAGGCTGTCCAGTGGGCGTCGAGGCCGGCGGCGGCGAGGCAATCGACCAGGAGCTCGGCGTCGGGGTCTGTCTCGGGCAGGCGGGCGCAGGTGATGAGGCTGACGGAGCGCTTCGGTCGCGGCATCAGTCGAGGCCCCGCAGCAGCGCGAAGCCCAGGTCGACGAGGCTCACGGTGGCCTCCGCCGATACGCTCAGCTCGGCTGCGCCGCTGCCGACCTGACCCCAGGCGGGCGGTGCGTGGCGCTGCCGGACGGCGGCCACGTGTTTGTCGGCCTCCTTCCGCAACGCCCGCGCGCGCTCCTCTCCTCCGGCCTTGATCCAGGCCAGCACGTGCTCCAGCTCGCCGTGATCGAACCACACGCCGTCCGTGTGGCACTGGTCCACGATGACGCCGCTGGCCTTCCCGAAGTTCTGGCGTCCCATGAGCTGCTTGCAGGCGGGACAAGGGCGATAAGTCACAGGCTGCATCTTGTGCCCCTGCGTGAAGGAGGACAGCGCGTGCTGGTGGGCTACTGGCTCGTAGGGCGAGGCCAGGGCGCGGGCGCGCTCGGAGACCACGCGCAAGGCGTCGTGCTCCAGCCAGATCCCGGCGCACCCGGGGCACTCGAGGAAGGCGATGTGGGCCGCCGCGGCGTCGTGGGTCTCGGCGCTGCGCGTGGTGAGCTGCCGGTCCGGGCAGCAGGGGCAACGCAGCGCCGTGGCCGTGCCGAGGGCCGCGTTGGCCACGAGCGGCGTGGCGCAGTGGTGGCAAAACCGCGCCTTTTGGCTGCAGCGCGTGAGGCACTGCCCGCAGGCCACGGTCCGGTCGGCGTCAAAGATCGAGTAGGAGGTGCCACAGAAGCCGCAGGACGGCTTGCCCTCGAGCGCCCCGGCGCCGCAGGACGGGCAGCGCAGCACGGCCAGCTCCTCCTCCCGGGGGCGAGAGATCTCCAGGACGCAGCCGCAGAAGCACCGGAAGCGGTCGCCGATGGGGCGAGCAGAAGCGTCGAACTGGCGCCGGCAGTCTGGACAGGAGACGAGGACCTTCACGCGAACCTCCGCTGAATCGCCGGGCCGATCCGACGCTTCGCGCGGAGCCTATCAGCTGATAGGGGGCTGGTCAGCGTCGCCCCGCCGCCACACGGCCGCGAGGCGCTGGGGACGTCGGGAGCCGCCGAGGAGCCGCAGCCGCTCGGAGTCGGAGGTCACGCCAGGATCTCGATGACGGCAATCTCTCCCCGACCGAGGTCGTGGACGATGCCGTTCGTCGGTTCGTACCGGCCGGGCGCCACCACGTCGGTGACTGGGAGCCCGAAGGCGAAGTCGTCGGTTGGGACGCCGCGCTCGGCCAGCTCGCGCATGAAGCCGCCTACGATGATGTTGGCAGCCTCCGCAATTGCGTCGAGGCAAGCGCGGTCGTCCTGCCCAGGGGGCGCGCCCGTGAGCGCCACCGCGAGCCGCGCGGACACGGGACGGGTGGTAGAGAGGCGGACACGCACCCCCCCGTCCAACGCGACCTCAGCGATGAACACCACGCGCGTCGGGTCCAGCTTGCCGACCCCAGCAGGGGCATCTCCCGTGGCCACGTGCGCGAAGAAGCTGCCCGAGGCGGCGACGAGCGCCTCGCGGACGGCGTCCTCCGGGAGTCCATAGACGAAGTCATCCCCAGGCTGGCGCTGAGGCGTCGGCGGCGCGTCCAGCGTCGGCTCGGACCATGGATCATGGCGTACGAGGGGCGGTAGAAACGGGCCCAGCTCACGGGGAAGGTCGCTCGGCGCGAAGGGCTTCCGGATCACCTTCGCAGCGCCCAGGCGGAACAGCTCCACCAGCGCGCTCGAGTTCGGCACGGAGGTGACCATCACCGTGGTGGGCGCCCCCCGCCCGTAGCGGCCCTGGATCGTCGACAGGAGCTGCGTTCCCGTCATCCGCGGCATGTTGACGTCGGAGATCACGAGCTCCGGCATGCTCAGCTCGATGGCCTGCAGCGCCTCGATGCCGTCCCCGGCGTGGCCGATGTCATGCTGGTCGAACCCGACGTCCGTGAGTGCTCGCTCGATGATGGCGCGCATGGTGGTGGAGTCGTCGACGATGAGAATGCGACACATACTGAACCTCATGGCTGCTGGCGAAGGGCGCCTTTGTCTTATCGAAGCCGCGCGCCAAGACCGTAAGGGCCAACGTCCGTTTTGGCGGGGGCTCGCGACCCGTTTCGGACGCATCGTCGACTCAGCAGGCGCATATTCCCGGCTGTCTTCCCTGGTGGGGCCGCCATCGGGCGCGCCTTGCGCCCCGACGATGTCGGAGTAGCATCCGGCGCCATGTCCACCGCGCTCGCCGCCGAGTCCACGTCCTTCGACGCCGATGTCATCGTGGTCGGCTCCGGCTTCGGCGGGAGCGTCAGCGCCCTCCGGCTCTCCGAGAAGGGGTACCGCGTGCTCGTCCTCGAGCAGGGGAAGCGGTTCACCACGGAGACGCTGCCCAAGACCAGCTGGAACCTCCGGAAGTTCCTCTGGATGCCCAAGCTGGGGTGCCACGGCATCATGGCGATCACCACCTTCAAGGACGTGGTGGTATTCCACGGCGCGGGCGTCGGGGGGGGCTCACTGGTCTACGCCAACACCCACCTCGAGCCGCTCGACGGCTTCTACTCGGATCCGCAGTGGGCCCACCTCGCGGACTGGCGCGCTGAGCTGGCGCCGCACTACCTCACCGCCCGACGCATGCTGGGCACGGTGGAGTCGCCGGCGGTGTTCGAGAGCGACAAGGCGCTCGCCGCCTGCCTCGACGAGGTGGGCACGGGCCACACGTTCAAGAAGCACTCCGTGGGCGTGTTCTTCGGCGCGCCTGACAAGACCGTGCCGGACCCCTACTTCGACGGCAAAGGCCCCGAGCGCACGGGCTGCAACTACTGCGGCGGCTGCATGATCGGCTGCCGCGTGGGCGCCAAGAACACGCTCGACAAGAACTACCTGCACCTCGCGGAGGGGCTGGGCGCCAAGGTGCTCGCCGAGCGCCGCGTGGTGGACCTGCGTCCCCTCGATGGCGGCTCTGGCGCCACGGGGTGGGAGGTGGTGGTGGAGCCCACGACTGGCCTGTTCAAGACCCGCCAGACGTTGCGCGCTCGTCAGGTGGTGCTCTCGGGCGGGGTGCTCGGTACGGTGAAGCTGCTGCTCGAGTGCCGCGACCGCGGGAGCATGAGCCGGCTCTCCGAGCGCCTCGGGCACATCGTGCGCACCAACTCGGAGTCGATCCAGGGGGTCATGGTCAAGGACCGCGACGTGTCCAAGGGCATCGCCATCTCGTCTGGCGGGTTCCTCCCCGACGGCACCCACGTCGAGATCTTCCGTTATGGCAGCCGCGCCGACGCCATGAGCGCCATCACCACGGTCCACACCGGCGGCGGCAACCTGCCGCGGCAGCTCTACTTCCTGGCCGCCGCCGCCCGACATCCGCTGCGTACGCTGCAGCGCCTCTTCTGGCCCTTCGGCTGGTCCACCGGCCTCGCCGGCGTCCTGGCGATGCAGGCGCTCGACAACTCGATGCGCCTCGAGCGCAAGCGGGCCTGGTGGTGGCCATTCTCCAAGAGCCTCACCAGCGACTGGGGCGAGCGGAAGCCGCCGCCCACGTTCATGCCCGCCGTCCACGACCTCACGCAGCGGCTGGCCACGCGGCTCGGCGGGATTCCAGGCTCGGTCTTGCCCGAGGTGCTGCTCAACACCACCACCACCGCGCACATCCTCGGCGGCTGCCCCATGGGCGACGCGGCCTCCAGCGGCGTGATCGATCGGCAGAATCGGGTTTTTAACTACGACGGGCTCTTCGTCGTGGACGGCTCGATGATCAGCGCCAACCTGGGCGTGAACCCGTCGCTCACGATCACCGCCATGGCGGAGCGCGCCATGTCGTTCATTCCGGCAGCCGGGCTAGCCACGGCGGACTCCGCGCGGTCGAACGGCGACGGACTCCCGAGCGCGGCGTGACCGCGCTCCCAGTCGATACCGCGCCGGACGAGCTGCGGCTGCTCTTCGAGATCAGCCAGGCCCTGGACGCGGGTCCTGATCTCCGGGTGGTGCTGGAGCCCGCGATCGCGTCGCTGGTGAGCGATGGCGGCTTCGCCTGGGCCACGCTGTCGCTCCCGGACACCGTGCGGGTCACCCTGGGCATCGAGGTAGCGGCTGGACTCACCGAGGACGAGCGGCGCCGCGGCGTCTTTCGCAAGGGCGAGGGGCTCACCGGCGAGGTCTGGCGCTCGGGCGAGCCCATCCTGGTCCCGCGCATCGCCGACGACACCCGCTTCCTCAACAAGACCGGGGTAGGCCGTCGGCACCGGGACGCGCGCTTCGTCGGCGTCCCCATCCGCTTGGACGGCGAGGTGATCGGGGTGCTCGGGGGAGGGCGAGAGCCGTCCGAGCGGCGGATGGACGACGACCACCGCCTGCTCTCGATCGTCGCGTCCATGGTGGGCCAGGCGGTGCGCCTGCGGCAGGACCTGATCGAAGAGCGGCGGGCCGAGCTGGCCGAGACCCGCCCGTCGCTCCGGCCCGAGAACCTCATCGGTAACTCCAAGGCCATGGGTCGGGTCTATGAGTTGGTGGCCCAAGTGGCGAAGTCGGACGCCACGGTCCTGCTCCGCGGGGAGAGCGGCGTAGGCAAGGAGCTCGTGGCGCACGCGCTGCACGCTGCCAGTCCGCGGGCGTCCCGGGCGTTCATTCGAGTCAACTGCGCCGCCTTGTCGCCCACGCTCCTCGAGAGCGAGCTCTTCGGCCACGAGCGGGGCGCCTTCACCGGGGCGCTGAACCGACGAATCGGCCGGTTCGAGCTGGCCCATGGCGGCACGATCGTCCTCGACGAGAGCGGCGACTTCTCGGCGGCCCCGCAGGTCGCGCTACTTCGGGTGCTGCAAGAGCGGGAGTTCGAGCGCGTGGGCGGCAACGAGACGGTCAAGATCGACGTCCGCATCATCGCCGCCACAAACCGCGACCTCGAGGTCGCGATGCGCGAGGCCGCATTCCGCGAGGACCTGTACTACCGCCTCAACGTCTTCCCCATTCACGTCCCGCCGCTCCGAGAGCGAAAGACGGACATCCCCCAGCTCGCGGACTACTTCATCGAGCGGTACTCCCACCAGAAGCACCGCTCGGTTCGGCGTATCTCCACGCCGGCGATCGACATGCTCATGAAGTACCACTGGCCCGGGAAAGTGCGGGAGCTCGAGAACTGCATCGAGCGCGCTGTCCTGCTGGCTACGGACGAGGTGATCCGGGGGCACCACCTGCCCCCAACCCTCCAGACGGCCGACGCCAGCGGCACCACGTTCCGGGGCACCCTCGCGGAGGCTCTCGCGGCCACGGAGCGCGAGCTGCTCGTGGACGCCCTGAAGAACGCCCAGGGGAACATGGCCGCCGCGGCGCGCCAGCTGGGCGTGACCGAGCGGATCATGGGCCTCAGGTGCAAGACCTACGGGCTGGACTGGCGCGCCTTCCGCTCGCCGCGCTGACGAACCCGGGCGGCCCACCTCGGGCCCGCTCGGGACGGCCTGTCCCGGGTCCACTCGCATCGCTCTCGAGTCAACGCCTCAGCCGCCGCTTGCCGCTGGGAATCCCGGCGCTTAGGGTACGCGCCTCATGGCACACCCCCTCTCCCGCTCAGGCTCACCTCGTCCGGGCTCCGTTCGGCCCAACGCCCGCCTCGGCACCGCAGTCGCCGGGGAAGCCCCGTCGACATCGCGGTCGCAGTGGTTGAGCCGAGCCGCCTTCGTGGTCGCGCTGGCCGGCTGCGGGTCGGTCGACCTCGCGCCCGCGGACGCCGAGAGCGGCGAGGTCGCCGCCACCGGCGACACCAGCGGGCCGCCTGAGTTCGAAGACACGCCAGGACCTGGCGCGGATCTCGGCTTTCCCGACGGAGGCGGTGAAGACCTGGCCGACGCCCGGCCGTCCGACGATCTCGCCGACGCCGGGCCGTCCGATGACCTCGCCGACGCTGGGCCGTCCGATGACCTCCCGGAAGACGTCGCCGGAGTCGACGCTCCCGGTGGCGAGGACGTGGTCTCCCCCCCCTCCCGCTGCGCGGTGGACGCCGCCGAGGGAACGATCACCTGCGACTTCGAGGTCGCCACGATCGAGGTCACCGCGGGCGTTCTCACCGAGTCTCGCGAGGTGCTCTGGCAGGTGCCGCTCACGGCACCACCGCCAGGGGGCTACCCCGTGGCGATCCTGTTCCACGGCACGCAGGTCCCGGCGGAGCTGCAGTGGGAGGGTGACGACGGCGCGCTCGGCGAGCTCGGCGGCCTCTGGTACCAGGTCAGCGTGGTGAAGGAGCTGCTGGACGCGGGCTTCGCCGTGCTGACCCCGCGCTCCCAGGTCATCGGGTACTGGAACACCAACGCCGTCCCCTGGAGTGCGCTCTGGGATACTGCCCCGGATCACGCCCTCATGGTGGAGCTCATCGCGCGTATCGCGTCCGGCACGTTCGGCGACCTCGACGTGGACCGGCTCTATCCCGGTGGGATCTCCAGCGGCGGTTATATGGCCAGCCGCGTGGCGCTCACGTACGGCGGGGTCAAGGCGGCGGCGGTCCACTCGGCGTCATACATGACGTGCGCCGCGGCGTTCTGTGTGGTGCCCGAGCTGCCAGACACCCACCCGCCCACGCTCTTCCTCCACGGCCAACTCGACGCGGTGGTGCCCGTCCTCACGATGGAGCTCTATCGCGACGCCCTCAACGACCTGGGCGTGGCCACCGAGACGGTGGTGGACCCTGAGGTCGGCCACGCCTGGATCCCTGCCTCGCCCGAGGCGATCCGCGACTGGTTCCTCGCGCACCCGTGAAGACGCTGGCCTTCGTCGTCTCGCTCGACGACCTCGTCGAGTTCACGCTCAGCCGCAACGAGCGCTCGGAGCCGCTGCAGCGCATGCACCGGGTCTTTCGATGGATGTTCAGCCTGGGGCTGGCCGGCGTGGTCTGCGGCGTGGGGCTGGCCCTCGATCTCCCGGTCGCCGTGGCCATTGGCGCTGTGGGCGGCGTCTTCTACTGGTATCGCTACCCGAAGGCCGCCGCGTCCGCTCAGCGCAAACACGCTTACCGGATCTATCGGGCGCAAGAGGCGGAGCTGGGGCTCGGGGCGAACCACCTGGCCTTCGACGGGCAGGTGCTGGAGCACCGCTCGCCGCGGCACACGTCACGCATCCCGGTCTGGTCCATCGAGAACGTGGAGCGGCACCCCGGGCGCGTCTATCTCGTCATGCAGGGCGACGGGGGGATCGTGATCCCCACCCTGGGCCTGGACCCGCAGGAGGTCCAGGCGTTTCGGGCTGAGCTCGAGCGGCGGCGCACTAGCGCATGACGCGACGGCGTGATTCTGTCGGCCCACCTGTCCCGGAGGCTCCAATGTCCATTGCGTACCCGCTCTATCTCGACGTCCCCATGATGACCAGCCTGCTCGCGGCGCTCGAGGGCGGCCTCAAGCTCGAGGGCACCCTGCAGAGCCTCGGCGTCGACCTCGACGGTCGTGTGGGCGTGGGCGTCTCCACCCCAGGCGCCGCGTTGGCGCAGCGCCAGACGGTCGCTTCGTTGTTCCATCGGACGCTCGAGGCGCTCGGACCTGGGGTCGTGCGCCTCAGCTCGGGGGCGAACCTCGCTGCGATCCCCGACGGGACCTTCGTCGAGCTGTCGGGCAGCCTCGTCCGCAACCCCGTCTACGAGTTCGTCAACGTGATGGAGCGCCTGTTCGCGCTCTCTGCCGAGAGCGGCGAGTCGCCCATGGGACCGGTCCCAGCGGAGACCCGCCAGATGTTCAACGCGCTCCGTGCCGAGCTGGAAGCCAGCCCCACGGTATGTGCCTCGATCGAGGGCCCCGGACTCACGGGCCTCGTGAGCCTCCAGCGCGGCTTCCTCAGGGACGCGAGCCTCGACGATCTCCGCTTCGGGCGAGTGCGCGTGGTCGGCAAAGCCGTTGGCGCCGTCCCTAAGGGACAGTCCTGGTCCGTGCTGTCCCGCTCGTTGGTGGGCCACCTCGTGTCGGCGGCCTTCCGGGACGCGATGCTGGGCCTCCGGAACATCAACCCCGAGTCGGACTTCCCGCTGGGTATCGCCGTCGAGGGCCCGGCGCTCTTCATCGTGCCACTGGCTGTCTATGTGTAAGTTCACCCGCACGCTCATGTGGGCCCTCGCGCTCGCCTCCCTGCCCGCGTGGGCCGAAGGGCCGCCCGTCCCCCGGCCCGGCAAGCACTACAAGTGCCGCATCACGGCCGAGTACCGGCTGCGGCCCTGTGCCGTGGAGCGCCGCGGCGCCGACACGTGGCTCGTGGTCCGCGGGAAGCACCTCGTCGAGTTCGAGGGGCGCCTCCTCGCCGACGAGGAGAACCCCAACGTCATCCACCTCGTGGACGGGCGCCTCCTCGGGGAGCGGCCGTTCCCTTGTTCTCGCTGCCTCCCCGAGTGCGCGGAGCCCGGCGCCTGCCAGTGCCAGGAGGTGCCGCCCACGCAGCAGTCCGCGTGCAAGGCGCAGCCGCTGCGGGCGTCGCTCCAGCGGCGGAAGGGCGTCTGGTCCGGGGACCTGGGGGTCGACATCTTCTACGGCGGTGAGCCGCCCTCGAAGGCCCGCGAGAGCTATCGGATGGAGCTCCGCTGACCACCGCCGCACGCCCGGCCCGGCTCAGGGCGGGCGGATGGGCCGACTCGAGATCATGATCGCCGTCAGCGCGTCGCCTCCCGGGCCCTTTCGGATGAGGTCTCGGTGCACGATGAGGTTGAAGAAGGGCAGGGCGGGGTTCATCGCGCCGCTCAGGATGAGCCGCGGGTGGCCTTCGTGGTCCTCGTCCCTCACGCGCAGCAGGCGGTGACCGGACGGCCAACGCGCGTCGTACCAGGCGATCACGTCGGCTACGGGAGCCTCGGTCGTGTAGGTCGCCGTGCCCATCACCACGGCGCGCTCCACGGCGCCCGGGAAGATCCCAGCGTCGGCCACCGGGTGAAAGCTGGTCGCGCCGGTGAGGCCCGCCGAGCCCATCGCCGCGCCCGCCATGAGCATCGCGTCGCCCAGGAGCTGGTCGGCCAGCGCGTCGATCTCGTCCTCCGGGTCCTCCTCGGGGTCCTCCCCCGGGTCCACAGCAGCCGCCGGCGGAGCCGCGGGCTGCTCCTCGGGGAGTCGCGAGGGGGGCGCCGCGGGGATCATGGAGGACGCCGCCGCTGACGCCCCTCGGGTCACGGTGGGGAGGGACGGCGGCGGTGCGCTGTCCGCGGCGGCGGTGGCTGGGGCCTCCGGAGCTCGCCGTCTCGCGTGCCGCTCCACCTCCTCAGCGCGGTGTCCAACGGCGGCGACGACCGGCGGGCGCTCGACCGACTGCGTGGCCCAGAACAGCGTCCCCACGGCCCCTGCGGCCAGGGTCGCGCCCAGCGCCGCGGCCGCGACGGCGCGTCCGGGCGCAGGCTTCGATCTCAAGCTCTGGCCGCGGTGCGCCGGGAGCTCGGCGGACTCGGACGCGCTCGCCAAGGCCCGCACCGCGGCCCGGAGCTCGGCCGCCGAGGCGGTCCGGCGGTCCGGCCGCTTCTCGAGGGTCCTCAGGATGAGCCGCTCCACGGCCTCGGAGACGCCCGCCGCGGGGAAACGTTTGTGCGGCACCGGCACGGGCGCCGTGGCGTGCTGGGCCATCAGCTCCACGGCGCTCTCCGCCTCGAACGGCGGGGCACCGCAGACGAGCTCGTACAGGATCACGCCCACGGCATAGAGGTCTGCGCGCGCGTCCACCGCCTTCCCCTGCGCCTGCTCGGGAGACATGTACCGCGGCGTTCCGAAGACCGACCCCGCCTGCGTGAGGGCGGGCGACGTCCCGTGCTCGAGCTTGGCGATGCCGAAGTCGAGCACCTTCACCACGTCGGTCTCGCCCCAGCGCTCCGTGAGCATGACGTTCTCGGGCTTGAGGTCGCGGTGGATGATCCCCACCGCGTGCGCGGCAACCAGGGCGGACGTGAGCTGCTCCACGATCCGCAGCGCCCTCGCCTCCGGCATGGGTGCGCGCATCGCCGCCCGGAGCGTGGCCCCCTCGACGTGCTCCATCACGAGATAAGGCGTGAGCCCGCCCGTGAGCCGGCGATCCACGCCCCCGGGGAGCTCCACCTCACCCGTGAGGTAGATCTGCACGATGTTCGGGTGGTTCAGCGCGGCCACGGCCTGCGCTTCGCGCCGAAAGCGCTCCACGGCGGCCGCGTTCCCTGACCGGTTCAAGAACTTGAGGACCACCCGGCGGCCGCCCTCGCTGCCCTTTGGACTGCGGTTGCCCAGCAGCGACTGATCCGCGAGCCACACCGTCCCCATGCCCCCTGCGCCAATCGGCGCGATCAGGCGGAACTGGCCGTCGACCACGAAGCTCGTGAGCCCGTTCGCCACGGTCGGGGCGCTCGGCAACGACAGGAGGTCGCGCGGATCCAGCGTAGGGTCGCCGTCGGGGGGCATGCCGCGAGCGTGACAACGTCGAGGCCCGCCGGCAAGCTCCGCCGATGTCCTCTGCACGAAATCCGGCGGGAGGGCCGGCCGGGCCAGGGCCAGGCGCTCCTCTGTTCGCGACCGGGACGCCGCGTCCCTCGAAGGCGTTCGCCCTCTCGATCGTGGCCGTCGCCGCGATCCTGGTCAGCGCCAATGCGCTCGCGTGGCGGCGTGGCGACGTCGACCTGGGCTTCGGTGTGAAAGCGCCCGTCCGGGTGGGGCTCATCAGCCTCGAGGTTTGTGCGCCCGCGCTGCTCGAGACCCTGGTTGGCAATCAGTGCGAACGGACGGGCTTCGAGGAGATCGCCGCGGAGGGGGGCATTCGCAGGGCGCAGAAGGTCCCGTTCATCGTAGCCAGCAAGGTCACCTACGGTCTCTCGATCGCCGCCTCGGCGCTCCTACTCGGCGCCCTCGCGATCGCCGCCAGCGGCGCGCTGGCGGGCCGAGCGGCGAAGCTGGCGGCCATGGCCTGCGCCTCGTACGCGCTCAGCGGGATCGCCACGATCAGCCTGTGGTCCGGGCTCGTCGTGGACGTGGGCTGGGCCTTCTGGCTGGCGCTGGTGGGGGCGATCCTCGGCGTCGTGGCGGCGGGGTCGCTGCTGATGCCGGCCGAGGACGAGCTGGGCGGGGAGCTGGCGCCGTCCCTCAAGGCGCGGCTCGAGGGAGCTCGGAGTGGCCCCGTCGCGCAGGCTGCCGTGAGCGCCCCCGCCTTTAGCGGCGCTGTTGCCCCCGCTGCCCCAAGTGCTCCCGCACGCGCTCTGGGCCCCAACCCTTTCGACGCGGCAGTGAGGGGAGTCGCCGGGGACGCTACCGCCGCTACGCTGCGCTTCTGCGCCAGGGACATGGAGCTGAGGGACCGCGGCATGGTGGTCACGCAACAGGACGACGCTGTTCGGTTCGTGGAGTACGCGCAAGTCGCCGGCATCGTGGTGCGCTCGCTTCCCCCGGAGCCGCCGTTCGAAGGGCGCGTGGTGATGGACCTGGTCCCGGCGCCTGATGGCGAAGGCCGCCGCGCCCCCGTGCGGCTGCTCGGCACCACCCGGGTCAACTACACCGCGCTGCCCAAGGGCGCGGGAACCACCTCCGCCGACAACCTCCGCCGGCTCGCGGACTTCATCATGACCACCCAGCCGTCCATCGTTCGCGACCCGGATCTCGCCGCGTTCCTCGCAGGCTCGCCGCCGCGCCGATACCAGTCCCTGAAGGAGTTCTTGGCCTACGATGCGGGCTTCACTGCCACCTGAGCCGGTCGTCTGGTAGCGTGCTCCCTCATGTTGGAGCCTTTCCTCGGTCACTCGGTCGGCGGACGCTTCCAGGCGTTTGACGGCGTCCCCTTCTCCTCTCAGAACCCCCACACGCTCGAGCCCGTCTGCGAAGCGTCGGCCTCCGTGGCGGCCGTCGGGGCTGCGGTCGCGGCCGCCCAGGCGGCGCTGCCCGCGTGGCGTCGCCTCCCGGTCGAGGCCCGAATCGAGGCTCTCAGGGGCCTCGTGCGAGCGCTGCCGGACCACGTCGAGCGACTCGCCGAGGCGATCACCGCGGAGATGGGCAAGCCGCGCGGCGAGGCCCTCATCGAGGCGCGCGGCGTGGGCGCCAAGCTCGACGACACCGTGGCGCTCCTGCCGCACGAGCTCGCGCCGGCCCACCCGCGCGCCCCCGGACAGCAGCGACATCGCCCGCTCGGGGTGGTGGCCGTGGTGGGGCCCTTCAACTTCCCGGTGCACCTCATCAATACGCACCTCCTGCCCGCGCTCCTTGCCGGCAACACCGTGGTGGCCAAGGCCTCCGAGGTCACGCCGCTCACCGGGCAGCGCTACGCGGAGCTCTTCCACGCCGCGGGCCTGCCGCCCGGCGTCTTCAACCTCGTCCAGGGAGGCGGCCCCGTCGGCGAGGCCTTGGTCACGCATCCCGACGTCCGCGGCGTGGTGTTCACGGGCAGCTACGCCACCGCGCGCCGGATTCGTCAGGCGCTGTTCGATCACCCCGAGAAGAAGCTGGCGCTGGAGCTGGGAGGAAAGAACGCCGCCGTCGTGCTCGACGACGCCGCGCTCGACCACACCGTCCGCGAGATCCTGCTGGGGGCCCTGCTCACCACGGGTCAGCGGTGTACGGCCACGTCGCGCGTGATCTGCAGCCCCGGCGTCGCGGGGCCGCTCACTGAGCGCCTCGTGGAGGCGTTCTCCAAGATCCGGCCCGCAGACCCGCGTCTAGATAGCACCTTCCTCGGGCCGCTCGCCACCCAGGCGTCCGTTCGTAACTTCTTCGCCGGCCTCGCCGAGGCAAGGGAGCAAGGCGCCGAGGTGCTGGTGGAGAGCGAGGCGCTGGGCGCCTGTCGGGTCACCCCCAGCCTCTATCGGGTCCAGGGCAACGAGCGGCTCGTCAACCACGAGCTCTTCGGGCCGAACGTGGCGCTCGAGGTGGCCCGCGACGAGGACGACGCCATCACGCGCGCCTCCCACAGCCCCTACGGGCTCTCCGGAGCCATCTTCACGGAGCGAGCCGAGCGCTTCGAAGACTTCGCCGACCGCGTGGACGTGGGCGTGATCAACTGGAACCGCAGCACCAACGGCGCCTCCGGCCTCCTGCCCTTTGGGGGTCTCGGCATGAGCGGCAACCACCACCCGGGCGGCTCCGGATCGCTCCGGATCGGCACGTTCCCGGTCGCGGTCATGAGCGTGCCCTCCACGGCGCGCACGCCCAACGCCGCCCTCGACGTGGCGTTGGCGGGGGCCTCGGGCGGCTGAGGGCGACGGCCGTCGGGCTCATAACCGCGCGCAGGCGCGGGCCGCTAACCGCCTACAGTGTGCGGGCGGCCCGCTGAGCGCCTCCCGATCAGAAACAGTGGGTTCCCGGCGAAGCGCAGTAGTCGCCGCAGCACCCCTCGTTCCACTCGCAGAAGACGGGGCCGCACGAACAACCGGCGTCGCCGTTACAGGTCGGGTTCGGCCAGTTGCAGATCAGGGCCGTACCGCCGCACGAGCCGTTGGTGCACTTGTCCGCGGCGGTGCAGTCGTCGCCGTCGAAGCAGGTCGTGCCGTTGGGCTTGTTGGGGTACGAGCAGGCCCCAGTGGCCGTGTTGCAGGTGCCCGCTTCGGTGCACTGAGTGGCGCCATTGCATGAGACGGGGTTCCCGCCAGAGCAGCTGCCGCCCTGGCAGGTGTCGCTCTGCGTACAGGCATTTCCGTCGCTGCAACCGCTGCCATTGGCCTTCGGGGGGTTGGAGCACTGCCCGTTGGCCGGATTGCAGGTGCCGGCGTCGTAGCACTGTCCGATCGCGCTGCACGTTACGGGGCTGCCACCGGCGCAGCTGCCGCCCTGGCAGGTGTCGGCTTGGGTACAGGCGTTGCCGTCGCTGCAGCCGCTGCCGTTTGCCTTCGCAGGGTTCGAGCATTGCCCGGTGGACGGGTTGCAGGTGCCGGCGTCGTGACACTGGGACAGGGCCGTGCACGTCACCGTGTTCCCGCCGGCGCAGCTGCCGCTCTGGCAGGTGTCGGACTGGGTGCAGGCGTTGCCGTCGCTGCAGCCGCTGCCATTGGTCTTGGTGGGGTTCGAGCACTGCCCGGTGGACGGGTTGCAGGTGCCGGCGTCGTGACACTGGGACAGGGCCGTGCACGTCACCGTGTTCCCGCCGG
>SXOO01000292.1 GCA_005776725.1 Pseudomonadota bacterium | reverse complement strand
GGCCGGGCGTGCCGCCGCGGGCTCCGCGACGGCGAGGGCCTCGAGCGCGAGCGCCCGCTGAACGACGGTGCGCGCCGCCCCGCCCACGAGGTGTCGTAGCGTCGGCGCGGCTACCCGAGCCTCCGGGTGCGCGGCCAGCATCGAGGCCGCGGCCTCGGCTGGCGCCGCTGCGGTGGCTCCCAAGCAGTACGCCAGGGCGAGCGCCGCGTGCTCCGTGGCCACCCCGCCCAGCGCAGCGACGGCGCCGACCTTGGCGTCGACCAGGCCGCGATAGGTCCGCACGAACGCCAGCAGCAGCGGCACGTCCGCGGCGTCGGCAGGACGCACTTCCCAGAACCGACGGCCGTGGTCGGCCAGAGCCTCCGCCGCCATGGCGGAGGGGACCGAGCCTGCCGAGGTGGCCGCGAGCGCCTCACGGGTGGCGGAGCGCACGCTCGCGTCCGGGTCTCCGAGCAGCCCAGGCAGCACCCAAGGGAGCGTCCCGCCGGCCCGCATGAGGCACTTCACCGCGGCGACGCGCACCGCGGCCGCCTCATCTGCCAGCAGCTCTTCCGCCACGCGCAGCGCGTCATCGCGCGTGGAGCCACGCGCCGGCACGTGCAAACGGTCGACGGCCGCGGCCCGGGTCACCGGGTCGCCATCGCGCGCGGCCAGGAGCAGCACGGCCACGTCCGACAGGCCTCCGACCACCGCGCGCCGGTACTGGACCTCCCGGCCTAGCCCGACCCACTCCGGAGCCCCCGCCCCGCTGAAGACCGCCGCCAGCTCACCCTGCGCCACCGCCGCGACGGCGCCGAAGGCCTGCGCCGCGGCGCTCCGCACGGCCTCCTCGGAGTCGAAGAGCCAGCGCACGGCGGCAGGACCGAGGCCAGGTACCGGCCGGGCGGCGATCGCCCGCAGAGCGGCGCGGCGAACCTCGGGCGCCGGATCGTCCACCAGAGCCCGGAGGCACTCCAGCTGGTGTTCGCCGGCAGCGGCGCTGCAGTCCGCGGAGGCGGCCCGCACCTGCGCGTCGGGGTCGGACGCTGCGCTCACGACCAACCCGTCGGCGCGGCCCATCCCCACGAGGCAGGCCAAAGCGGCGGCGCGCACACGGCCGTGACCCGCGCGATAGAACGGCATCACCTCGCTCGCGGCCGCGGCACACCCCGGGACGCCAAGGCCCAGGAGCGCGCCCTCGGCTACGGCGAGATCAGGCCCCCCAGCGAGCCGCAGCAGCACCGCCTCGGCGCCCACCGGGACCTCCACCGCGTTCAGCGCACGGCAGAGTCGGGCGCGGCGCGCGGAGGCCATCCGTTGCGTCGCGAGGGCGTGAAGCCGGAGGGCCCCATCGACGCCGGGGGCGAGCCACGTGGGCGAGCGGCCAGACTCGGCCGCGTCGTCAGGCGCAACCAAGGCCACAGAGCCGACATGCTCGCTCGCCAACCAGTCGCGAGCCACCCCTGGGAGTACGTCGCCCGCCCGACCCAGGACGGTGGAGCGGACGCTGGTGGCGGGGTCCATCAACGCCCCGAGCGCCAGGTGATCGGGCGCGCCAATGCGGACGAGCGCAGAGAACACGGCGGAGCGGACCTCGCCGTCCGTGTCAAAGCGGCGGACGCACAGAGCGGCGATCACGCGCTCCCTCGATGCGTCGGGCGCGCCACCCGGCGACGGCTTCCCAGTGCGTCGAGTCGAAGGCTCACCGGTCGCGCCCAAGCTCGACAGCCCCCCCAGGCCCCGGGCGGCGATCGCGCGGACATCGCTGTCCTCGTCGTCGAGCCCGCGCAGGAGCGACTCCTGCACCTCCGCCAGGGCGAGCAGCCTCGTCAGCGCGCGCCGGGCCAGCAGGGGAGCCCCCTCGAGGCCCGCGACGACCGCGGCGACCGCGGCGGGAGAAGACGGCGATTGGCGGGTGAGCAGCTCCCCCACGCAGGCCTCGGCCACGGAGCGGACTTCCTCGCGCCCGGTGCCGAGCAGGAGGCGAACGAGCGAGGCGGTCGTCGCTGCGTCGTCCGACGGCCGCAGCGACGTGATCGCCCGGGCCGCACCCAGCTGGACAGGCTCGGCCAGGGCGTCGGAGAGCCCTAGCGCGCTGATGAGCGGGGTGCGAGCGCTCGCGTGCTCGATCCCGCCCAACGCGCCCGCGGCCAGCACCGCGGCGAAGTGGTCAGGGTGGGTGAGGAGCGCGCCCAGCGCCGGGACGCTCTCCGGATGCGCGATGCGACCGAGCGCGCCGATGGCTGCGGCGCGGACCTGCGGGATCACGTCGGAAGCTGCGTGCTCGAGCGTCAGGCGGCTCCCGTCGGCAGCGCGAAGCCCCGGGTGTTCGCCGAGAGCGCGCGCCGCGGCAGCGCGCCGGCGGCCCGTGGCGGGGTCTCGCGCGCGGTCGCGCAAGGCGTGAAGGAGCAGCGGCGCAGCCTCGATGGCCAGAGTGTCAGCCTGGGCGAACCGAGGTCCTTGGCCGTCGATGCCTGGGTCGCGCGCCAACAGCGCCACCGCGTGACTGAGCGGCTCCACCAAGGGCCCCACGGCGGAGATCACGGCGCGTACCACGCCAGCGTCGCCATCGCCGAGGAGGGGAAGCACCACCGCGCGGTCGCTCGCGAGCGCCTCCACGGCCGCCACGCGAACCGCCGGGGCCTCGTCGCTGAGGGCCACGAGCAGGTCGGCACGGGCGCCGGCTATGCCGGCGAGCGCACGCACCGCCGCCACGCGGACGTCGGCGTCAGGCCCACCCGCCAGCGTACCGCCAACCGCGATGAGCTGGCGCAGGCGCTCCTGCGCGGCGCCACCGAGGCTCGACAGCGCACGCACCGCCTCGCTCCGAGGCCGCTCCCACTCGGTGGCACGGACGCCACGAGGTGTAGCGAGCGTTCGAACCAACACGGGGACCGCTTCGGCCGGCACGCCGAGCTCGACGAGGCCGGTGAGCGCCGCGGCGACCAGCGCCGCGGGGGCCGCGGCCTCCGGGTGCCCTGCCCCGTCCGGCGCTACGCCCTCGAGAGCAGCCGGTCCTGCATCCCCGGCCAACAGCTCCAGCAGCGCCCGCCGAGCCTGCTCGGTGACCGTGGCATCGCCGCGGCTGGCCGTCACGAGGGACCGCAGCGCGCCCCCTCGCTCCGCGGGGTGTCGGGTGCGGTCGGCCACCACGGCCGCGAGCGGGCCGAACGCGGCCCCAGCCCACCGGGCGGCAACGGCGAACTCGTCCTTGGCGCACGCCAGGGCGGCCCACGCGCGTGCTCCGGGGATGCGCGCGTCAGCCTCGGGCGGCACGTCGCCCAGCGCCGCCGCGGCCTCCGCCGCCGCGAGCCGTACCCCGGCATCGACGTGGTCGCGGTGGGCGCGCGCCAGATCGATGAGCGCCCCCAGCGACTCCCGCCGCACGGCGTGAAACACCCCGGCGGCGAGCCGGGGGTCGGGACCGTTCGCCGCGTGCCGCAGCACCACTTCGCGACCGCCCGCCGCGAACGCGCCGGGCGCCACCTCGTCCGGCGTGAGCCAGGACTCGACCCCACGCCCGCTTCGGTCAGGTCGGCCGATCGGCAACCACCCCTGCCCTCGCACGGCGCGCTCGGCGGCCTGCCGCAGCGACGGGACCGTAGCCGCTAGCTGCCCCACGGTGGCGGAGAGGGCGATGGACGGGGGGGCGGGGAGCTGTCCGAGGAAGAGCAGCGCCTCGACGCGGAGCGCGGTCGGAGGGACGTCCTCGACGGATCGGCCGCGGTCGCCCAGCAAGGCCGCCGCCGGATCTGGGCGTGCAATGGCGCCGACGAACTCCGGGGGCCAGCGGCCACCCGCGAGCGCCGCGAGGAACTCGAGGGCCCCGAGCCTGCCCAGTGCGCGAACGGCCGCAAGCCGCACCGGCTCCTCGGGATCCGTGAGCCGCAGGGTGACCGCGAGCACCGCGTCGAGCACGCGAAGGCCCGCTACAGCGGAGAGCGCGGCCACGCGCACCTCGGGCTCGCGATCGACTACGGCGCGGGCCGCCGCCGCGCGCGCAGCGGGCTCGCTGGACTCCATCGTCTCGAGGAGGCCCAAGGCGCGCGCTCGAATCCGGCCGTCCACGTCGGCTACCAGGCCGCAGGCCGCTGACTCCACGCGGTGACGCTCGGCATGCGGCAGGAGCGGCCCCAATCGCCCAAGCGCGCCGAGCGCCCCAGCTCGGGCCGCGGCCTCCCGAGTGGACGGCACGAAGGCCTGCTGGACCCTTGCGAGGAGAGGCCCAAGCGCGGACGCGCCGAGCGCGATCGCCTGCTCCCACGCCTCGGCATCCACGAGTCGCTCTGCCCGCAGCGCATCTGCGCCGCCGCCCCCGGTGAGCGCCTCGGCGCGCGCGCGAACGAAGCGGTCGCCATCGAGTAGAGCTACCTGGAGCACGCTGGCGGAGCCCGCGCCCGCCTCCACCGCCGCGAGCCGCGTCTCGGGGTCGATGTCCCGCTCGACGAGCTGCGCCAGCTCGGCGGCATCCGACAGCCCGCACGCGAGGACGCGCCGCACCAGCGGACAAGGCTCCATCGTGACGCGACCCGACGTAGACGCGCCGCTCGCCAGCAAGACCTCGGCGGCGCGCCGTCGCACCGACCTCGACGAGTGCGTGAGCTGCGCTGGAAGCGCCGCTGAGAGCGCCGGAGCCGTGGGCCCGCGCTGCAGCGCCTCGAGGGCCGCGCACCGGGCGCCGGCGTAGCCGGATTGCAGGAGGACGAGGAGCAGCTCGTCCGCGCCCGTGGTGCTGGCGAGACGGGCGGTGGCGCGGATCCGAACCCCGAGGCTCGGGTCATCCAGACGGCTCGCGCCCGCGAGCGCGCGATGCGCCGGCGCGGGTGCTTCCTGGACGGCCTCGAGGCGCTTACGCGCGCGGTCCGCGGCTTTGCCCTTGCGGCGGGCCAAGCACACGATGAACGAGACACCCACGGACTGCTTGTCGACAAGAGCGCGCTGCGCGGCCGCCGGCTCACGGCCGGCCGGGCCCTCCAGTAGCGGCTCTACCCTGTCGAGTAGACGCGCGCACTCCGCCTCCGAGAGCCCGGGGACCTCTTCGAAGGCGCGTCGACGCAGGGCGCCGCGGTGCGCCAAGGCGACATCGACGAGCTCACTCGCGAGCCCGCCGGCTAGCCGCGCCGCCTGCCGTTCGAAGTCCGCCTGCCCGAGCCCTTCGCTCAACCGCGCCCCCGCCTCACCCGCAACATCACACGCCTCGTACACGCGAGCCACCCCCTGCGTGGCGTCGCGCCCGCAGCGGATTACCCGGAACCCGGCGCAGCCGGAGTCCATGGACGTGGGGCGGAATCCGAACACACCCCGTCGAGAGGCGCAAGCCAACCCCTTGACGACGGCGAGTCACGGTGGGAGAACCGCGCCTGCCATGCCCATATATGGTCATTCGGCCGAACGCCCCACACGCCCGGCCCGGCCTTTGCCCCCCGGAGAGGAGACGAGAGTGACGCGACGACGGCCCTTTGGACTCAACGCAGCGGTCTTCTGGTTCGCGATCGGGCTGGCGGTGGCTTCGCGCTTGAGCTGAGGTGGTGCGCGCAGCGGCGCGCCCTGCAGCTCACGACTCCCTGAGCATCAGCGGAAAGAGCGCGAGCGCGATGGTGAGGTAGATCGCGTCGAACGCGCCGAGCAGCCAGAGCCAATGTGAGATCTCGAAGTCGCCGCTCAGCACCGCGCGGGTGCACTGAACCCCGGCGATGAGCACCGGGGTCACCAGCGGAAAGACGATGACCGGGACCAGGATCTCGCGGAGCCGGGACGACAGCAGCATTGCCGCGAACAGGTTGCCGATCGCCGCGAAGCCGAGGGTGCCAAGCCCAAGCGCCAGGAACACCACCCCGAGGGCGCCCGGTGGAGCCACCCGGCCCACATCGAAGAACAGCACCACCAGCGGCACCGTCAGCGCCTCCATGAGCCCCATCGCCACGAGCAACGTGAGGAGCTTCCCGAGGTAGAGGCTGCGCGGGTCCATGGCCGACAAGAGCAGCCCACCGAGGCAGTCGTTGTCGCGCTCGGCGTCGTAGAGCCGCCCCAGCGCCAGCGACCCGGAGAAGAGGACGGTGACCCAGAGGATGCCAGGCGTGTAGGCCCGGGTCCGGTCGTCATCCAGGTTGAACGAGAGCGCGAAGAGCACCGTGGCGATCACGGCGAACGCCACCACCGTGAAGAGCAGCTCCTTCGAGCGCCGCTCGATGTGCAGGTCTTTCTGGAACATCAACAGCGCGCCGCGGAGCACGGATGCTGGCCCCGTGTTCGCGCGCTGGCCCGGCGGCTGGGATCGTCCGCCCGTCACGCGCTGCTCCGAAGCCACTCGTCCGTGGCCCGCGCGCGGAACGGGCCGAAGTCGGTCAGGCGCCCGCCGTCGAGCCGAAGACCCTGGGTGGCCGAGCGCTCCAGCAGCCCGCGATCGTGGGACGAGAAGAGCACCACCCTTCCCATGGCCGCGGCGCTCTCGACCTCGCCCTGCAGCCAGGTGAGCCCCACCGCGTCGAGCCCGGTGCTGGGCTCGTCCAGCAGCCAGACGCGCGCGTCCTGCAGCAGAAGCCGCGCGATCATGAGCCGCTGGGTCATGCCGCGGGAGAGCTCGCGTGCCAGGCGGTCTTTGGCTCGCCCCAGCCCCACGCGCTCGAGGGTGGGCACGACCGCGTCTTCCGGGAACCCTCCGAGACGCGCCGAGAGCGCGAGGTTCTCGCGGGCGGTGAGCGCCCCGTACAAGAACGACTGGTGGCTCACGTATCCAAGGCGGACCCGAGCCGGGCAGCCCGGAGAGAGGAGCTCATCGTCGAGGAGCGCCCGCCCCTGCGTCGGCGCGATACGGGTGGACAAAACCTGCAAGAGCGTGGACTTACCGGCGCCGTTGTGACCGACCAGCGCGACCACGTCGCCGCCACCCGCCGTAAAGGTCACGTCCCGGAGCGCGTGCCGCCGGCCGAACGCCCGCCCAAGCCCCTGAGTGACCAGAGACACGCGAGGCCCCCGAGGCGCGACCAGACCGGACTCCGCCAGGGCGCCGCTGGGGCTCGAGTCACCGGTCATGCCTGGGGGGCGACCCCGGGCTGGGGGTCTGTCCGCAAACCGTCATCACCACCGCGAGACGGGCGAACGCCGGCGTTGGCAGCGGTCCCGCCGGAGAGCCGGCGACGCAGCCCGGCCACCCACGGGATGGCGCAGAGGAGCAGCACGATCGAGACGCCGGCCGTGAGCCGCCTCGGAACCGCAGACTCCGCCGGCAACCGCCCAAGGCGCAGCGTGACCAGCTCGCCGGCCGCGACGCGCCCCTCCACGAGGGCGTCGACTTGGCCTACGCCCTCCTCCTCGCGCGGAAAGGCGCGGTGCCGGCGCTCGAGCTCCGACGTGACGTCGTGACCAACGGGCTCCCGCACGGTGACGACGAGCTCCTCGATCGGGATATCGGAGACGAGGCCAACGCGCGCCGACTCCCGGCCATACGGCACGTCATACCGGAACTGGAAGAAGAGCCCGTTCCCAGGCGCAACGGGGCCGCGAAACACCAGCGCGCCGCTCTCGCCGACCACGCGGCCCAGGCCGGTTGACGGGCGAGGGCTACCGACGGGTCGGCCCTCCGGGAATATCCCCCAGGCGGCCACCCGGTCGAGGGCGACGTACGAGAGCGTGGGGAGCCGCAGCCCCCGCGTGGCGTCGGCATCCCACGTGATCGTCCCGGTGTTCTCCACACGTACGTGCTGAGTCACGCTGAGATACGCCTCGGTCACCTCGACCACGACCTGCATGCGGAAGCGCACCGTGTCGCCGATCGGGCGCTCCGCGCTCACCGGGAACACGCGCAGCTCTGGCGGCGCGCTCTGGCCCGCCTCGAAAGCGCCGCTGCGATACGGGACGCCCTGGTAGGGCGCCTCGAAGTGGTACTGAGCGCCCTCGATGACCGGTACGTCGGTGAAGCTGACCTGCCCGTCGGGCCCAGCCAGCGCACTCATTCGGTGCACCAGCTCCTGGGAGCCACCGTGAGGTCCGGGCTTGTTGACGCTGGCGAGCAGCCAGGCGCGCAACCCCACCCCGGCCGCGGACCGCCCGTCCGGGAGGACCTGCACGAGACGCGTGGAAGCCGTGACCGTCCGGTTCGTGACCACCGCCTCCGTCTCGCCCGGGGCGCCGGCGTGTTGCGCCAGCGCGAACACGGCCAGGAGCGCTGCAGAAGTGAGCGTCATGCGGCCTCGTCCAGCGCCGCGTCCAGGCGGTCGAGCTCGCGCAGCACGGCCACGATCAGCGGCTCCAACCGGCGGCGCTCCGCCTCGTAGGCCGCGCCGTCGATGCGACCCAGGCGGAAGTCGACCTCGATCGTGCGGAGCTCCTCACCCAGGGCGTCGCGACGCTCCACGAGCCTGGAGCGCTGCTCCAAGTCCACCAGCTTCCCCGCCGCGTCCCGCACGCGGATCGCGGCCTCGGCAGTGCCCACCGCGCGTCCGAGGCGCCCGAGCAGCGCGATCGCCAGGAAGACGAACGCGAGCACCGCGAACCCGAAACCAACATGCAGCGCATCCATCGCGACTACACTCCGAGATCGTCGATGTCCGAGCGATAGGCCTCAGAGCGCTCGGGCCCCGCAGCCACCACGGGGGCCGGCGCCGACTGGCGCAGCCTCCGCGCGACCACGCCCGCGATCACGACCGTTGCCACCACGGCCAGCGCCACGGGCACGCCCCAGGAGAGCTTGGGATCGCGGTTCAGCCAGATCTGCTCGAGAGTGAAGCGCGGCTCCTCGGCCTTCCGGTGCGCCACGTTGATCTCTTCCAGGTAGTGGACGCGGGCCTCCTCGCGGCTGTAGCCGATGGTGAGCAGGACCTTGAAGACCCGCTTGAAGTGCGGCGACCACGGACAGTCCAGCGGGCACTGAGACAGCGCCATCTTCCCGCAGCCACAGGTGCACCAGGTGTTGGTCATGAGGTCGCTGTGAGCGGCCGTGTCGTAGGTGAGGAACCGCTCGTTGGAGGGGTCTTCCTCGACGAACTCCCCCAGCACCTTCACCTGCGCGGCCCGGCTGCCATCTGCCGCGAGCGCGGCCTCGAGGCGGGCGCGCACGGAGGCGCCGTACGGGCACGTGCAATCGCGCAGGGTCCGCGTGGGGTCGACCGTGGGCTCTCCTCCCTCCTCGCAGACGCAGCGCAGCGCCCTCATGAGCTCCGGCGCCCCCTGGCCTCGGGCGGTTGGCGCCCCCTGCGCACGAGCGGGCTCCGGCGCCCCCTGGGCCTGAGCGCGCTCCGGTGCAGCGAGCGCCCCGAGGATCAAGAGCAGCAGCACGCCAGCACCGGTGCTGCGGGCGGCGGCCATGGCGCCTGAGGAGGCGGCCGGGGGCGGCTCGGCCGGCGCGGACGCGGCCGACTCGGCGATGAGCCAGTCCGTGGGCGCCAGCAGCAGGAGACCGCCGAGGAACATGATCACCGTGCCCAACCACACCAGGTTAATCAGGGGGTTCACGAAGGCGAGCACGTTGACGAACGACTGCCCCATGTCCGGGCGCATCGCGATGTAGACGTCCTCGTGTATCCGGCTCCAGATCGCCACCTCCGTGGTGGGGTTCATGTGCTTCAGGTAGCGACGCACCTCGGGGCTCAAGACCTTGCCCGTGCCCTCGAGGATCACCTCCACGCCATCGAGCGCGGCGTTCAGGGTGCACATCATCACGCCCTCGAGCGCCGGCGGCTCCCGGAGCTGGGCCGCAACCCGCGAGGCGTCGGCGGCGTTCTCGAAGTTGAGCGTGATCTCGGCCTGCCCGGGCCGAGACTCTACGCGGGCTCGCCCATACTGCAGGCCGCCGAGGTTCCGCCTGAGGTCGTCGACGTGCTTGTGGATGAAGAACGGGAACGACTGCACGAGCCGCGAGTCTGCGAAGCCGAGGCGCAGCGTGCTCGAGTCCTGACCCTTCCGGGGCGGCAAGACGCTGAAGCGCCGCTTGAGGACCGAGGCGACATACAGCTCCGAGCGCGCGCGATCGCGGGCTTCGGGGCTAGCGAACCGGAGCAGCACCTTGGGGCTGTCGGTCTTGGTCTCGAGGTGCACGGGCCCGAGCGACCGCTGCTCCACCCACGCGGCAAGGCGATCGACTGCCTCCACCGGCACCGTCTCGCCCGCCTCCTGCACCACGATCGCGGCGCGGCTGGCCGCGTAGCCCTGCCCGTCTTCGTAGACGTCGTGCGAGGACGCGTAGGTGAGCGAGTAGCCACCCACCTTGAGCTGCGCGCCCGGGTGCAGCGCGGTCTCTGGCACGGACTTCTTGAACGCCGCTCCCGCGAAGCCCACGAACATGAGCGCCAAGCCGACGTGGACGATGTAGCCCACGTAGCGGCGCTTCGACCGCAGCACGAGCACGAAGATGTTCGCGGTGAGCCCGCCGCCTCGCTTCTTCTGGCGGATGCGGCCCCCCTTCCAGAACTCTACGGCCACGCCGGCGAGCACGAACCACGCGAAGCCGATGCCGACAAAGGCGTAGTAGTCCGTGTTCTCGAGCGTGAGCACCCAGAGGGCCCAGCCGTCCGAGAGCGAGCCATCGATGGTCTGGGCGATCGCGTGGCAGCGCCACCAGGCGGTGGCAACCACGATCGCGGCCATGGGCAACACGGTGAGCACGAACGGGAGGAGGAAGGTGCGGCGAAGGGCCGCGCCTTTGGTCCGCCGCCAGGCGAAGAGCGGTCCGAGCCCCGTGAGCATGAGCAAGGCGACGCCGGCCGGCACCATGACCGCGTTGAACCAGGGCTCCCCGAGCTCCTGCTTGTGGTGGATCGTGTCCATGGCGATCCCGACGTAGGACAAGGCCTCGGCGACGCCGTTGTAGATCGCGCGGAAGGCCGCGGCCTCGCTGATCTTGGAGTAGAGCGTGCCCCACATCACGATGAACGCGCACAGGAGCAGGAGGACGTTGTTCAGCACGAACATCGCCTCGCGCGACAGGAACGACTCGATGCGCGTGGTGGCCGCCAGAGCGCGCCAGCGCCAGATCAGCAGCGCCGCAGAGACCGCCGCGAGCCCGCCCATGTACCAGAGGAAGTACTCCGAGAGCTTCGAGTCCGCGAAGGCGTGAATCGAGACGATGAGCTGGCTGCGGGTGAGGAAGGTGCCGAAGATCGTGAGGAAGAACGTGAGGCAGACGAGCGAGAAGTTCCATCGTCGGAGCATCTCGTAGCGCTCCTGAACGATGATCGAGTGGAGGAACGCGGTGGCCGTGAACCATGGGATGAGCCCAGCATTCTCGACCGGATCCCACATCCAGAAGCCGCCCCACCCGAGCTCCTGGTAGGCCCATGCGCCCCCGAGCACCAAGCCGGTGGAGAGGAAGAGCCAACTGACGATGGTCCACTTCCGCGTGTCTCTCGCCCACTGGTCGCCGAGGCGGCCGGTGATGAGCGAGGCCGCTCCGAACGCGAAGGGGATGGTGAACGCGATGTAGCCCGTGAGGAGAGACGGCGGATGGATCGCCATCGTCGGGTTCTGGAGCAGCGGGTTGAGGCCGCGCCCGTCCGCCGGGCCGAGCTGCGTCCTGAAGAGCTCGAACGGGTTCGACTCGAACACCATGAGGACGTCGTAGAACAGGATCGCGCCGCACAAGATGGCGGAAGCCCAGCCCACGTAGGCTACGTCTCGATCGCGGGCCTGATGCACGGCGACCGCCGAGAAGCCCGTCAACATGGTGGCCCAGAAGAGGAGCGCGCCCTTCTCCCCCCCCCAGAACGAGGTGAAGAGGTAGATGGGCGGCATGTCCCGGTCGCTGTACGTGGCGATGTACTTGCTGGCGAAGTCGTGGCTGAAGTAGCCGTGCCACAGCACACCCGCCATCGCCAGCGACAAGGCGAAGAGCGCGAAGAGCGCCGCGCGGACGCCCACGAGCAACCGAGCGTCTCTCAGGACCGCCGCCGCGATGCCGAGCGCGCCGGTTGCCGCGGTGAGGACGAAGACGACGTGGAGGAGGAGGGTGCCGACCGCCTGCATCAGGGCTCGAGCTTGGTGGGCGCGGCTTCGCCGGCCGGACCCTTGTTCTGGTAGTACTCGGCGGCGTTCTTACCCGTGCTGTTCTCGTCCTGATACTTGGAGGGGCACTTCACCGTGAGGCGGTTACATTCCACCGCCTTCTCCGACACCATCTTGCCTTGCACAATCACCTGCCGCCCCTCTTGGAAGGCGTCCGGGAGCAGCTGCCGATAGTGGACCTCCAGCGTCTGCCCGCTAGCGTCTCCGATGGTGAACAGCACGTGGACACCGCTGGCATCCGACGCGTCCTGGAAGCTGCCGGCGAGCACTGAGCCGTTCACGCGCACGTCCTTGCCCACGTACTCCGCCGGGGCGGCGAGGAGCTGCCCGAGGGTCATATCGTAGACGCCGCCCTTGGTGGATGACCGAACGACCAGGGCCAGCCCGCCGACCACGAGCCCAACGATCACCGCGGGGAACAGGAGGCCCATACCCCGCTTCTTTGCGAGGTCCGTCCCGGCCCCGGTCGGGCTGGGGGCGTCACCTTGGGGGGTCTGTTCAGCGCTCATGGGGGCCTCCTCAGGCAGCGGTTGCGTACCGGTTGCGGCCCCCGGTGTCAAAACGAACGTTCACTGAAGCCTCGCGCGCTCGGTGCGGCCGGGACCACGCGCTCCCGGCCCGGCGTGGCCCCTCAGAACCGCCAGAACAGGAGCATGTCAGCGCCACCAGCCCCCGCATCACCGTAGCGCGAATCCAGCTGCAGGAACCGAAGGATCTCGTATTGCAGCCGAACCTCGTTCTTGTTCTCGTCAGGATTGGCCCCGAAGTTGGCGTGGTAGCTCAGGACCAGATCACGGAGGAGCCGCTTCCCCACGGTGATCCGCGCCTTGGCCAGATCCTGCGCGCCGGCGTCCACCTTGACCACGTCGAACCACAGGCGCTCTTGGAGCAGCTGCGAGGCGCTGGCAGACACCACCCCCATCAAGGTCGACACCAGCGCCGAGCTGCCCGCGCCTGAGTTCGGGTCCGACTTGCTGCCCCCAGCGGTGTCCTGAACCGAGGCGTTGGGCCGAAACCCGAGCGTGAGCAGCGCAAACAGGTCGGCCTCCGGGAGAGGCGGCGACGACGAGAACGCGAGCTTCGGCTGCGAGGCCCGCCCGGAGACGTCGAGGAGGATATGGTCCTCCTCCGACGGCGTGTGGTTCGCGATGCCCAGCTCGACCCTCTGCAGGCCATACCGCGCGCGGATCGCGAGGAGGGGATCGATGCCCAGGTCGCCGTCGAAGAGGACGGCCGAATCGGGTTCGAGCACGAACTCCCGCCCCAAGACCTTCACGGTACCGTCGGCGATGCTCACATCGCCTTTCACGATGAACTCCTTGCCCGAGGTCATGATCTCCAGGTTCCCCTGGCCCCACGCGTCAATGGCGTCGTTCTTCACCCGCGCAGCGCGCCGAGGCACGACGACCTTCACGTCCAGCTCCAGGAGCTCTGCCACCTTCGACGCGTTGCCGGGATCCAGGTCGGCAAGGTGCGGCGGGGCGCCCCCACGCCCTACGAACTCCACGTCCGGCGGCGGCCCGAGCTCGCGGGCCTCGCGCCCACCGGTGCTGGGGTGCACCACGAGCGAGTTGATCTCGAGACTTCCGGCGACCCTCGGGCGCGCCGCGGTGCCGCCGAACTTCAAGGCACCACTGAAGAGCCCGCTCACGTCCTGGCGCGAGACGAGCGGATAGCTCGCGAGCTCGAGGCTGCCCACGATCGCCCAGTCGGCGGGCCGACGTCCCAGCACGTCGACGGCTAGCTGCAGGCTCAGGCTCTGAGCCCCCTGCCGCAGGACGAGCGGTGGGTGCAGCTCCACGCGTGGCCCCCGGAGGCGCAGCGTGAGGTCCGTGTCCGGTTGCTCGAGGCCCAGCGGCTTGAAGCGGAGGCGATCGAAGCGCGTCCGCAGCGCCCCGGTGAGCACGGGCTCTCCAAGCGTGCCGCCAACCGTGAGGTCGGCGTAGAGCGCTCCCGGGCTCTCACCGAACAGCGCGCCCGCGACGGTGTGCAGCCGGCCCAGGTCGAAGCCCGCGGTCCGCAGGGTCCCCCTGACCGGCAGGCTCATGACGGGCCGCATCGGACCCTCGAAGAGCGCCGACGTGCCGACGTCGGCGACGGCCTCGATGAAGATCGGGTCTCCCAAGACCCGGCGGACCGCCCCGTCGACACGCCGCTCCACCGTCTGCTCCACGCGGACGCGGGCCGTCGCGTCGTGTGGCCCGACCGAGATCGTGAGGGCCAAGGCGTCCGTGATGCGAGCGGGATCTCCCGCCGAGCGCAGCGTGGCCGCGAGCGGGTCGCGCTCAGGCTCCGGTTCGGTGGACTGTTCGAGCGGCTCCTCGCGGAACGACGCAAGGCGCAACTGACCCTCCATCACCGGGCCACCTGGGCCCCCGCGCGCCCCCCACTGCCCCTCCAGCTGGGCCGTGGGCCCCATCACAGCCTCGACGCTCCGCACGACGTCGGGGGCCAGCTTCGCGAGCGATCTCACCTCAACCGGCAGAAGGTTGAGCTGGAGCTCGAGCCCGGCGTCGGTGAGCAGTGTGCCAAGGTCCTTTCCAAGGGCGGCCCCCCCGAGGCTTCCCGGGACGTGGAGCTCCAGATCGCACAGCGGCGTCGCGCCCGCGCTGACGAGGCCAGTCACCGTGGCCATACCAGGCTCTTGGGCCAGTACGAGGCGAGCGTCGATCACATGCTCGTCCGCTTGGATCCCCGCTACGGAGGCCTTCCCGGTGAGCGCCGCCTGGCGCACGGTGCCCGCCAGCACAAGGCTGGCCTCGAGCGACGGGTTGCCTAGCGGTGGCGCCGAGAGGACGTCCCCGAGCTTCATCGGCCCCAACGCCAGCGACCCGTTGATCGTGGCGTCGAGCACCGTCTGCAGCAGCGGCCGCCCTGCGAGCACCGCATCGACGAGGTGCAGAGCCGTGTTGCCCTCGAGCCGCAGCAGCTCGCGGCCCGGAGCCCCTCCGGACCCCGCCTTGGACCTCCCGGTGCGCAGCGCCAGCCGCGCCGCGAGGGCTTCCGCCGTGGTCTCGAGCGAGAGATCCAGCGCCAGCGGCCTGAGACCGGATCGCTTACAGGGCGGCGCCGCGGGGGTGCTGGTGGCGGCGGGCAGCGGCCGCGAGCAGTGTTGGAAGCCCTCCACCACCAGCTTCGCCGCGCCCCGCGGATGCGCGAGGGTGCCAGAGAGGTTGGCGTCGAGCGCGAGCGTGCCGCTCGCTTCAACGCGTCCGGCCTCACCCGGGGGAAGGAGGCGCGAGACCTCGGCGAGATCGATGGCGTCGAGCGCAACCTCCGCCGAGACCGGCGCGTCCCGGTCCACCTTGGGCCGCTTCCCGTCGAGGCGCAGGCTAATCGGCAGCTGCCCACTCACTCGAAGGCGCCGCTCACCCCAGGCGACGAGGAGAGGCGCAAGGGAGATGCCGTGCCCGGGACGCGCGGCCAGCTGCGCCGTCACGCTGAGTGGCTCGATCCCGAGCGCCCGTCCGTCGCTGAGGTCCAAGCCCACCTCCAGGCGCGGCGCGGCGAGCGACCCGCGGACACTGCCGCGCGCCTCGAGGCGCCCTCCCACGGACTCGGCGACCTGCGGGGCCAAGAAGCCCAGCTCCGCGGCCGTGGCGGCCCAGGCCCCGAGGTCGAGCCCCGCGACCTTGAGGTCAGCGTCGAGGCGACCGCCGCCATACAGCCCGGAAGTCTCCACACGGCCCCCAAGGGAGGAGCGCCGCCGTGTGACGGCAAGGGCCCACGCGTCCCAAGCGACGCGATGGGACGCGTCGAGCCGCACGACGCCCCCGGGTCGCGCGGTGACGACGTTGGCGCCCTCCCGCAGCGAGAGCTCGCCGAAGGTGACCTGGAGGCCGCCGAGCTCCCCCTCGAGGAGCCGCTTCGGCAGGCGCACGTCCGCCATGAAGCGCGCTCCGAGGCGCGGGCTCTCTGCCGAGAGGCTCACCGTGGCGCGACGGCGGCGCGGCCACCCCACCTCGAGCCGGAGGCTCGTGAGTGGCAGTCCGGCGATCGTCGGGGAGTCGAGGTCGAGCACAAGGGTCGCGCGGGGCGTCTTGAGATCTGCCGCTGCCGCTGCGTTGACGCGTAGCCGGGGCAAGTCGACCAGCGCGCTGGCGTCCTTCAGAACGCGCGTCTCGCGCGCTCGGAGCTCCACGGACGCGAGGAAACCCGCGAGGACCGCTGAGCGGGTCTCGGCCCCGCGCAGCCCTGCTGCCAGAGTGGTCATCGGCAGCGCGTGGGAGACGTCGAGGCTCGCGTCGAGTGACCCGACGGAGACCAGGGGGCGGCGTTGGGGCGACGCGCCGACAGCGCTCCCCACGGAGAGGCGGCTGAGGCTCACGGGGCCTGTGACCCGCGCTCCGGGACCGTCGCCGCTCGCGAGCTGGACGCGCAGCCCACCAGCCGCCACGCCGAACGCCTCGGCGGCGCGCACCGCGAGCGCGAAGCCCCCCTCCCGCACCGCCGGGAAGCACCCGAGGAGCCCGCGCTCCCGAACAGCCGCGAGATCAGGTGTTGCGCTCGGGACCTCGGGGGCTCCGGAGCCCGTGACCGGGTCGGCGCAGCCGAGCTCCACCGCGGCCTGCCCGACCCACTGCACCCCTTCCGCCCACACACGCGCAACGGGCGCGCCCCACGTGATCCGCCCGCTCTGGATCGCGGCAGTCGTGGTGAGCTCCCGTCCCACGAGCACCGCGTCGACGAGCGCCCCGACCTCGGACGCGGACACGCCCGCGCCTTCGCCCTGCGTCGCGTTGGCGCGCACGGTGGCCTCCAGCGGGCTCCCGCCGGCGCCGCGGCCGAAGAGCGGTCCCAGACCGCCGTTGAGCACGGCGTAAACGTCGATCCCAGCCGCCCTTGTACGCACCAGGGCGCCGGCGCCGCGACCGTCCGGAGCGCTGACGGTTGGAGCAGCGGGCGCTGCATGCGTCAACGCCGGCACGCTCACGCCCACGCCGGCCTCGACAGCGTTCGTCCCCTCGAGGCGCGCACGCACCCACGCCCGCGCGCCACCCTCCAGGCGGATCGGGCCCACCGCCGCGAGCGGCGCCCCCCCGGGCTCGTCCGTCCCGCCAGTAGCCACGAGGCTCACCTGGACCACTGCGTTCGGGCCTCCAAGGCCCGCAACCGACGCCGAGAGCTCCGCCGAGACCGCGGGGAGCGAGAGCTCGGGCGTCCCGAACAGCTCGACCCCTCCCCCCACCCACGCGTCGCCGCCGCGCAGGCTGGCCCGGAGCGCCGCCGACCCGGAGACCGGTGGGGCCGCAGCGAGAATCCCGGCGGAGCCGGCTCCCGGCGCGGTGCTGGGGGTCTCGCTCTCGACCGCGCCCAGCAGACAGTCGTGCGCCGGGTCCGGCCCGCACCGAGCGCCTCCCCACGTGAGCGATGTCGACAGCCGGGCGTCCGCCGCGAGCCCCGCAGCCGGCTCGCCCAGCGAGGCGCGCACGGTGGTCTCTATGCGGCCACGCAGCGCCTCGGGTAACACGGAGCCGGCGGGCAGGCTCAACGCGTCCAGGCGAACATGCGCCTCCGTGAGCCCGCCCCTAAGGGGGTGAGATGCGGTGAGCACCCCGTTACCGAGGGGGGACTGCAGCGCAAGCGCGGCGAAGAGGCGCCCATCGGTCCCGAGAGACGCGGCGCCCCGGAGAGTAGCGGTGCCCGTCGTGCCACTGGCGAAGCCGGTCAGCGGCTCGAGCGCGGCCATCGCGAGGGACACACGGTCGAGGCGCGCGTCGAGGCGCATCCCGTCCGCTTCGGGCGGTCCCACGACGGAGGCCGAGACGGACGCGACGGGGCTCTGGAGGACGAGGTCGTCGAGCCGCAGCCCCTCCTTCCCGAAGCGCCCACCCGCGCTCAGCGACAGCCTCGACAAGTCCACGCCAGGCAATTGACGCGGCTCGAGGGCTCCGTGAACCGCGAGCCGACTCCAGGTGAGCGTGCCGCCCTGGATGTCCAGGTCGAGCGCCGCGGAGAGCTGAGTGACGAGCGGTGTCTGCCCCTCAGCTAGCCTGACGGCTCCGTCCCGGATCACCACGTCGTCGAGCGACACCTGCCAGCCGGGACCCGTGCGGGGCTGGGGCTCCTGCTTCGTCGCCATCTGGAAGACCCGGCCAATGATTATCTCGCCCGAGCCGTCGTACAGCGTGAAGTCTACCCCCTCGAGCACCGCCCTCTTGATGTGGACCTGCTGCTCGCTCAACGCCAAGAGCTCGATCTGGGCGGTGAGGCGCTCGACCCGCACAGCCACCCGCCCCGCGCCGTCGACGAGGCGTACGTCGTGGAGGATGAGGCTGTCGGAGGCCGTGCCCTCGATCTTTCCGATGAGGATGTCGCCCTCGAACAGGTCGTTCACGAGCGGCATGGACTGCTCCACGGCGACGCGGATACCCACCTCGGTGCCCACGACGAGCGAGACGGTGAGCGCCAGGACCGCCAGCAACATCACCGGCCAGCGCAAGAAGCGGCGCAGCCGCGACGGGCGGCGGACCTCGGCCTCGCTCGGTGCGGACGGTGCGGGCTCGCTCATCGCTAGAACGCCTGCCCGATGCTGAGATGGAGCGCGGGGTCCGGCTCGCCCGGGTGTGTGAGGAGGTAGCCCACGTCGAACCGGATGGCACCGATGATCGTGTAGTAGCGGAGCCCCCCGCCCACTGCGATCTCTACGTCGCCCCAATCGACTACATCCGAGAGCGTCCAGAGCTGGCCAAAGTCCGCGAACGCAACCACGCCGAAGTCGTAGGGCAGGTAGAACCGCGCCTCCACGCTGCTGAGGAACTTCACGTTTCCGCCATCGCTGAACGCCGTGGCGCCCTCGGGACATCCAAGCCCATCCAGCACCAGGGTCTCCTCAGTCTCGCCCTCGGCGCGGCAGGTGGTCGGTCCCATGGCCTGGGACGCGAAGCCCCGCATGTCGGACGCTCCACCACCCGTGAACCACACCGAGGTGGGCGGGTACACGTCGCTGAAGCTGAAGTTGTGGGAATAGGCGACGCGCGCTGCGAGCGTGAGGAAGCTGCCCGCGCGGACATAGCCGCGCAGATCGCCTTCGAGGCGCAAGAAGTCGAAGCCGCTCCCCAGTGCCGCGAAGGACTCCGCGACGGCGACTCGCGCATAGACGCCGTTTCGGGCGTCGAGCAGGTTGTCTCGCCAGTCCAGGGTGAGCGCCTGCTCGAGGTAGGTGAGCAGATACCGGTCGAGGTCGGCGATCGTGGTGCCGGCGTCGCCGTCGATGAGCTCGTTGAAGTCGACTCGGTACGAGATGCTCGGGGTGAGGAGGTCGAAGAAGGTCCGCGAGAGCGAGACCGTGGCAGACACCTCGTGGAAGAAGCCGCGCTCGCGGAGCTCCAGGTTGTACGTGGAGCCGAGGCCCAGCGTGAGGTACTCCTCGAGGAAGGCCGGCTGGCTGAACTGGAGCGAGGCCTTGAAGGCGGGGCCGTGCTGGTCGGCCTGAGCGAAGGAGGGCAAGACGAGGTAGGCCGGCCGCAGTGACAGATCGAAGTGCCTCTCGCCTCCGAACAGGCTGCGGTGGCGATACTCGATGGGCACCGACACCTCGTTGCGCGCGTTGTCGAACGCGAGGCCAGCCCCCACGCGCACCTCTTGGAATGGCATCTCCTGAAGCGTGACCAGGATCCGGGCCTCGCGCGGCCACTCGAGCGCGCGGACGTTCTCGAGCGACGCCGGGCGCTCACCCAGCGCCACCTCGAGGCTCACGCGATCCGCGCGCACCGAGACCGACTGAAAGACACCGAGCCCGAAGAGGCGTCCCTCGACCTTCTCGAAGCGCCGGGCATCCACGATGTCGCCGCGGCGCAGGTCGACCCGGCGGAGCGCGCGAGACGGCTGCACGCCGGCGCTGCCGAGCACCACGACGTCTCCGATCCGCGGTAGCGGACCCGGGACCACGTCGAAGCGCACCTCGGCCCGTCGCTTCAGGCGGTCGATTCGGTTGTTTCCAAGGACCTCTGCATAAAGGAACCCCTCCGTGCGTAGCCAATCCCGAAGGGCGTCGCGGGTGCGGGAGTAGGCGCCTTCGGACCAGACGTCCTGCGGCTCCAGCGCCAGCAAATCGGCCTTCTTGCGCTCGAAACGAAGCAGCCGCTCGGCCGCAGCGGGATCCACCGCAGGGTCCGGCCAGACCGCCACGTCCAGGGTGGCGAGCTTCGTGGGCCGGCCCTCGCGCACCGTGAAGAAGACGCGCACGGAGACGTCGTCTACGGGCTCCACCCGGTGGCCGGTGCAGCGGGCGTCGAAGTAGCCGAGCGCCGCATAGGCCGACTCGATTCGCCGTGCGTCCTCGTCGAGCCCCGAGAGGTCGAGTAAGGGCTTCGAGTCAAGGCTGCCGAAGTTGTCCGCGAAGACCTCTAGCGCTCCGAGGACCTCCGAGTCAGCGACCTGCTTGTTCCCCACGAGCCCGACGTGCACGACGATGAAGCGCCCCGGCGGGGGTCGGTGCCGCCCCAGCCGCACCAGACCCTGGCACCCCACGAGGACCGCCAGGAGCGCCAGCAAGGCAACGCGGCTCGTCGAGCGTCTCCGATCGACTCGGTCCGGCACGCGCCCGCTGGGTTCAGAACGTGAGACGGGGCCCGACGCCTCCCGGGCCGGTCTCGGAGCGCACACCCGTCGTTCAGTCCTCGAGCTGAAAGAGGTCGCTCGGGCGGCGCGGGTACCTCTGGAGCTCGTGCTCGTGCCACGCGGCCGCGGTGCGCACTATGTTGTCGAGGTTGGACGCGGTGGGAGCCCAGCCCAGAACAGCAGAGGCGCGCTCGATGCTCGCGACCAGAACCGGCGCGTCGCCGGGACGGCGCGGCCCGACCTCGATCGGGACTCGCCTTCCAGTCGCAGACTCCACTGCGCGGATGAGCTCGCGCACGCTGGTGCCGGGCCCGCCGCCGCCGATGTTCACCGCCTCGGTGCGCCCGCCCGCCCAGAGATACTGGAGAGCCGCGAGGTGCGCGGCCGCGATGTCGCTGGTGTGCACGTAGTCGCGCACGCAGGTCCCGTCGGCGGTGGGCCAGTCGTCCCCGGCCATCTGGAACGGCGAGTCGACGGTGAACACGGCCCGAAGGAGGTTCGGGAGCACCCGGGTCTCGATGACGTGCCGCTCGCCGGCCCGCCCTGAGGGATCGGCGCCGGCCGCGTTGAAGTATCGGAGAGACACGCTACGGAGCCCATGCGCTCGGTCCGCGAACTCGAGGGCGCGCTCGCCGGCGAGCTTGGTGAAGCCGTAGGGGTGGATAGGCAGGCGCGGCGCTGTCTCGAAGATCGGTGAGACATCGGGCGCGCCATAGACCGTGGCCGACGACGAGAAGACCACCGGGATCTTCCCGGCGCGGACGGCGGCGTCGATGACGGTGCTCGAGCCGCGGATGTTGTTCTCGAAGTACCCGACGGGATCTCGGACCGAGTCCGCGACCACTGCGTACGCGGCGCAGTGAACGATCCCGCTCACGCGCTCGGCGCGGAGCAGCTCCACCAGCGGCCCCCCAGTGCGGACGTCGAGCTCGACCCCGAGATCGGAGAGGCCGAGGAACGCCGCGTCTCCATTGGAGAGGTCGTCAACGCCCAGAACGCGGAAGCCGCGGTCCCGGAGATGCAATACGGTCGTGGCACCGACATAGCCGGCAGCGCCGGTCACCAGAATGGTCTTCAATTGGGCCCCCTTCTTCGCGGCGCAGCGTACCCCGAGCGCCGCTCAGGGGTCCACGACCACGTGCAGCGCAGACAACAGCTCGGCCTCCGAGGGTGCGGGCCCTTGCAGGCCGAGGGACCGACGCGCGTCTCTCACGGTAGCCAGCTCCTCGAGGAGGAAGAGCGCCAGCGCCGAGCGGCGCGCGGTCCGGTCCTTGGAGAGCGCCGCCTGGCTTGGCGCCTGCCCCGCCATTGCCGCGCGGATCCGCTGCGCGAGTCCGTCCGGGAACCGAAAGCGCAGCGCATGGAGGGCGCGGTCGAAGCCCACGACGCGGAGCGCGGCGAACTCCCAGTCGATCCAGACCGGCGGAGACCCGGACGCCACCAGCACGTTGCCGGCCTGAGCGTCCCCGTGGCTGGGCCCCACGAGCGTGCGGCCGGCGAGCCCGCGCGGGCGCGGGGTCCCGGGTCCGCACCGAGACAGCAGGTCGTCGATCACCTCGGGCGTGGGGCGCTCGGTGGCGGACGCGGCGGTGTAGCGGTCGAGGATCGCCAGCGCCTCCTCGGCCAGCGCGGCGCGTGGCGCCCACAGGGGGGCGCGCGACAACGGCACCCCCGGGCAGAGCGGCTCCTCGAACCACTCACCCGCCGGATCCGCTGAGAGCACGGGGAGCCACGGACCCACGCCGGCGCGACACCGCAGCTCAGCCGACAGAGCGCCGGGGACCTTCGCCAGCACCCGGGAGCGCTGGTGCGCGAAGTCGAAGAGGCGAAACCGGCGATTACCCGGGAGGATCACCAACGCCTCGGCGTGTGGTAGCCCTGGGTCGACCGAGAAGGCGTGCGTGGCCGCGATCCGCGAGCCCAGCGACGTGGCGGCGAGCGTGCCCGCAGCCCACTGGGCCGGCGCGCGGGGGAGGTTGTGCGTGACGCGGAAGCCGTCGCGGAGGAAGCGGCGCGCCTCGGGGCCTGGAGAGGCGGTGACATACGCCGAGAACAGGCGGTGGAGGTACCACTCCTGGCCGGGCCCGCCGAGCGAGACGTTTACCGGCTGCCCCACGTAGGCCGCCAGACCCGCCTTGAGGGCGCGGACGAGCGTCGCGTCGTAGTCCTCCCGGGCCCTGAGCTCTGCCACGCGCATCAGCTGGTGACCTTTGGGTACACGTACAGTCCGTCCCTGGCACCGAGCCCCATGGCCGAGAGCTGCTCGTGGAGCGCCAGCTCCGGTGCAGGGTCGACCACTAGCGGTGCGAGCGCCGCCTGCGACGCGCGACGCGCCCGCTGGAGGGTGGAGGGAGGCACGAGGACGAGGCCCTCGGGGTCGAGTCGCGCGGCGGGGGCTCGGCCGAGCGCGATCGCGATACGACGCTGGTCGCGTCGCCCATGGCTCAGCTCGAAGGCCGCGAGCACCGCGTCCCGGCCCAGCGCGGGTCCTTGTGTCCAGGGCGCCACGACGGTCACGGAGACGACGCCGAGGGCCCGGCCCACCGACACCTCGCCCCGTCCGAACCACGCGCACGCCCGACGCACCTCGCCGAGCAGCGCGACCTCGTCGGCGTCCGGCACGAGGTCCTCTACCAGCAGCTCGACCACCGCCACATCGGCGAGTGTCCGCGCACGCGCCGAGGCGTTCGGCGCGGCCACAAGGGCGGCGCGCTCGGCCTGGAGCCTCTCGGGCCCGCCCAGGGGACCCCCGACCGGCCACGTCGCGTCAGCTTCCCAGGGCGGCAGCCACGCCGCCGAGTCGTCCGGAGCGCCGTATTCACCAAGGCCGTCTTCGGCCAGGCGAAGGAAAGCGAGTCGCTGTTCCGCGCGCTGCGCGAAAGCCCCGAGCGCGACGACGTCTCGCGTCCGTCCGAGGAGGCTCTTGGCCGAGTCGCCGGAGCGCGCGTCGGGCAGCGCCGCGGTGAGCGCTATCGGAACCCGAAGCGCCAGCTTCAGCCGCTCCGCGAGCTTCGCCTCACCCGCGACGGCCCGTACGGCGTCTTCGTAGTCCGGGAGGATCCGCGCAGCTCCCGACCGGAGGCGCGACTGAAGGTCCAGGAGGCGCTCGAGCAGCGCAGGGCCTAGGTCGCCCCGCCCGGCGGACTCGGCGGCGCGGCCGACCGTGAGGGCCACGGCCGCAGGCGGCAGCCCGACCAGCGAGCTCCTGAGATCGACCGAGGTGACCCCCTCGACATAACGCAGCTCCGGCTGCCCGGTGGACAAGGCGGCCCGGTACCTGCCCGCGCTTCGTCGGGCCTCGGTCCGGCGCGCCTCCGCGACCGACGCCTCGCGGACGCGGTGGGTCGCAGGAGAGCGGGCCTCGCCACTCCAGGGCGGCCGCCGGGTGGCGTGCGCGTGAGGCGCGCCTCCCTTGGCCCCTGTGTCGTCGGCCGTGCCACCGTGGAAGACGCTGGCCACGATGTGCGAGAAGGGACCACCCACCGACGCCGCCAGCGCCGAGGCGCCGCTGTCGGGCCAGCTGGGCGCCCGAGTCGGCAGGTACCGCGTGTCCCCGGAGAGCAGGTGTTGAACCTGGCAGATCTGCACGAGCCCGCTTGCCCCGAGCGCGTGACCGAACGACATGAGCCCGCCGCAAGGGTTCGACCAGCAGCTCGCCATGCGGAGCTGCGCCTGCTCCAGCGACAGGCCGAGAGAGCGCAGAAAGCCGAGCTCGATGGACGGGAAGGCGTCGTGGAGAACAGCGAACGCCGACTGCGAGAGCGTCTCGAACGGGACCCTGGCGTCGTCCGCGGCCGCCTCGAGCGCCTGCCGCATGGGCGAGAGCGACGCCATGGGAGAGCGGCGCCAGGTGACATCGGGGTTCGCCCCGCCCTCCCCCACGCCGAGCACCTCGACCACTCGGCTGCGGCGAAACCTCCGTCGCTGCCCCTCAGGCCCCTCGGAGGACGGCAGCCCGTGCTCTCCAGCGAGGCCGGGGCGATCGCGCGGAGCCTGGTCGCGGGACGCCTCCCACACGCCGGCCCCGACGGCGCGCAGGCGGGCCACGAGGGCCTCGTCCGAGGTGACCAGCACCGCCGCGGCTCCGCAGCACGCCGGCGCGATGTCGAGCGAGCTGAAGTAGGGCGTGATGGGCAACTCCGCCTCGAGACCCGCCCCGGCGGAGCGCTGGGAAGCCGGGTAATGCGTGGCAGCCTCGAGCTTGGAACGCCGGATCTCGCCGACGGCGGCGCGCATCTGTTGAGGGGACGCCCCCGCGTGCCGCCGCAGGACGTCCATGAGGAGGTCACCCACCGCGAGCATGTCCAGGCCCGCAGCCTGGTCGCGGGCGCCGAGGACGGTTCGGATTCGCTGCTGACCCGCATATCCCGGGGGGATCAGCTGGCCGGCGGCGACCAGCGCCGTCCCGACGCGATCGCGCAGGAGCCTCACAGCGCTCGCGAAGGCCCACGCCCCGCTGTCGCTGGTGCCCACGACCAGCTGACACCGACACCTCGGGTCGAGGTCGAGCATCGCGCGAAGCGTCTGTGGCACGAGCGCGGGGCTCATGATCTCGTCGGGCGCGATCCCGGGCATCGTGGTGACCAGGAGGTCCTCGATGACACCGAGGATCTCACTGGGATCCGGGAAGGCGGCTGTGACGGTCGAGAGCACGCGCCGGGACGCATCGGCCAGCAGGTCGGTCAGCGTGATCGGCTCGGCCGGCCCAGCGCGCAAGCCGGGCCACGCGCTCGAGCTGCGCGGGTACCGGAAGAACACACGCTCGTGGGTTGTGGCGCTCTGCGCTGCGCCGAGCGCCGCCGGGTTCGCGGAGTACTCCGCCGCGACGAGGTAGACCCGGTTGCCCCCGCCGCTCACCGCCGCTCCCGGTTCCAGCGCCGGGTCACGCGACGGGCGCGGGCCGGGCCGTGTCGCCGTCCCAGCAATAAAACCCGCGCCCCGACTTCTTCCCGAGCCAGCCGGCGCGGACGTACGTGCGGAGAAGCTGCGGGGGGCGGAAGGCGTCGCCCAGCTCGCGGTGGAGGTGCTCGGCGATCGCGAGGCGGACGTCGAGGCCGACTAGATCGGTGAGCTCCAGCGGCCCCATGGGGTGGCGGTAGCCCAGCTTCATCGCCTGGTCGATCTCCACGGCGCTGGCCACTCCCTGCTCCAGCATGCGGATCGCCTCGAGACCCAGCACGAGCCCCAGCCGACTCGTGGCGAAGCCGGCCGAGTCGTTGACCACGATGAGCTCGCGGCCCAAGGAGGCGCCAAGCGCCCTCGCCTCCGCCACGGTCTCGGGCGAGGTGGCCATGCCACGCACCACCTCGAGCAGCTTCATGACGTGCGGCGGGTTGAAGAAGTGGAGCCCGACGACGCGCTCGGGCCGTGGGTGGGCGGCGGCGATCTCGGTGACGCTGAGCGACGAGGTGTTGGTGCCGAACAACACACCCGGGACGCGGCCGCCGACCTCGGTGGCCAGGCGCCGCTTGAGGTCCATCCGCTCGGGCACCGACTCGATGACGGCGTCCACGTCGGCCAACACGGCGTCGAGCTGGGTGGAACCGCTGAGGCGGGCCAGGGCCGCGTCGCGCAGCTCCTCGGTGAGCTTTCCGCGCTGGACGCCGCCGTCTAGCGTGGCTCGGATCTTCCCGAGGCCCCGCGCAAGGGCCGGCTCGTCCACGTCGTAGAGGCGCGTGGAGAAACCAGAGACCGCTGCCACGTGGGCGATCCCGTGGCCCATGGTACCGGCGCCGAGTACAGCGATGTTCTTCACGATGGAGCCCCCTCGCGGCGCTTCCGACGGTCGAGGAAGCGCGTCATCCGCTCGTTCTTCTCCGCGTCCTCGAAGAGCACGGCCTGAGACGTGGACTCGAGCGCCATGGCCGCGTCCACGCTCATCTCCTGCGACGCTCCCACCAGCTGCTTCGCCAGCCGCACGGCGAGCCCCGAGTTCCGAGAGATCTCCGCGGCCAGCGCGAGCCCGCCGTCGAGCGCCCCGCCCGGCTCGGTGAGGCGATTGACGAGGCCAATCCGGTGCGCCTCTGTGGCCTCGATGAGCGTGCCCGTGAAGATGAGCTCTCGAGCACGGCCGAGCCCCACGAGGCGGGAGAGGCGGTACGTGGCCCCGGCGCCCGGCACGATGCCCAGCCCCACCTCGGGCTGCCCGAAGCGTGCCGTGTTCGAGGAGACCCGCAGGTCGCAGGCCATGGCGAGCTCGAGCCCGCCACCGAGCGCGTAGGCCTCGATCGCCGCGATCGTGGGGAAGGGCAGCTGCTCGAGGCGCCGGAAGAGACCGGTGTTGATGCGTCGAAACGCGTCCGCCTGTCGGCGGTCGCGCAGCTCCGAGATGTCGGCCCCAGACACGAACACGCCGCCGGCGCCTGTGAGCACCGCGACGCGCACATCGCCGGCGCTCTCGAGGTCGTCGAAGGCGGCCCGGAGGCCCGCGATCACGTCCGAGGAGAGGGCGTTACGTGTGTCGGGACGATTGACGGTGACAGTGGCTACGCCGCCTTCACGGCGCTCCGTGGAGACGACCTCTGCCACGGGGTCGCTCAGGCGGCCTTGGCCGCGGGCGCCTCGACGGCGGCCCCACTGGTCGCGTCGACCTCATGCCCCTCGGCTGCGCCGTTGTGGGCCAGATCGGCGGGATCGCGCGGCACGTTGATGGGCGCCTCGAGCCGGCTGCGGATGAAGCCGTCCGTGAAGCGCACCTCGTTCATGTGCACGCAGATGAGGATGTCTTCGAGCGCGAAGCGACCAACGAGCTCGTCGACCCACTTGCCGGCGAGCTCGTCGCCGATCTTGAGCACCTTCTCGACGTCCGTGTGGAGCGTGGCCACCTTGTCACGGAACGCGACGTACAGGTCTTTGTTGGAGTCGTTCCACAAGACGATGAGGAGCTGAGCCCAGAACTCGTTCTTGCGGCCCTGCATCTCCTTGCGAGCGATCGCGACGAGCTGCGGGCGCCCGAACGTCTCGACTCGGTAGCCTTTGAAGTGGCGGAAGTAACTCGCCTTGTCGCCCCGGGCGACCTCCTGGATGATGCGAGACGGCTTCAGGGACTTCATCACCCGGTCGAGCAGTGGATCGACGCGGCGCATGGCATTGAGGGGCATGAGAACGACGACTCCTTACGAGGCGATGGACCAATGGGCCGCGGAGACTAAGCGACGGGTCCCGCCTTGGCAATGGGCGCTCGTCTGGCTCTTCGGTTGCGCGTCACCCGCTGCCTCGACGAGCACCGGGGCGGGAGACGCCGCAACGACGGCAGACCTCGGAGCGGCCGTCGAGCCCCACACGACGCCTGAGCGCCCAGACGCGGCCATGCCGCCCGACACCACGCCGGAGCTCCCCGACACGACGCCCGACACCTCGCCATGGCTGGCCGCTGCGGACTACTGCGAGACCGTCGTCGACGCCTTCTGCCCCTATTACCTCCGGTGTGGTCGGCTCGACGCGCCGGACGAGGCCTCGTGCCGAGCGGCCTTCCTCGAGACGTGCAACGCGCGTTACGAGCCGCACTACGCGGCCTTCGAGGCGCTCGGCCTGCTTCGGTTGTCGCGCGCCGGCGTCGCGGGATGTCGCCTCCACCTCGAGCACGTCGAGTGCGCGGCGCAGGTGGGCGATCTGGACGGCGCGTGCGGCGCGATGTGGGTGGGCCAGGCGCCGGCTTTGGCCCCCTGTGGCCTCGGGATCGAGAGCCTGGTCTGCGCCGCGGGCACCACCTGTGTGCTGGGCCTCGACTTCTGCGGGAGCTGCCTCCCCGAGAGCACCGATGGCACCTGTGACACCGAGCGCCGCTGCCCCGACGGCGGCCTGTGTATCGAGGGGGCCTGTGTCACGCGGCTCGCCGCCGGCGACGCTTGCACCGACGCCGATGTCTGCGCGGTGGGTTTGTGGTGCGCCGAAGGACGCTGCCGGGGGCCCACCATCGTCGCGGTCGGTGACGCGTGCGACGCGGACCTCCGCTGCCCCTACAAAGCCACGTGCTCCGGCGGGAAGTGTGTGCCGCTCGGGCTGCTCGGTGAGCCCTGCACGGCGGGCTGCGCGTCGGGCTTCTGCGACGCTGGCACGTGCGTCCCGTTGCGCGCCGCGGGCGAGCCCTGCGGCGCTTCGAGCCAGTGCGTCAGCACCCGATGCACCGAGGACGGTCACTGCGAGCCCCTCGGCGCCACCTGCCCCTAGTGGGCTCAGGTGACGCGGCCCGCGCACCGAGCCCTGATGGGGTCTCGACGGCTCGAGAGGCGCTAACTGGGTGGGCGCCGGAGCGCCGGCCCCGGACCGTCAGCGCCGGCCCCGGGCCGTCAGTCCGCGAGGTCCACGGCACAACGAAACCCGACGAAGTCGAAGGTGTTCTTGGGATTGTCGTAGACGCGGTAGGCCGCGCGCGCCATCCGGCCCGCGTGGTAGAAGCTGGCGCCTTTTCGGACACGCCCGCGCCCGCCCGTGACCCACGCGCTCCCGTCGGACGGCGCCCCCCCGTACGACTGGTGGTGGCGGTCCATGACCCACTGGCCCACGTTGCCGATGAGGTCGTAGACGCCCTCCGGCGACGCACCGCGCGGCAGCGCACCCACCGGCGACGTCTTCACGAAGCCATCGAAGCAGTCGGTATCGACGCAGTTCGCCCGAGTGTCGGCGCGCGTCCACGCCGCGCCCTCGCATTGCTGGCGCAGGTAACGCCCCCAGAAGAACTCCATCTGGAACTCCCGCGGGCACTCCTCGCCCCACGGAAAGCGACGCCAGGCTCCACACGACGGCCCTCCTGGACCCTTGGCCGCGCGCTCCCACTCGGCCTCTGAGGGCAGCCGCTGGCCCGCCCAGCGGCAGTAGGCCTCGGCGCCGTACCAGGAGACCTCCACCACGGGGTGGTCGTCGCAGCTCCCATTGGCTGGACCGTCTGGCACGCGCTGGCAGCCGCTCCTCACGGCATAGCCGGCGGCGCAGTCGATGCGACCGTCCGCATCGCTGCAGTCGTAGCAGGGGAAGACGCCCTCACCGTGCTCGCACGTGGGTCCGTGGGCGGCGAGGAACTTCGAGAACTCGGCGTTCGTGACGAGGTGCGTCCCAATAGCGAAGCGCGGATGGGTCACGACGTGCTGTGGCTTCTCGAAGACGTCCCCCTCGTCGTCGGGTGAGCCCATGACGAAGCAGCCCGCCTCGAACACCGTGAAGCCGGTGGGCGGCGGCGCGACGGGCGCCGCGCCCTCGGCACAAGCGAGCAGCAGCGACGGCACCGTGGGGGCGAGGAGACTCCAGCGCACGGGCCATTCATACCACGGGCCGGGCTCCCAGCGGGCGACCGCAACCGGACGAGACGCTGATCCGCCACCATTGAATCGGCCGACGCACCTTTGTAGGGTGATGCGGTGCGCCCGTACGTCCTGCTCGCCCTCGCAATCCCTCCGGTGCTCGGCTGCGAGCTGGCCCAGGGCGAACGCGTGCTGGCCCCACCGCGGGTCGCGGCGCTCGCTTCGGCGCCGAACTTCGTCGAGGACGTTCAGCCGATCCTCATGGAGTACTGCAGCCCCTGCCACCTCGGCGCCAGCGCCGACGCGTGCATCGGCGCCACCTGCATGCCCCTCTTCTACGAGTCCCTCACGTGGTACTCGTGCTGCCTGCCGCCCTACGCGGGGTACATCACTGAGCCGATCGAGGGCTGCGGCGAGACGCGCGTGGCCGACTGCAGCCTCGCCCGAGTTCGCACCTTCGCGGCGAACGGAAAAGACCCCCTTCCCCCTGACCAGGTCGAGATCCTCGAAGCCTGGCTGGCGGGCGGGATCCCACATGGACCTGACGTGGAGCGGTTCTGGTGAGCCGTAGCCTCCACACCCGACTCAGGTGGTCGTTCCCCGCGGTGCTCGCTCTCGCGCTGGCGTGCGGCGAAGGCGACGGCGCCACCGAGCCCGCAGGAGACTCGAGCGTCGCGGCGGACGCTCCCGGCGTGCCCGACGTGCCCGCGCCGCGCACCGCCGAACTCACCTATCACCACGACATCCAGCCGATCTATCGAACCTGGTGCGCTGACTGCCACACCGGCGACTCGCCCACGGACTGCGCCGGCGAGACCTGCTTCGTCGACTTCTACGAGGCGCTCCACTTCATGGCCAAGACCTGCGCGGACTGGAACATGGCGAAGTGCGGGCTGAAGCGAATACAGGACACGGCGGCCGACCTCCCGAACAAGCTCGTCGGGAAGGACGGCAAGCCGGTCATCCTCCCGGACGCGGACATCGACCGGATCTCCCGCTGGATCGACCTCGGCATGCCCGAGCGCTGAGGCGGCGCCCTGCCCTTCGCACCAGGCAGTCGCGACCGAGCGGCGCCGCGAGCTCGGCCCACTGAAGCCAGCCCTCACTTCCCGCGTCAGCTCACTCCACGAGCGAGTAGTCGCAGGTCTTCCCGCCCGGAGCGGTCCACTTGGCGTCTCCATCCGCATCCACATAGATGGGGTTGGTGAGCGCGCGCGGCACCCGGCTGGCCTCGGCGCCGTCGAAGCCGCGCGGCATCGGGTCTCTCCCGAAGGCGACGATCACGACGTGGGCGTCCTTGGGCACGGGCAGCGTCACCGTCTGCTTCAGCTTCTGGGTGCCGTAGGGGTCGGCGACGGGGAGCCGTAGCACCTCGTCGCAATTGAGGAAGACGGAGACATGGGTCACGTCGAGCATCTTGGTCCCTCGGACGTCCACGGTCAGCGGGATGGTGCGGACGTCTCCGTCGTCGATGGCTGGGGTGGCCGTTACGTCGCCGCCGAGCCCCACCTCACCGATGCTGGCCAGCGCGAAGGCCCCGGCCGAGAGCGTCACGTTGCCGCTCGCGAGCGCATCGCGAAGGACCGCTGCGTCGAGCGTCGCGGGGTCGGCCGTGGAGGCGAGGTAGGTGCGTGGCGAGCCCACGCCGGAGTCGCCGTGGACGTCCGAGGAGGCGACCGCAGGGATCCGGTGGCCGTGGTTCAGGAAGCTCATCCAGTCGTCGAAGACGCCGGCGCGCTCGTCTTTTCCGAACGCGAACAGGTTGCCGAGGCCGTTGTAGAGCTCGAGCGCGTCGAGATCCCAGGTCCAGAGCGGGGTCCCTGCGGTGAGGCCGATTCGTGTGGGATCGTCGAGGGTTGGCGCACCGGCCACCCGGTCCCAGCCGATGAGGCAGAGGTACGCGCACGAGTTGGTGGTGCGGGGGTGGTTCAGCGCGATGAGGCCGCCGCGGTCGTGCACCTCCTGGGTGAGCTCTTCCACGCCCTTCTGGAACCAGACGATTGGGCGGCCGCGCGGGTGCGACGGGTCGGGCGGCATGTCCCAGACCGACATGTGCTCCGGGCTGGTCGCGGTAAGCTCCTCGCCGGGGATGGACGCGACCCAGTCCTTCACGCCGCTGACGGCTCGGGAGGGCTCGGGGTCCACGATGATCTCGTGGTCGGTGTGCCCGATGATCTCCAAGCCGTCAGCCGCTGCGCTGCGGATGCGCTCCGCGAGGGGCACGGTGCTGTCCCCGCTCGGACCGGCGTGGACGTGGCCGTCGAAGCTCAGATACCCCGTGGTGTCCATGGAGTGCACCAGCGTGACCTCCAGAGGGACCGCCGAGTCGGCCACCACCGTCACCGGGGTCGAGGCCCGCTCGTACTCGTACCCGCGCGAGACCGCGATCTCGTAGTCGCCGGGCGGAAGCTCGATCTCCCCTGGCCCGGGGACCGCATAGAGCTGACGAACGAGCGCGTCGCTCGCGAACACCTGGATACGAGCCGGGATCTGGGTCCCCGCGTCGTCCTTCACCTCGTAAGTGACTCTCCCGGACCGGCCGATCAACAGCTCGAGCGGGGTCGCCGGGTCGATGGTGGGGACCGGGAACGCGGCGCTCGGCGCGGAGCCCAGCCGCGTCGCCTGAATCGTGGCGTCGCTCATGCTGGGCACCTGCACGACGAAGTCGCCGTTGGCGTCGGCGAAGGTCGTGCCCACCGGGGCGCGGGTCCCGTTCGGTCCCGGCCTCGTGACCTCGACGCGCGCAAAGGGAACGACCTCGGCGGGGAACCCCTCGCCGCCGGCCTCGGTGCGCACCACACCGGTATAGGCCGTGAACACCGTCTTCTGGGGGTCGGGCAGGTGCGGCTGAAGCGCGGCTGTGGCGGCGTCGGTGCCGCCCGGCGTGATGGACAGGAACCACGTCTGCGTTGCCGTGTCGTCTTCGCCGGCCGGTCCCATCTCGAGCGGCGCGAAGAGCTGGCCGAGGTCGAGGAAGACCTCGGCGCCACTGAGCGAGATCGTGGCGTACTCGGCCCCGATGCCGCTGAGGGCCCACGAGCTCGAGGACGCCACGGGCGCTCCGCCGAGGCCGGCGATCCAAGGCGCGCCAGTCCGAAGGCCAAACCCACCGAGGTTCACAGAGCTCGCGGGGGCGGTCTCGGTGGTGGTGAAGTCGCTCGGGAAGGAGACGGAGCCGGCGACGAGCGTTCGTGCCTTCGCGGTGAGGTTGCGGACGTGGAGGTCGATCCTGAGGACGGGATCGCCCGGCGTGAGCGTGTAGTCGATGGCCAGCTGCACCCCGAGCGGCTCGGAGAACGGTTTCTTCCCGCCACCCGCGGCGACGCGCCGGATGAGCTCGTACTCCACGAGCCAGAAGGGCTCGTCCTTGCCGGTGACGCGGAGGGTGACCGGGCCGCCGTCTTTGCCGTCGGCGATGATCTCGTAGGTCTCGGCGGCGAAGCCACGGAGAACGGACTCGGCGAAGTTGCCGGGGTCGATGGAGCCGACCGCGAACGCCAGCTCGCCGAAGGTCTCTCCGGTCGAGGGCTGCACGCACTCGCCGCCGGGCATCTTCTCGATGGGGGTCGCGTCGATCGGTAACCCGCCGTAGTAGTAGTAGGTCTTGTCAGCCACGGGCCCCTGGATCACGAAAGCCGCCACGTCGTTGGCGAGGAGCCAGTCCCCCTTCGCGCCGATGGCGTCGGGCCCGCGCAGCGACTCGAACTCGTTGGTCACGAGGGCACGCCCGGGCTGGGCACAAGGGATCACCTGGGGGCCCCGGTAGATGTCCGGATCGGGGTCCACTTTGTCTTCCGGCTCGGAGACGTCGAGCGCGGGATCGGCGGCGTCTTCCAGCGCGACGTCGAGAGTCGCCGCGTCGAGGCCAGCCGCGTCGACCGAGGTCACCTCCGTCGAGTCCAGCGCGTCAGAGACCGGCGATGCCGCTGGCTCGTCGGTGGTGCAAGCAACACCAATCGCGGCAAGAGCGAGCGGGAGGAGACGGCGGAGGGGGTTACGCATGCGGCGAGCGTGCCCGAGACGACCTGACGACGCCACACCATCGTCACACCGGACAGGCTCCGCCCGCGCTCAGTCCGGGCAGTAGGTCGCGAGGCAGGCCCGGTAGGCCTCCACCGCCGCGGAGGGATCTGCGGCAGCGACGCAGCCGCGCATGCAGGCGCCCCCGGCGTCCGACCCGCCGCCGCTGCCCTCCGGCGGCTCGCACGAGTCGGCGGCGCACTGGAGCGCAGAGAGACACGCGGGGTCGCCGAGGCACGCGGTGTATTCCCGAGCGCACCGATCGGCGCCGGTAGTGCACACCCCCAGGATCTGGCAGGTCTCGTGGACCACGACGCCCCCGATGGGCCCCTGGTGATGGTACTCCGAGCAGTAGCTCCCAGCGGGACACGGGAACGCCTGGCAGAACGTGAGGCAGCGGGCCGAGTCGGGGACCTCGGGGCTCGGGATGCAGCCCGCGTTGATCGGACAGTCGAGGCCGCTCGCGCAGGTCTCTCCCGGGAGCCTCTTCCCCGGCGCCCGGCACTGGCCCTCCACGCACTTCTGGCCAGGCGGGCACAACACCCCCCAGCACTCGAAGGGCGAGGCCTCCAGCCCGGTCCCGTCGATCGAGTTACACGAGGCGTTGAGGCCCGGCTCGTCACACCCGCAGGTGCCCCCGCAGCCGTCGGGCGCGCCACAGCTGTCGGCGCCACAAAAACGAGTGCAGCAGTCGGCGTCCGGCATCAGCGCCCCGTAGGTGCAGTCGGCGTCCGAGGCGCACGCCTGAGTCGGACACTTGGGATCGGTGAAGCCGTCGAGGTCGTCGTCCACGCCGTTGCAGGGCTCACGCGTGCGCTCACACGGAAGACGCAGCGGGGCGCCGGGGCTCCAGGGCTCTGACACAGGGCGACACGTTGAGGCAACGTCCTGGCCGGGGGCGTCGCCGCCGGAGACGTCGGTCGGAGCGGGCGAGCTCTCGGCGGCGCCCCGACAGCCGAGCGCGACGACCCAGAGCGTGAGACGCAGTCGTGAGACCATCGGCGTACTCTACGCACCCGCTCGCGGCACCGCGAGCCCCCCGCAACCGGTGGACCCAATGGGCCGCGACGCGTCAGAGCGGCGCGAGCTCGACGACGGTGGCGCCCCACCCGCCGAGATGGGCCGGCGCGTCGGCGAACGAGATCACGTCGGGCCGGGCGGCGAGCATGCGCCGGACGGCCGCGCGCTGTACGCCCTTCCCGCGGCCATGAATGAGCCGCACCTCCCGAAAGCCGAGGCGGCGGGCCTCGTCCAGGTAGGCCTCCGCCGCCCCCACCACATCGCGCGGCGCGAAGGTGTGGAGGTCGAAGTGGCCCTCGATCGCCATGTCCACCGACTCGACGGGTTCGTCGTCAGGCTCTTCGTTCGACGGCCCTGCGGACGCAGGACCTCGAAACCACCGGAGAATTCGACGTAAGAGGCCGGGGCTCGTCATGCCTGGAGACGCTATCACGCGTTCCGAGACGTCGGTGTGCCGGAGCTGATGGAGCCGCGTGCGCCCGCGAGCCGAAGCCGGCGCACGACGTGAGCGGCGGGCGGTGGAATTGGGCGCTGCTCGCCGTGTACGCTATCTCCGGTGTAACGAACGACCGCTCCCAGCGATCGTGCTCTGGCACGTTCTGCCCCGGAGTCTTGGGGCACGGACAAGCATGCTCAGCTCATTCTTCCTCGCCGCCGCGCTGCTCGGCCAAGGGGCTCCGCCGCACGCCGGAGGCTGGCTCCCAGTTGAGATCCGCCTCACCACGGACGTCCTGCTGCAGGGCGCGAACGGGTTTGGCGGGGTCGAGTTCTTGGGCGGCGCCTCCGTGGGCGGGGTTGGCCTCTCCGCAGCGCTCGCCTACGAGCGAGTGGTCACGGCCCACACCATCCGCCACGGCGGCTACATGCTGGCGCTCTTCGAGCTCGTCCCTACCGCCTGGACCACCCGCCTCGTCCACCGCCACTTCGGCGTACACCTGGGCGTCGGCGGCATGGTCGGCGGGCTGCAGGGCGCCGACGTCCGCAACGGCGTGGTCCTGAGCGCTGGATTTACCATCCCCATAGTATTGGACATGGGAAACAAGACCCAGCTGGCGGTCAGCATCCACTACCGCGCCCAGCTGAAGCAGACCCCCGACGACATCCCCGTCCACGTCTTGGTCTTGGGCATCGGCCCGCGCTGGCAGAACTGAGAGGACGATTCAACTCCCCGGGCCACCAGGGCCCGATGGACAACCACCGCCCGCAGCAAGCGCGAGTGATCGAGCAACGGTGCCGGTTACGGACCTGTTCAGCGCGAGAGAGCCCACAAGCCCCAGGCCATCTGCGGTGGCCACAGGACATGGATCGACAGTGCACCCCGTCCCCACGGCGGCCGGCTTCGGCCCCCGATCGCGCAGACCACGTACATCACGGCGTAGAGGGCGACCACCGCCACACAGACCTCCCGCTGTACGACGGCGGGCCAGCGGGTCGCGAGCACCATGACCGCCCCCATGAACGCGTTGGCGGTGGCCGCCCACCACAACCACAGCCGCCCGAACGGGCCGTGCTGGTAGGGCACGTCGACGACCTCGATGCCTCGACGCATCACCCAATCGGCGACGCGCTCGTCATGCATCGCGAAGAGCACGCACGACCCCAGCAAGTTGTAGAGCCCGATCCAGAACAGGAAGTGGGACATGCCAGACCTCTGCGGCGCGGCCTCGGCGGGCGGGCGGAGAACGCGACTCTAGACCGGCCCCGCAACCGACGTCCATACAGGGGTCGAGGCGGGCGGCGGGTCGCCTCTCCGGGCGGACGGTGTCTGCGTACAGCTCGGTGCATCGCCCCCGCAGAGGGCGCCGCTCGACAGGCGCCAGCCGCAACAGACTCAGCGCCAGAGCAGTCCCACGGAGCCCGGCCCGGCGACGCTGCCATCGTGCTTCTCGCGTCAACTCGCGGCACGATGTCTCCGTGAAGGGGCTCGGGGGACGAGCCTTGGGACGTGAGCCAGATAGCGCTGGTATGCGGGGTCGTCGCCCCAACGGGCTCTCCCGCGAGCCTCGAGGAGCGGGATGCCGCTGCCGAACCGTAGGAGCACGAAGACGAAGACCGGAGACAGCACCGCGAGCCAGCCCCACCCCTCGAGGCGCGGGATAGCCGCGACGAAGAGGCCTGACCACGCCGTGATCTCGCCCGCGTAGTTCGGGTGCCGGACGACCGACCAAAGCCCAACGTCGATGAAGCGGCCCCGGTTCTGCGCGAGTGCCCTGAACGCCGACTTCTGACGGTCAGCGACCACCTCGACCGTGAAACCGAAGACCCAGATCAGGACGCCGAGCACCTCAAAGAGGCCCGGCGGTGGTGGCGACGGGTGCGCCAGCGCGACGGTCACCGCTAGATTCGTGAGGTTTACCCACAGACTCTGGAGCGCCCACGCGACCAGGAACCGCGCCGGCCGCACCTTGATCTGGTCGAAGCGACCGTCGCCTTCTCGGTGGGCCCGTCGCGCCAGAAACGCGCCCAGGCGACACGCCCAGATCAGGGGTGGAACAGCGAAGATGAGCGCGGTCGAGTCGGCCGCGCCGAGGATCAGGATCGTGGTCGAGAGCAGCGTGGAGGCAGCGCCGACGAGGTCGTAGTAGCGCTCAGTCTGCGACACCGCGGCGGGGACGAACGCCACGAGGTTCAAGACCACGACGGCTATGGCGGCGAGTGATGGTAGCGGCAGGCCAAGCAAGAGGGGGGAGGAGGCGGCGGACAATCCAGACGGGGTGGCGGCCCACACGACGAGCACGCCGATCGCAGCGGCACCCAAGGAGCTGATGGCGAGGCGTGTGGCGTTCGAGGTCAAGCGCGGGCTCCCCGTCGATCGGGCTGAGGTCTGGTGCTCTGGGTGCGGATACGTTTGTCGGACAAGAGACCTTGCCAGAGGGGCCGAGCCGCGGCCACTGCGGAGGAAGATGCGTCAGCCGTCGCGCAGGTCCATGCCTGTCGTTCACGGCCTCTCGATATGACCGGCTGACTGCACGGCAGGCCCGGCGCGGAGCGTGTCTGCCCGACGCCCGCCTCACCGATGCTTGACCCCGGCGCGCCGCGGAGCAGAGAGTCGGACATGGCGAGCCTGCTCATCCCACTCCCCGACCGCGACTTCGACGTGACCGAGGTCGCGGTGCCCTGGAAGCTCGCGAGGCGCGCGGGCCACGAGGTCGTGTTCGCGACCGAGCGCGGCGCGGTGGGCGAGGCCGATCCGCTGCTGCTCACCGGCGTCTTGTTCGGACAGCTCGGTGCTGAGCCCGAACCCAAGGCGCTCTACGCGGAGATGACGGCGTCCCCCGAGTTCCGGGCCCCGATCGCCTGGGAGACCATCCGGCCGGAGGACTTCGACGCCCTGGTGCTTCCCGGGGGGCACGCGCAGGGCATGCGGCAGTACCTGGGGTCCGCGATGCTTCAAGACCGCGTCAGCACGTTCTGGGACCTGAAGCGCCCGATCGGCGCCATCTGCCACGGCGTGCTCGTTCTGGCGCGTGCCCGCCGCGCAGACGGCCGCAGCGTCCTCCACGGTCGCCGGACCACCTGTCTGCCCGCGTACATGGAGCGCGCCGCGTACTGGCTCACCGCGTGGAAGCTGGGCCGCTACTACCGCACCTACCCTGAGCTGGTGGAGCAGGAGGTTCGCGCCGCGCTCGCGGGGCCCCAAGACTTCGCCCGAGGGCCCGTGACCTTGATACGCCGCGGCACCGAAACGGATGATCGCGGGAGCTTCGTGGTGGAAGACGGCCAATATGTGTCGGCGCGGTGGCCGGGGGACGCGTACGCCTTCGCGCGCGCCCTCCTGGCGAAGCTGGAGGCTCCAGAGGCGGTCATTCCACCGGGGCGCTGACGTAGACCAAGTCCAGGTGGAACACCGTGGAACACCTGCCGCAGATTGCCGGAACGCGGCGGCTGTGGTTCAAGGCGCCTGTGAACCGACTCGCTCACAACCCGCTCGCGCGGATCTCAGGCCTCGTCGGCGGAGCGGGCCCCGAGCGCGTAGCGGCTCACCCCGAGCCCAGCCTCGTCCACCGGTGGGCCTTGTCGCCTTACCACGATCCGGCGCACCTCGAGGCCGGTCGCGCGTTCGCGGCCGAGGGGCTGGTCGAGGTGGAGATCGGCTTCGGCCGCCCGCACTTCCTGAAGCAGCGCATCACAGACGCGCCCGAGCGCCGCTACTTCGGCTTCGAGGTCCAGCGCGAGTGGTGCGAGCAGCTCTGCGGCTGGCTCGACCGCGAGGGCCACACGAACACGCGCGTCATCCTCTCGGACGCACGCCCTCTGCTCGCAGAGCTGTTCCCCGTGAGCTCCGTCCAGGCCTTCTACGTCTTCTTCCCCGACCCCTGGTGGAAGCGGCGCCACGAAGAGCGTCGCGTGGTCACGGCGGAGGTGCTGGAGGTGCTCCATGCGCTCCTCGCCCCTGGGGGCGCGCTGGAGGTTCGGACAGACGTCGCAGCCTACTTCGAACGCGTCTGCACGCTCGTGCGCGCTCACGGCGGGTTCGACGAAGTTCCCGCAGGAGTCGACGACCGGGGGCGAACGCTCCCGCTCACCCATCGAGAAAAGAAGTGTTCGGAGGTCGGTACCCCCGTCCATCGAATCCGCGCCATCAGGAGGTGACCATGCGCCGCGCCCTCATCGCCGTGTCCTTCCTCGCGTGCTCGGAGTCCACGACCGAGCCTACGAATGGCGAGGCGGTCGACACCCCTGACCACGCCCTTGCCGACGCACCAGCTCAGGACACCGAGACGCCCCACGACACCGACGAGGCGGACGTCGCTGAGCCCCCGCTGCCGAAGGTGGGCCCAGAGTCTCGGGGCCTGATCGCGCTGCGCGGCGCCCTGCACGTCCACTCGATCTTCTCGCACGACGCGTGCGACGGCCGAACCGACGAGCTGCCGGACGCACCGGACTGCCTGGCCGACTTCAGGGCGCAGCTCTGCACCTCGGGCCTCGACTTCGCGTTCCTGACCGACCACCCGTCGAATATGTCGAGCTACCCGTTCCAGCAGCTGCTGCTTCACGACGCGGCGGCAGGAGACACGCTCACCCTGGGCCCCTCGGGCGGGCCGTTCTCCAACACCATCGCGTGCGCCGAGACGGTTGGCGGGCCGGCGCGACCGGTGTTTCTGACCGTCGGCTTCGAGGGAACACACACGATGCCGATTGGCCTCGAGGGGCACCTCGTCCCCGCGGAGCTGGAGCGGGTCTCGCTCAAGGACGAGACGCCCGAGGCTGACCGCAAGGCCGTGGTCGACGCGATCCACGCCCAGGGCGGAGTGGTCGCGCTAGCGCACTCCGAGGAGCCCGACCTCAGCGCCGAGACGATCGCCGCGCTGCCCATCGACGCGATGGAGCAGTACAACATGCACGCCAACATCCTGCGGATCCTCGAGGACGACATCTCGCAGCTGTTCGCGCTGGAGCGCTTCATGGACGGCGCCGAAGATCCGCCCAGCGCCGACCTCGTGCTCCTGGCGATGCTCGATACCTTCCCGGAGCCCGCGATCGAGAAGTGGTACGCGGTCTCGGCCGTGCGACCGATCACGGGCGTCCTCGGGTCCGACGTGCACCAGAACGTCACCACCGACGGCTACTGCACGCCCGGCGGCGAGTTCGAGTCGTTCTGCGGCAGCCTCGAGGAGGCGTATCCGGTCCTGGTCGGTAACCTGAAGAAGGGGGGCCCCCTGCGCCTCGGCGACGGGAAGCGCATCGACTCTTACGAGCGGGTCTTCCGCTGGCTGCACAACCGGGTCTACGCCACGGAGGCGTCGGCCATGGGCGTCCGCGAGGGGATCCGATCGGGGCGCACGGTCAGCGTGTTCACCGTGTTCGGCGAGCCGTATGGCCTCGATCTCTACGCCACCTGCGACGGCTGCGAGCTCACCGAGCTCGGAGGCACGGTCTCGCTCGCGAAGGCCCCCAAGATCGAGGTGACCGGACCGGGCGCGCCGCTGCCGCAGGGCTGGGTGGAGTGGCTGCCGGAGGAGGCGCACGCCGCCGAGATCGAGACCCACCTCATCGGGTACGGACCCACCGGCGAGCGCATCATCGATGTCACGGTCTCGGGCGGCGAGGCGGCCAGCCCCGGAGCCGGCTCGAGGCTCACCTTCACGCCGGACGCGCCCGGCCGTTACCATGTCGAGGTCTTGATCCGCCCCAAGCACCTCGTCCGCGTGCTCCGCGCGGAGGCCCCGCTCGCAGACGTCACGTATCGCTGGGCGATAACGAACCCGATCTATGTCACACCCTGAGCCCCGCCCCGGCGTCACCAGCCCAGCCACACCGGTCGGCGTGCGCGATCTCACGCCAGCCGCCGCGGCCGCCTTCATCCACAAGGAGCGCCTCCTCCTCGACACGCTGCGCGCGCGCGGCTACGCGCCGGTGATCACGCCGGCGTTCGAGCTGGCGCACGTCTTCGAGCGAGGGCTCGGCGCCCCGGGGGCCGCGGTCCTCCGCTTCGTCGATCCGCAGAACGGGGACGTGCTCGCCCTGCGGAGCGACATCACGCCGCAGATCGCGCGCCTCGTGGCGGGCCCGATGGCCGGGGTCCCTGCCCCGCTCCGGCTGTGTTACGCGGGCCGGGTGTTCCGACTTCGGGAGCACCGCGAGTTTCAGCATCGCGAGGTCGCTCAAGCCGGGGCGGAGCTGCTCGGCCTGGGCGGGCCCGACGCCGACCTCGAGGTACTCGAGCTGTGCCTGCACGCCCTCCGCGCTGCCGGTGTCTCGCCGGTCTTCTCGCTCGGGCACTCACAGCTCGTCCCTGCCGCCCTGCCCGCCTCCTGCCGGGATCCCGAGGCCCTGCTGGCCGCCGTACGCCGCAAGGACGCCGCAGAGGTCCAAGCCCTGGCCGGCGACGGACCGCTCCGCCACCTCGTTCGCCTCGCAGGACCTGCGCAGGACGTCCTGCCGGAGGCGGCACGCCTCGCCGCGTTCTACCCCTCGTTGGCCCCGCCCCTCTTGGAGCTCCGGTCTCTGGTGGAGCGGATGAGCACCCAGCCGGCGGAGGCGCTGCTCGACCTCGCCGCCGTGGGAGGCTTCGGCTACTATACCGGCTTCGTATTCCACGCTTTCGCGGCGGGGGCTGGCGCTCCGGTCGCGAGCGGCGGGCGGTACGACAGCCTCATCGGTCGCTATGGTCGCGACCTCTGCGCGGCGGGATTCGCCATCGACGGCGAGGGGCTCGCCGAAGCGGAAGGAGCCACATGCCTGGCATCGTCGTAATCGGCGCCCAATGGGGTGACGAAGG
>SXOO01000291.1 GCA_005776725.1 Pseudomonadota bacterium | reverse complement strand
GAACTCGCCGATCTGCGTGAGGCACGCCGCCGCTTTGGCGGCCGACCCGACGCTCTCGCCGGAGAGCACAGCGCCGAGGGTCACGGAGACGAACTTACCCACCAGCACGACCGCCGTGATCACGAGGACCGGGAACCACTGCTCCGCGATCGCGATGGGATCGATGAGCATCCCTACCGAGACGAAGAAGATGGCCGAGAAGAGGTCTCGGAGGGGTGCCACGAGATGCTCGAGCTTCTCCCCGTGGCCCGACTCCGCGCACAACACGCCCGCGATGATGGCGCCCAGGGCCACCGAGAAGCCGGCCCAGGACGCGATCGCAGCGAAGAAGAAGCACACGCCCACCGCGGCGACCGTGGTGGTCTCCGGGCTCTCCATGCGCACGACCACGCGCATGAAGCGCGGGATGAGCGGCAGGCCGAGCGCGATGGCCCCGATCAGAAAGCCCGCGAGCTTGGCCAGGGTGATGGCCAGGGAGACGGGCGACGGGGAGAGGCCGGCCGAGAGGCCGGTCAGGATCGTGAGGAGGACGATGGCGACGATGTCTTCGAAGACCAGGATGCCGAAGACGACCCCGACCACGTGACCCCGGACCTTCTGATCCGCGAAGGTCTTGGCGATGACCATCGTGGACGAGATCGCCACCATGGCACCCACGAAGGCGCCCTCGAGCGAGCTGAGCCCGAGTAAACGGGCCGTGACGAGGCCTAGCACCCCCATGAGGCCCATCTCGATGAAGGCCGCGGGCCCCGCCGTTCCAGCGAGGCGAGTGACCTTTCGGATGGAGAGCTCCAGCCCGATCGAGAACATGAGCAGGATGACGCCCAGCTCCGACAGCGTCGTCACCACCTCGCGGTTGGCATAAATGGGGAGCGCGACGTTGGGTCCGACCGCGAGGCCGGCGACGAGGTAGCCGAGCACGGCCGACAGTCCCAGCTTCCGCGTGACGACGGTGGTGACGCCCGCGACGCCGAGGACGATGGCGAGGGTGGTCAGTAGGACGTGGGCATCCATGGGTCGCGCAGGCTAACGTCCGACCACCGGTTCGTCACCTCCGCACGCGCGGCCCGTGGCTCTACTCCTTGACGCCGCTGATCTCGGCCAGGACCCCGCCGAGCGCCACGTCGAGGGCGTCTGAGTCCTCCTCGGGGATCTCGTGGTTCGTGAGGAAGGCGTAGCCGTTCCCCGAGCCGTCGTAGATGAAGTAGGCGCCCACGCCGTACTCGCTGCCGCCGTGCTCGAAGGTGCCCCCCTCGGCGTCGGCAATGATGAAGAACGGCACCTTCTCGAAGTCTGCCAGGAGCATCTCGGTGAAGGGCGCCTTGCGTGCCTGGATCGCCATCCACAGCTTGGCCATGTCGGCCGTGGTGGTCCGGATCTGGCCGCTGGGCCAGCTCGCGAAGCCGAAGTGCTCGAGTGGCTTCCCCGCTTCGTCGTGCGGGCGGGCCATTCGCGCGACTTGCTCCTCGTTGAAGTCGGCGAAGAACCACCCCGTGTCCGTCAAACCGAGCGGCTCGAAGATCCGCTTCTGGCAGAACTCCGAGAATGGCTGCTTGGCCGCCTTCTCGATGACGTACGCCGCGAGCGTGGTGGCCACGTTCGAGTACTCCTCCTGGGTTCCCGGAGCGAAGTCCTCCCACATCTCGGGGTTCGGGATCTGCTCGAGGATGTAGGCGTCCATGCTCGGGTCGGGGTCTGGGCGCGCGTAGGTGGCGTACTCGGAGTCGTCGTCCGCCACGATGCTGGACCGGTGCGTGACGAGCTGACGGAGCGTGACCGGGACGTCTGGGAAGGCGGGGTTGCGCGGGGGCTTCTCCCACTTCAGCCAGACGTTGATGTCGGCGTCGAGGTCGATGGGCTGGTCTTGTATGAGCAGCGCCAGCGCGAGCCCGATGACGGGCTTCGAGCAGGACGCGATCATGTAGATGGAGTCCGGGGTGGCGGCGGCGTCCGTGCGGGCGTCGCGGATGCCCACGGCGGCCTGCGCCGCGATCTTCCCGTCCCGCCACGCGATGGCGCTGATCGACCGGATGCCGGCGTTCGTCCGGGTCTTGGCAAGCGCGGCGGCCAGCTCCTTCGTCCGCGGGGCCTCGTCGGGCGAACCGACGTCCTCCGAGCCCGGAGTCGGCTCGCCCTCCACGTCTTGCTCCGTCCCCGAGCCCCCGCCCGCGGCGCCCGCGCTCTCCTGGCTGCAGGAGCCACAAGCGGCGAAGGCGATCAGAGACACGCTCTGTAGGAACCGGCGAATCACCATGAGTCTGTCCTTGTGGTCGCCCACACTGTTGGCCTGGGCGCTCGGCTCCCACCGAGCGCCGTAGGGGTCGGCCAGGTCACGCGGCGCACGTCGGGCGCACATTCGAGCTCTGGCAGAGGAGGCATCGGACTCCCAATCGCGGTGTCGAAGCCGCAGCGGGGGGCGAGACGCCGGACGGGACGGTAGGTGGTACGACGACGGCGCACAAGCTCCTTGAATTGGGGCAGGAGGACGTGGTCTTCTCCGCCCGCTCCGGCAGCGGCTGGATGCGTCACCATCGGAGTTGCCAACGTGTCGAGCCCCCTTCGCATTCTCTCGGCGAGCCTGATCCTCCTGCTCACGGCCTGCACCGCCGCTAGAGGCGGGCGCGGCGGCTCCAAGGACACCGCCGAGCCATCGGCGAGCGAAGACGCTGCCGGGCAGAGCGACACCGCGGCGGGGGAGGACGGCGACACGGTCACTCCCGCGGACACTACGCCAGCTGATACTGGCGCCGAGGACACCTCCGGGCTGAGTGACGCCATCGCTGCGGATGACGCGGCCGGGGCGGACGACACCGGTCCCGCGGCCGACGACACCGGTCCCGCGGTCGACGACACCTCCGCGGCCGACGACACCGGCTCCGCGGGCGACGTCGGCGACGTCAGCCTCGAAGATGCCGCCGAACCGACGCCAGACGCCGACCCGGGCCTATCGGACACGCCGGCCCCCGAGGACGTGGCGGACCCGGACACTGCCGGAGCCGATACGGACGACCCCGACGTGGGCCTGGGCTGTGGGGAGACTCCTTCGTGCACCTGTGTCCTCGGCGAGTGTGCTTCGTCCCTCGGGGTGCCCGCTGAGCTGGGCTGCTCGGCGCTGGAGGGCTCCCCCGAGTGCATCGGCGCGCTGCTCGCGGCCTACGCCACGCAGCAGTGCGGTGAGGCGTGCGGCAGCGCGTCCACCACGGTGTGGTCGGTGCTTTGCGTCGCTCCGGAGTGCGAGGCCATGCTCGGGGCTCTGGCGAATTTCGGGCTGCTCGGCAGCAACTGCGAGGAGTGCTCGGGTTGTACACCGAGCTGCGATGGTAAGGCGTGTGGCCCCGATGGTTGCGGAGGGAGCTGCGGCACGTGCGCCGAGGGGAGCTCCTGTACGGATGCCGGGACGTGCACCCCGGCGACCATCCCGACGACGTGCGCCGATGTCCACGGCACCATCGGCTGCTGCTTCGACGGAGACCTCTTCTGGTTCGAGAACGGTGTTCTCCAGGGGGGGGCGGAGTCCTGCGGTGCCCTCTCCTGTGGATGGGACGCTGCCGACGGCTACTACGCCTGCAAACAGGCAGGGGCGGATCCGTCAGGCAAGTACCCCATCGACTGCTTCGGCGAGAACCCGGCCCCCGAGACCTGTCCGGTGTGCTCATGCGAGGGCAAGAAATGCGGGGACGATGGCTGCGGCGGGAGCTGCGGGACTTGCGCCGAGGGGACTTCCTGTACTGATGCCGGGACGTGCACCCCGGCGACCACCCCGACGACGTGCGCCGATGTCCACGGCACCATCGGCTGCTGCTTCGATGGGGACCTCTTCTATTTCGAGAACGGCGTTCTCCAAGGGGGGGCGGAGTCCTGCGGTGCCGTCTGTGGATGGGACGCTGCAGGTGGCTACTACTCGTGCGAGTTCGAAGGAGCGGATCCGTCAGGCAAGTACCCCATCGACTGCTTCGGCGAGAACCCGGCCTCTGAGACCTGCCCCGTGTGCTCGTGCGAGGGCAAGAACTGCGGGGACGACGGCTGCGGCGGGAGCTGCGGGACTTGCGGCGAGGGAATGAAGTGCGGCCCTGAAGGGCAGTGCGCCGACCCCGGCATGCTGCAATGTAAACTCAAAACCGAGTGCGCCGCGGTGGACGCGTGCGAATGCGTTACCTGCGTCTCTGATGGGATCTGCAATTCGCAGGACGACTGCATTTGCGCGGATTGCGCCACGGATAGTTTCTGTTCAAACGCCGCCAACTGCGAAGGCGACGGCGTCTGCGACATGTACAACGAGGGCTGCGTTTGCAGCGACTGCGCCAAGCACCCGTCCTGCGGCGGGTGAGCCGCGCCACACGCTGCGCGAGGCCACATCCCCAACGTTCGCGGTGCCCGGGTCTCTGACCTAAGGGCCTCAGCGTCTAGCGCCTCAGCGGCCGGAGCCCCCGTAGGCTCCGAGGTCACCCCCGTCATCCGCCTTCCCTAGCGCCGGGCTCCCTGGGGAGAGGCGGAAGTCGTGTTGGGCGGCGTCGACGAACAACGGGTCCAACCCAGGCAGGTTGCCCTGGCCGAAGGAGACCGGGATGCCGTTGTCCATGGTCTCGGACTGGACGTTCGAGAACGTGACGGTGGCGGCGGCACCACACGCCTCCGCCTGACACGCCGTGCCGAAGTCTTGCCCTTGGGCGTTGCCCCAGAAGAGGCAGTTCTTGAACGCGTACGAGTCCTTGGCGGCGTTTGCGGAGTCGATCTGCACGCCAGTGCCGGGCTGGCCGCAGTCGGCCGAGAGCCCTCGGTAGATCGTCAGGTGCTCGAACGTGCCCGTGGTGGGCTTCGTCTCGTGGCTCCCGCCGTCCAGGTAGAGGTTGCCGCCGCAGTTGCTGTCGTAGAGCTCCCGGGTGGCGTGGCAGGTGGCGGAGTCGTCGCAGAAGAAGCCGCCGCCTGAGCCGGCCCGGTTGGCGCGGTAGACATTGGCGCTCAGTCGGGCCGTTGCGTCGAGGCCCTGGCCGGGATCGGCCCCCACGTACAGCCCGCCGCCCCAGCCCGTGGCGCTGTTGTCCGTGAACAGGTTGCCGGTGATCGTCACGTCGTGCGCCAGCACGTAGAGGCCACCCCCGTGGCTGATCCCGGGCTCCGTGCCTTCGTTGGCGTCGACCCAGTTGCCGCTCACCGTCAGCGCGCTCGAGTTCGTACCGTCGAGGAGCGTGCCCCCGCCGCCCCTGCCGCACCGGTTTCGCGCCAGCACGTTGCCGGACACGGCGCCCGACACGTTGACCAGGAGGAAGGCCCCGCCGACCGGCTGGTCCTCAGCGCACGTGTTGTCGTGGATGAAGTTGTTCGTGAGGTCGAAGCGCTGGGGGTAGTACACGTTCCTGACCACGCCTTGTGACCACCCGGTGATCTCGAAGCCGTCGATGGCGGTGAGCTGCCCCTCCGTGGGCCCCTCGTCGCGGATGGTGAAGAAGGCGCCGGCCCCGCTGCCCTGCGCTCTCGAGACGTACGCCGCCGAGTCGCGCACGGTGAAGCCGCTCCCGCTTTGGAAGCCGCCCGCCAGCGTGAAGTACTTGAGACCGGGCGCGACGCTGTCCGTGTAGGTGCCCTCGGCGACGCAGATGACCGCGCCATTCTCCGCCGCGTCCACGGCGGCGGCGATCGAACGGAACGGGGTGAGCGCCTCGCCGCTCTCTGCCCCAGCCGCATTGGCGTCCACGAAGAGGGTGCACGGCGGCACGTGGGTGGTTCGCGCGACGAACGCCCCGGTGGGGAGCTCGCCCCGCTGCTCTTGGGTGTCGCCTCCGGTCGTGGCGTCGTCCCCTGCCGTGCGTTCGGTGGTGTCGGGGCTGCCTGCTCGACTCTCCGCGTCGACGCTGTCCGTGTTGGTGCCCTCCACGTCCTGCGGGCTGCCTGGGAGCTCGGCGCCTTCGACGTCCGCGCCTTCGCTCGGGCTGTTGGACGATTCACCCGTTGTGCTGGCGCACGCCGCCGCCAGCCAACCCACGACACAGATCGCCCTCATCGCTTCACCTCCTATGGGGTCGAGACCCCGGGTCTCTCGGGAGCAGTCAATGGCCGCTGTGACCGGCGACGCCCAGAGCCCGCCTCACTGTTTGGGGGCCGTGCGCACTGCCTCTAGCGCCCACCGAGGATTGTCCAGCCAGGTCTGGCCCCCGCCGCCCTCTCCGACGCCCTGACTCCAGGCACCCGATGCGTCCTTCGTGGCCACCGGCAGACGCGCGGCGGTGACGACGGTGCCACTGGCCCGGACACGGCGGCCGGTGACGTCAGGCGGCCACGCGTCGAGCCCCGAGATGTAGACCACCCGCCCGTCGTCCAGCTCCAGCACTGCGCCCGCCTTGGCGTCGCGGGCAACGCCCGAGAGGAGCGTGATCTCCACCGCCCGGTCGCAGGCTTCGGGGGGCTCGCCTCGTGACTCGGCGGCGGTCACGGGCGCGCAACCGCAAAACAGGAGCGCGGCGGCGAGGCTCGAGGCGCACGAACGGATCGAGTGATTCATGAGTGGAGCCTAGCCTCCGCGGCGCCCGGTGTCTCGTCCCCAAGGTGAGCTGGGGGACCCACCGCAGGCGGCGCGTCCCGGTGCCCGGCGGGAAGCGGGTCTCGTGCGGGGTGGGGTTACGCCGGCCGGGACCGGGCCGAGCGCCCCACACGTACGAGGTCGACGGTGAACACCGCGAGGCCGGCCCAGATGAGGGCGAAAGCGACGAGCCTACCGGAGCTGAAGGTCTCGTCGAACAGGAACACCGCCGCCAGGAATTCACCGGAGCGCGAGAGCGCGGAGGTGAACCGGCCGGGGAGCTCTGCTGGCCCGGCCCCAACATGCATTCGTCCCGTAGGCGCCAGGTATTGGAGGAGCCCCACCGTGGACAACGGGAGCCGCCGCGCGGCTGCGGTGAACCACACCAGCGGGAGCGCAGTGACGATCTTACGGCGCACGCCAGATGCGGGCGGAGCGCGCACGCTCGTTGCGGTTCCGGAGCTCGGGAGCTGCGCTGCCCGACGACCTGATCGGGAGCTTGCCGTCGGTCGAGGATCTGGAGGCCGAGCTCGCCCCGAATGGAGGCACCGACACGGAGGACGAGTACTGATGCTGCCCAGCGTCAGTTCGCGTCGGCGCCCGGTGCAAGCACACCGTGCGCGATCGCCTCTGCCCGGCGCGCTGAGGCGAACGACATCGAGCGCCAGGCGGCAACCACGTCGACCGGTCGCCGGAGGGCGCTGGCGGCGGGGCCGTCGACCGCCCTGCAGTCTTGTTACCAACACGTTGGTAACACTTGCGCTTGCCTGCTAACCTGGGCCGCATGACCGACGACGGAGATTTGCTTAACATCCTTCACCACCGGAACCCTTGGTGGCGAGGGAAGTCACCGGCCGCGACCATCGACAGGGTCGAGGTCCCGGAGGTGCTGCGGTGGGCCGGGTCGGACCAGGTCTTGGCGCTCTGCGGGATGCGACGCAGCGGCAAGACCAGTCTGCTGCGACTGGTCGCCGCCCAACGGGCGCTGCGGGCTGACTCCCCGGTCCCGGGTGCGAGCCCCGGACGGAGCGTGTTGTTCGTAGACTTCGAGGAGCACGGCTTCGGCGCACAGCGGGGCGACCCGAGCTTCCCGGAGCGCCTCTTTCGCCTGTACCTGCAGCACATCGAGCCTGCCGAGCTGCCGCTCGTCCTCCTCGACGAGGTCCAGGAGGTGCCCGAGTGGTCACGCTGGGTCCGGAGCGTCGTGGAGACCGGCCGCGCCACCGTGGCGGTCACGGGTTCGTCGAGCCAGCTCATCGAGCCCGAGCTGGCTCGAGTCCTCACCGGGCGCCATGTCACGCTGCCCATCCACCCGCTGTGCTTCGCAGATGCGCTGCGCTTCCGCCGCCAGCTCGAAGTCGACGAGGCCTCCGCGCTCCCGCTGCGCGACCTCGAGACTTGCTGCCACGACTACCTCCGGTACGGCGGCCTCCCGCGCGTGACCCTCGAAGCGCGCGACGACGATCGCGAGCACCTCCTGTCCGAGTACTTCGAGCAGATCCTCGTCAACGACGTGATCGGCCGCCATGGGCTCAGAGCGCGCGATCAGGTTCGGAGCCTTGCGCTACACCTACTGCGGCACACCGGGACCCAGATCACCTGGGTCAGCCTGAAGAAGAAGCTGGCGCTCTCGATGGACCAGGTCCGCGAGTGGACGGAGCACCTCGTGGACGCACGGCTCGTTCACCTGGTTCGGCGCCTGTCGCGGTCGCCAGGCGAGGCCGAACAGTCGCCACGGAAGGTCTACGCCGGGGACCTCGGCGTCCGCCACGCGACGACGCTCCAGTTCTCGCCGGACCTCGGGCACCTGGCCGAGACCGCCGTGTTCCTCCAGCTGCTGCGTGCGCGCCACTCCGCCGTCTTGTACTGGCAAGGTGACCGCGAGTGCGACTTCGTCCTGTGGCGGGGCGACCGAGCGGTCGAGGCCATACAGGTCTGCTACACCGACAGTGCAATGCCGGAGCGCGAGCAAGCCGGCCTCCTCGAGGCCATGCGTACGTGGGGGCTCTCCGTGGGCACACTCATCACGCGTGACCAGAGCGAGACAATCCGGCTCGACGGGCGCGAGATCCGGTGTGTCCCCCTGGCCCGTTGGCTGCTGACCTGGGGCGAGCCGTGACGCGCCCCGAGCTACGCCGCGTTTGGGTCCGCCGCGGGCAGGGGCTGCGGCTCGACGCCGACGGGTTCCTTGACGAGACCTTCGACGGCGCCGTGGTGCTCGCCGAGCAGAGGCACGTGCCGTTCCTCGCCCTGGTGGGCGAGGCGGGGCTCGGGAAGACGCGGGCGCTCGCGCGGGAGGCCGACGACCTCCGTCGACTCCAGGGCGGTAAGGTATGCCGCTGGACGCCCGGGGGTAGCCTCCGGGCGTCTGAGATCGCCGACATCGTGCGCGCCCAGCCAGGGGGCGGCGGCGCGTTGGTTCACGTGCTGCTCGACGGCTTCGAAGAGGGGGGCAACCCCTTGGCCCAGGCCACGAGCTGGCTCGAGGAGGTCATGGAGTCGGCGGGCGATCACCGGCCGCTCCTGCGCCTCCGCGTCGCGTGTCGCCCCTTCACGTGGCGGGCGGTCGCGAGAGAGGTCGAGCTGCTGGCACGGCGCTACCTGGGCGACGAAGCCGTCGAGGTCCTGGATCTCTGCCCGCTCCGGGCCAGCCAGGTCACGGAGTGGGCCCGCGACGCCGGAGAGCTGCTCGCGAAGGTCCGCGGGTGCAGGGTAGGACCACTGGTGGCTCGCCCCCTTGGTCTGGAGATGCTGGAGGGAGAGCTTCCAGCCGATGGGCGCGACCCGGCCGCGGTCGCTCTGTACCGACGCTTCATCCACGGCAACGTGCAGCGACGGACGCCGGATGAGCGCGCGCAGGCACCAACGCCACCACCAGCCGCGCTGGAGCTGGCGAGGCGAGCCGCCGCGGTCGGCTTGTTCTCGGGACGCCCCGAGCTTGCGGCCCAGGCGGTGAGCGGTGGGCGCGTAGTGATGCTGGAGGACGTCGTCGCGGACGGAGCTCGGGCCGAGGCCGACCGACAGGCGTGGAACGCGCTCCTGAGCTCGTCGCCGCTGCTGACCCACCTCGACCACGCACCAAGCGCCTGGGCACACGCCAGCTTTGCCGAGTTCCTGGCGGCAGAGGCGCTCGCAGCTGCCCTGAGCGCCGTTGGCCGGGAACAAGAACATCCGGCCCTGGCGCTTCTGGTCTCCGCGGGCGGGGGGGAGCGCGTGCCCACGGCGCTGGCCGGGGTGGCCGCATGGGCGGCGGCGTTGTCTGTCGCGGTCTTCGAGCGCGCTGTGCGGTCCCACCCGACGGTCCTCCTCCAGGTGCCGCTGCGACCAGAGCAGTCGGCGCACGTCGTTCGAGCGCTGCTCAGGCTCGTGGAGGACGACCGCTACCGCGACCTGGATCACCTCGCCCCAGGCGACCTGCGGGCGCTGGACCTGTCGCAGGTCGTTCCGGAGCTCCAGAGTCAGCTCACAGACCCGACCCAGCCGGTCGAGGCCCGGCGCCTGGCCTGCGACCTGCTGGCCGAGTGCGACCCCCGCTGGGCGCGCCAGCTGTCTCACGAGCTGGTCGAGCTGGCGCTGGCGGACACCCAGCCGCTCCAGCTCCGAGCGTGCGCTGCGTGGGTGGTAGCGGATCGCCAGCTCGACGAAGGCGGTCGCCTGAGACCGTTGGCGGAGCCGAGCCCGGCAGACCCGGAGGGTGCGCTCCAAAGCGCTGCCTTGGCGGCATGTTGGCCGGACGCCTTCGGGCCCGACCCCTTCCACGCCTTGGAGCCGTCGAAGCGCGCTGGGTTCGCACGGCAGTCGGGTCTCGGTTCCACGCACTTGCCGACGGTTCTGCGGATCGTGGCGCGCCGGCCGGAGCTGGTGGCGCCCGCGCTGGCGTGGCTCGGACCAAAGGTCGAGCGTGAGCCATGGGCTGCTGAGCGCCTCGTCTCGATCGCGGCGGCACGGCCCGAGTGGGGGCCGGAGGTCGCTCGTGCGGTGCGGGAGATCCTGGCGAAGCTGCCCCCGCCCGCGCGAGCGCGGCTGGCGTCCAAGGCGGGCACAGGCGGCAGCTGGGCCGTCGTGCACGGGTTTCTGACCGAACTGCCGCGGATGGTCACCCCTCCGCCGCCCAGAGTGCCTTCAGGCCTGCCGGCGACTGTGAGGGCGGCTACGTGGGCCGGCAAGAGCTTGTGGATTGCGAGCCTGAACTACCTGTGGGACACGGACACGTCGTTCGCCGACCTCGTTGACCCCGATGTCTGGCGCGCCGGGACCGAGGCGGAGGGGGAGCGCCTTCTAGACGCGGCGCTCGACTTCCTTCGTGCCAGTCGCCCAGTGGGGGAGCTGACATGGCCGGGAACGGCGCGCTTCGCCACGCGCGCGGAGATGGTGGCGGTGTGGGCGCTGACACTCCTCGACGCCCACGGGTGTCGCCCTCCGGAATACGACGAGTGGGTCCGACGCTGGGCGCCGGCCGTGACGGGCATGCGTACGCGCCGAGACGCAGAGGACGTTGCCCTGGTCGCGGTAACGACGCGGGCGCTGGACGTGGCGGCGGATCGCGTCCTGGAAACGGTGAATCGGCAGCTGGCCGATGTCGGGCTGGCCGCCACGGCGCTTGACGCTCTGGCGCAACTATCCGAGGGCTCGTGGTTGCCAGCGCTAACCACGGGCGTGGTCGACTGGCTCGACCAGCTCGGCGACCCCGGCTTCGCATGGCAGGGCGTTCGCCTTCTTCGGCGCCACGCGCCGGACCGCCTGGCGGCGTTGGGTCAGCGCTGGGCGAAGAGGTCCGAGGCGGCGTGGGCCGCCGTGGGCTACGACGTGTGGTCCTCCGTCGATCCCACGGCAGCCGGGCGCCATCTCGCGGCTGCGGGCTTCCATGCGGACCTCTTGCGCCGGCTGGTAGACCGCCTCGACGACGTGCGGCCCCTCGTCGCCGCAATGGAGTCCGAGCAGGCAGCGCAGCTCTTGAGCGCAATCCTGGCCAGCGGCGCGACACTCGCCGGACGGCGCGCGCGACCAGGACGGCTACATGCCGCGGATCCCCTCGAGCGGCTGGAAGCGCGGCTCATGGACGTCCTGGTTCAGCGCGGTGAGGTCGAGGCGCTCGATGCGCTCCGCGCTGAGCATCCCGCACAGCGCGACGTCCTGAACCGACTAGCTGGCGGGGCACGCCGACGGATGGCGGAGCGCGCCGATCCGTGCACGCCGAAGGAGGTGCTTCGCGTCCTGGCCGGCACGGCCTGGCCCGTCCTGACGGCGCACGACCTCCAGCGCGCCCTGGTCCGAGCGCTCCACGAGGTTCAGGCCGAGATCCGACAACACCCTGCCCCGTGCTGGAACGAGGCCAGGAAAGGGGACAGCACCGAGTGGACCTTGAAGAGCGAGAACGCCCTCTCGGACCACGTGAAGGTCCTACTCACGCAGAAGCTCGGCCGTCGGGTCGTCGGCCCCTTCAGGGAGGTGGCGCTGAGGCCCACCGAGCGCCCAGACATGCTGGTAGCCGCCGCTGGGGGGCTGCAGGTGCTTGTCGAGGCCAAGGGGGCCTGGAACGATGGCCTCGAGCAGAGCCTTCCCGACCAGCTCGCGGATCGGTACCTCGCCCCCGAGGGTCTGACGCACGGCGTCTACCTGGTCTACTGGGCCTCGCCCGAGGACTGGACTGCGGGTTCGGAGGAAGCACGCCGCGGGAGGGTGCGGCGCTGGGAAACCCGAGAGGCGCTGGAAGCCCAACTCCACGCCGCGTGCTTGGCCCTGCAGGCCCGCCCATGCGCGCTCCAGGTCGAGGTGTTCGTGCTGGACTGCTCGCGCCACCCAAGGGGGACGACACGACCCGCTCTGGGCGCGGAGATCAGAACCAGTAGGACACGCCGAGGCTAACGCCGGGGACCACCGCGTAGTCGGACGCGCTGAGGTTGCGCGAGTCGGCCAGGCGGTCGACCGACGCGAGGCCCGCCGAGCCTCCCAGCCCGAAGAAGAGGATAGGGCTTCCCTACCACCTGGGCAGCGTAGTCGGAGCTCTGGCAGGCGGGTCCGGGGGCCGGGATGGGCCTCTTGGGGCCGGTGGATCGTGCCGGCGTCGTCGCTACTTCGGCTCTTCCGGGGCTATTCCGGCCGGGCAGAGTGACGCACGGTCACTCTCGGGGCTGACGGAGCGGAGCGGCAGTGGTTTCTGTGGGCTCCGGACAAGGCGGTGCATTGCCGCGCGCTTCGGAGCGTCAGGAAGCGGCCTTGGGTTGCCGTGAGCGGCGCCGTGTCTTGGGCGGGGGCTTCGAGCGTCTGGTCAAGGCGTCGCGGCGAGCGGCATGCATGCGCGACGCAAGATCAAAACCACGGATGCGCCCGACGCACTTGCGCGCGTGCGTCGCGCCCCGCATCCTGGTGGACTCGCCGTAGGTACTGACTCGCCTACTGCGCCGTGTTTTTTGACCCCGGAGGAGATCCGAATGAAGCCCGTCGCCGTCCGCGTAGATCACATCGCCCGTCCGCTCGGCCAGGGGTTGGTCGTAGTGGGTCCAAACCACGCGATCCACCACCTCGATGCGGTCACCGCGTGGGTGTGGCAGCACGCTGATGGCTCGCGCGACATCGACGGCCTGTTGGCGGGGCTCCGAAGCGAGCTGCACGGTGACGCGGACCGTGAGCTGGTCTTCGAGGCCTGCGACCGCCTCGCGGACGCCGGACTCTTGGAGAAGCGCGTGGCGCCGCCCACGGGCGTCTCACGGCGTGTGCTGCTCGAGCGGCTGGCGGGGGCCAGCGCCATCGCGGCGCTCACCGCGGTCGTGGGCACTGCCGGCACTGCGATGGCAGCCGAGGGCGGGCTCTGCGCCGAGGACAAGGCCCTGATCTCGGAGTTGGCGTATCTCGAGGCCGAACAGGCCGCCGTGGCCGACATCCTGGACGAGTGGGTCGACGAGGCGCAGGACGACGAGACGGTTGACGACTTCTACGTCGCTGAGCTCATCAAGAGCGAGGCCCAGCGCAAGAAGCTCGCCTCCTCCTGGGGCAACCAACTCGACGCCGCTGAAGGGGATCTCGCGGAGTGCAAGCTGGCAGCGAAGCAGGGCCTCGAGCAGCGCATGAAGCACCGCAAAGTCGCGTACCAGAAGGCGCAGGAGCATCACCAGAAGCGCAGCCACAAGATCCAGGAGCAAGACGCCAAGGCCAAGCTGCGCCTCGACAACCGCCATGAGAACCTCACGAAGGAGATGAACGCGAAGGCCCAGCAGATCGCCACGATCCCGGACGAGGCCCAGCGCTACAAGATGGAGGAGGAGCTGGCGAAGCGGGGCAACCACCTCGAGCGGCGCTCCGAGCGCCGGCGGAAGCAGCAGATCGTCCGTACGCACCAGAAAGAGGGGGCGCGGGAGGAGACCCAGAAGGACATGGAGGTGCGCTACGCCGCATCGCTCGAGAACCTCACGGCCACCCGACTCCGGCAGGAAGAGCGCGTCAAGGCCCAGGCCGCCGGGTACACCGCGAAGGCTTCCGAGGACGCGTCCAAGCAGGCAGGCGTGGACGACCGCGTGCTGGAGATCGCGCAGGCTGACGCGCTCCAGGCGGGCTTCGCCGCCGAGAAGCAGCGCAAGATGGCGGAAGAGCAGGAGCAGAAGAAGTCCGCCCAGGAGGAGTATCTGAAGAAGGAGCAGCAGGCCGCGGCCGAGCAGAAGCAGAAGGGCGAGGTCAGCCAGGAGTACGAGCTCAAGTCGAAGCAGGCGGCCGAGCAGAAGCAGAAGGGCGAGGTCAGCCAGGAGCACGAGCTCAAGTCGACGCAGGCGGCCGAGGAGAAGGTGAAGGGCGACGTCACCGCCCAAGCGGCCGAGGAGAAGGCCAAGCTCGCGGCGGAGCAGGAGGCAAAGGCTTTCTGAGCCTCGCCCGCCTTCGCGGAGGCGGTCAGCGCGTCAGCGTCGGGAAGGGCGCGCTCGGCGCCGGTGCCAGGGCCTCCGCGCGGCCCAAGAGGTGCTCGACCATGGCCCCGGCCACGTCGGTGCCGATCTCGAGCTGCGCCGTCGCGTAATAACAGGGGAAGTTGGCCTCCAAGAGGTAGAGCCGCCCCCCGGGACCCTCGAGGATGTCCACGCCGCCGTGATCGTGGCGGAGCGCATGGCACGCCGCCACGGCGAGCGCCTCGGCTCCGGGTGGCGGCGCCGCGAGGTAGTCCTCTCTCTGCGAGCTGCCCGAGGTGCGGAAGTCGTCCTCGTCGGTGACGTTGCGGTAGCTCGACACCCCGCGGTCCCCCACAACCACCACCCGCCAGTGCACCGCGTCCGGGATGTAGGACGTGAGCAGCGGTTTGGTGCCCTCCGCCAGCGCGTAGTCCACGATGCCGTAGAGGCTGGGCAACGAGTCCGCGCGGATCACGCCCACGCCGCGAGAGTGGCCCAGCGCCTTGATCACCACCGGAAGACCACCGAGCTCGTCCACCCAGCGCTTGATGAGGGCGCGATCCCCGCTGTGGATCCAATATGTCCGCGGGACGGGGAGGCCGGCGCGCGCGAAGGTGAGGTTCGCGTTGACGTTGGAGAACAAGGGTCCTCCTGGGTCGCGGTAGAAGGTGCCCACGCGGGGATGCCAGAGCTGCTGCTCCACCCGCATCGCCTGCAGCGAGACCGCGGGGCGGTAGAGCATGTCGCCATCGCGCAGCGCGCGCTCCGGAGCGTAGTCGAAGCTCCTCGGGTCCACGCGCACGAGCGTGACTCCCCTGGAGTCGCACGCCCCCTCGAGGAGCGTGACCGTCTCGGCGGGCACGCCATCGTCCACGATCGCCAGGCAACGGCCGAAGCCGCGGAGGCCCTTCGGCATGGGACCGTTCACGCGCCGCACCGAGGCTCGCGCCGCATCTCCGGCTCGGGACCCCGTTCGTGCCCCCTGCAGCGCCTCCAGGCTGGAGGACGTGAAGAGGCTCAGGATCACCTTCTCACCCGCCTCCACCGGCACACCGACGTGCCGCGAGGCCGGCTCCGGCCTGGCGTCAAGGCCGCCGTCCGGCGCCTGAGAGAGCTGCAGGTTGTGCCAGGCGACCAGCTGACCCACGGCGTGCTCCACCGCGAGGGGCCCCTCGGGGGTGGCGAGGAAGGCCGTCTGCCCGCCTCGCTCGGGGGCTGCGACGCAGATGATCGCGGTGGCCGTGAGGTGGAAACCGGAGATCGTGTAGGTGTCGATATGTGCGGGGTGGCCATCGCCTTCGCGATAACGACGCATCCGGAAGGTGTAGCTGACTTCGTTGACCAGGCCGAGGTGCTCGGCGACGCGACGGGCCAGCTCGAGGAGGCCCGGGTCGAGCGACAGCGGCAGCTCCGCCGAGCTTCCCGTGGCGTCGTGGCGCACGGTGACGCCCTTCGCGGTGAGCTGCTCGTCGTCGCGCGCCAGGGCCGCCAGCCGGGAGCAGGTCTCCGCGTCGAGGAAGTGCGGGTGGACGAAGAGGCGCGGGCGTTCGGCCACACGCGGCAGCGCGACGGGGAGGGGCGAATCGGGCGACATGGGGGCTCTCCTTCTAACGATCACGCCGGGGTCTAGGGCTTGGGTGTGCTGGGGGGAGCCCCGGATGGCGGACTCGTCTCCCCAGGGCGCTTCTTATGCGGCGGGCTGCCGATGCGCGCGCGCGATGGCGGCGACCAGGTCCCAGTCTTCCTCTGTGTCGATGTCCAGCGCCTCGAGGCGCGGCACCGCGAACGGCGCTGGGCGTTGTCCGAGCCGGCTCCCGGTGCGCCAGAAGCTGTCTGGCGTGAATAGATAGAGGCTGGAGTCCTCTTCGTACAACGGAGCGAGCGCCTGGGTCGGCACGAGGAGCGCGGGGTCGTGGTTCAGCGGCGTGCCGTCTTCCCGCCAGAAGCGCGCGCGGTGGCAGGTGGCGCCGAAGAGGCTGTCGACGTCTCCGAGCGCGAAGCGCGTGAGTGCCCGTGCGAGCGTGGCGGCCCGAAGGAAGGGACTGGTCGCGTGCACCATGAGCCACGGCTCCCCGCCTCTGTCGGGGAGGTGGGCCGCAAGCAGCGCGTTGGCGGTGATCTCGTGCCCGCAAAGCGCCGCCGCGCGGCGATGGACATGGAAGCGCGCATCGGGGAGGGCCGTGACGAGCTCGGGCGCGTCCGTGTCGATGAGGACGCGGTCTACTGTGGGAAGCTCGGCCAGCGTGTCGAGGATCCACTGGTAGAGCGGTCGCCCCTCGAGGAGGCGCCAGTTCTTGCCGGGAACGCGCTCACTCTCTCGCTTCAGGATGACGAAGGCCTGGGTCAAGGGCGCGCTCCTACGCTCACTCTAGCGGGCCCGTGAGTGCGCGGCGACATGCTGGCGCTGGGTGCGGCGCTCACGCGAGCAGCTCGGCGAGGGCCGCCCGGAGCGCCGGCGCCGGGTCGTCCGGGTCCCCGCCGTCGGTGGTGGGGTAGGTGGCGTCGAAGCCGCGAAAGCGGGTTCGCCAGGAAGGGTCCGCGTAGAAAGCCCCGATGCCCGCCAGATCCGGTGAGTCGGGTGAGAGCTCGGGGACGATCCGCGACTCGACGAAGCGGTAGAAGTCGTGCGGCATCGCGTCGAGGCCGCGCACCACGGCCGTGGGGACGCCGTAGCGCAGCAACGTGAGGTGGCAGCTGGAGCTGCCGGCGATCACCAGATCGCAGGGACCGGCATCGTCGGTGAGGATCGTGGCACCGTCAGACACGACGAGCTCGGGCCAGTCGGGCACGAGGCGACGTGACGCGGGGTCGCGGATCACCGTGTTGGGGTGCAGCCGCAGGACGATCCGGCGGGGCCGCAGCGCCGCCCTCAGGCGCCCGAGCAACGCGTAGGCCCGGGGCCAGTCCACCAGGATCGACATGAACACGCCCAGCACCGGCGCGGGACGCCCGAGACCCGCTGTGGCCAACGGCCGATAGTCGCCCTCGGCGCCCTTGAAGACCACGCGCGCCCGCACTGGACCGGCGCGCTCGTACACGCCGAGCAGCGCGGGGCCGTCGAGCAACGCGAGGTCCACGTCGAGCGGGGGCGGTCCCTCCGGGAGGTGGCCGTGCGTGACGTAGGCCACCTTGAGACCACGCGCGCGGGCGGCGGCGATGGCCCCCATGGCCGGCGGATTCGAGTCGCTGGACACCAGGACCGCCTTGGCGCCGTGGCGGTCGAGCAGCTCTCCGGTGCGGAGCGCGCGCCCGAAGCAGGCGGCCGTGCGCGCCGCGACGAGGAAGCCGTCGTCGCGGTCGTGGCGACGCACGAGGCGCCAAAGGCTACGCAGCGCCCCGCGGTGGGTGAGGAGCCGGGCCACGGACCGCAGGGACTCGAGCGTGAGCGCGTCGCGTTTGCCCACGCCGAGGTCGCCGATGCTGCCCTGCGGGACCAGCGCACGCAGCGCATCGAACTGTCGGCGCTCGTTGCGGTACTCGGAGACCGCCCAGATGGGGGAGGGGCGAGGGGCCGACATGCCGGCGTAGGCTCTTAGGCCGTAGAGCGTGAGCGCCGCGGCGGAGAGCGGGGTGCCGCGGAGCCGCTTGTGAACCGCCAGCACGCTCCGAACGGTGCGATCGTGGCTGGCGAGGTAAGCGAACATCTGCTGACGGAAGGCCTGCCGGTCCTTGAACGCCACCGTCCGTAGGGAGCGCGCGAGGCTCCACCGCGGGGTCATAACCCGAGCTCGCCGCGAAGGACGCCGGCGTCCCGCGGCTGTCCGAGGCCCATGATCGCCGCTCGGCCCATGGCGAGGTGGGCGCGACGGCTGCTGCCGCCGAGGTGCGCCGACAACAACAGGTTCGGCGCGCCCAGCAGCTCGAGGTCTACGGGCGGCTCCGGGTCGAAGACGTCGAACGCGGCGCCGCCGAGCTGCCCGCTGCTGAGGCGCTGGGCCAGGGCGCGCTCGTCGACGATGCCGCCGCGGGCCGTGTTGATGAGGAGCGCCCCGCGCGGTAGGGCGTCGAGCGCGCTGCCGCCGAGCGCGGCCTGGGTTCGCGGGGTGAGGGGCACGTGGACGGTGAGCACGTCGCTGCCGGCCAGCAGCGTGGGCAGGTCCACCGGGATCACGCCGCTGGCGGCGTAGAACTCGGGGAAGTCGCGCAGGTCGTGGGCCAGGACCCGCGCCCCCAGCGCGCGGAAGACCCGCGCCACGGCCTTACCCACCGCGCCGCAGCCGTAGATCCCGAGGGTGATCTCGGAGATCTCTCGGCCCACCCGCGCGGGAAAACCGCCGCGGCGGACCGCGGCGTCGGATTCGCTGAGCCCGCGCAGCAAGTCGATCGTGCGCGCCAGTACCACCTCGGCCACCGCCTGGGCGTTGACGCCCCCCGACCACCCGACGCCGATCCCGCGCGCGCTCAGCGCCTCGAGATCGACCCGGTCGAGGCCCACGCCGTACTTCGCGACCACGCGCAGCGCGGGCGTTCGCGCGAGCAGCGCCTCGTCGACCGTCTCGAGGCCGATCACGGCGCCCTCGGCGTCGCCGATGAACTCGGCCAGCTCGGCCCCCGCGAGGGTTCGCTGGCTGTCGTTGAAGCGCGCCTCCGGCCACGCCTCGAGGAGCTCGGCCCGGAGCTGAGGGTTGGCCGAGAACGAACGCGAACACACGGCCACCTTCACCCGGGGACGCTCCGTGTGCGCGGGTCCGCGTCGTCGTTGAGCGTGGCGCAGAGGTAGGTGCTGACGAGGTGCTTCACCACCATGTGCAGGTCTTCCGTGGGGCCGTACTCGCCGGGCGCCGAGCCCACGTGGACATGCAGGTGGGCAAGGGACCGCAGCTGACCGCCGTCGAAGCCGGTGAGCGCGGCGACCTGGGCCCCCGCAGCCCGCGCGACCCGGGCCGCCGCCAGGACGTTCTCCGAGCTCCCGGAGGCGCTGATCGCCACCACCAGATCCCCGGGCGCTACGCGGCCGGTGAGCTGCCGCGCGAAGACCTCGGAGTAGCCGTAGTCATTGGCGATCGCGGTGAGCGCCGCGACGTTGTCCGACAGGCAGATCGCGCGGAAAGGACGCTCCGCGAGGCGAACGGAGGTGAGCAGGTCGCTCGCGAAGTGCTGAGCGGTGGCTGCGCTGCCGCCGTTGCCCAGGAGCCATACGGTGGCGCCGTTGGCGCGCGCGACCAGCAGCGCCTCGATGAGGGCGCCGATCGCCTCGGGATCGAGCGTGTCGAGCAGGCGCTTCACGCGGTCGAGATAACGCTGGGCGTAAGCGGCGGGGATCACGGCGGGCCTTGGAGCATGGCGTCGACGAGGGACAGTACCACAGTCGCGTCCTTCAGGGTCCCGTGAAGTCCTGGCGCGCCGCCGAGCGCGTCGGCGAAGAGGTCGCGTTCGCGGTCCAGCGAGTCGTCGTGGTCCCACTCGAGGGCCTCCCCCGTGGAGCTCACGAGGCGCTCGGGGGCATAGGCGCCCGACGACGTGGCCAGCCCTTCCAAGCGCAACGTGCCCCGGTCACCCCGGAGCTCCAGGCGAAAGCGGTGGGCCGGAGCCTCGGCCGAGCTGACGAAGTGCACGGGGACGCCGCCCGCGCCGCGGAGGAGCGCCTCCACGTGCGTCTCGGCGCCCGAGGGCTCACGGCGGACCCCAGCGCTCTCTAGCGAGAGCGGCCCCGCGAGCAAGTAGCAGAGGTCGACGAGGTGAATCCCCTGGTCGCGGAGGATGCCGCCCCCCGCTTCGGGGCGCGCGCGCCACCCGCCCGTGGGCGCCAGGCTCGGCCGCTCGTAGACGCCCGACACCTCGCGGAGCGGGCCCAGCGACGGCAGGCGCCGCCTGGCCTCGCGTACGGCGGGGTGGAGCCGGTGGTTGAAGCCGTACCGGAGCACGCGCGAGTGCACGAGCTCCGGGACCCCAGCGAGGCCTGCGCCGTCGAGCGCCGGGGGCTTCTCGCAGAGCACGTGGTGGCCGGTGGTCAGCGCCTCTACGACCAGCGCCGGAGCGAGCCCCGGCGGCACTGCGATGACGGCGATGTCGGCTCCGAGAGCGAAGGGCGTGGCTGTGGGCGGGAGGTCGAGGGTGCCCTGGGGATCGCAGCCCGCCACCACGTGGAAGCGCGGGTCTGCGCGGAGCGACGCGAGGCGGCGTTGCCCGAAGCGCCCGAGCCCCACCATGACCACGCGCCAGGGCAAGTGTCAGCGGGCCGCGAGCCCGGCGCGGGCCCCGGCGTCGAGGAACGTGAAGTCCACCCCGTAGGCGATGAAGCGGTGCCCGGCGTCGAGGAGGCGCCGGAGCGCGGCGGGGTCGGGCGCCACCTGGTGGAAGCCCGCTGGGATCCCGGCGATCCGGCAAGCGCTCACGACGCGCTCGACCGCCTCCAGCACCCGGGGGTGCTCGAGCTGGCCGATGAGGCCCAGCGAGGCCGACAGATCGTAGGGGCCGATGAGGCAAGCGGACAGGTCAGGGTGTTCGACGAGCGCATCGATATGCGCGACCGCCTCGGTGTTCTCGATTTGGGCGACCAGCATCGCGGACTGGGCGAAGGCCAGCCGGTACGCGTCGAACGAGGCCCCATACCCCTGAGCGCGGCTGAGCCCCACGCCGCGGACGCCCCGTGGCGGGTAGTGCATGGCCGCCGCGGCCGCGTCGAGATCCGCGCAGGAGCGCACCTGGGGGATCACGATCCCCTGGGCGCCCGCGTCCAACACTCGCTTGATCTGCACCGCGTCGAGTGACGACAGGCGCACCAGCGGCGTGGAGCCGCAGCCCTCGATCGTGCGGAGCAAGGCTTCGGTCGACTCGAGGCTGGTGGTGCTGTGTTCCAGGTCCACCACGAGGAAGTCGAAGCCCGCCCGCGCAAGAACCTCCGCGGCGCCGCAGCTCGCGAGCGAGAGCCACGAGCCCACGACGGCCTCGCCGTCCTCGAGCCGCGCGCGCAGGTGACGGGGCGTGGCGCCCGACGGGGGCTGTGGGCGTCCTGCGCTCACGGGTTCTTGAGCTCCTCGCACGGGGCGATCAGGATCTCGGCGTCCGGTCGGTCGAAGGCGACGCACTCTACGGCGTGGAGCCCTGCGTGAACCTTGTGGTTCAGCGTGTCGACGGTGAGGTCGAGGAAGTCGAGGGTGCCGCAGCCGAGCACATCGAGGGCCGCTTTGTAGTGGGTCTCGTCCTTGAAGTCGTCCGCGGTGAGGCCTTCGCCCGCGGCGTCGCAGAACCAAGAGATGAGCTCGCTCTCCGCGATGTCGCCCTGGAGCGCCGTGGTGTCGAGACCGCGGCAGATGTAGCGATTGCCGGTCTCCTGGGGCGCCTTGGTCTGCAGCTCCACCCAGCAGTCCGCGAGGCCCTCCACTAGCAACAGACGCACGCTGTCTTCCGAGGCGGTGCCGTCGAGCGTGAGGATGTTGACGCACTGACCGCCCGCGCAGGTGTCGATCGCGTTGCAGGTCTCCACGGTCTGCCAGGGCTGGAAGGGGCTGGAGCAGAACTGGATGTTCTGCCCCTCACAGCGCGTGGCCCCCGGGTAGCAGCTAGCGCACTGCGCCTGACCGCCGGGCCCGCCGAGGCAACCATAGGTGCACGCCACCACGTCACCGTACGCGGAGCCCGCCGCGTTGCACGTCTCCACGCCCTGGGTCCCGCAGCGCTTGGTCCCCGGCGTACAGGCGGACACCACGCAGCTCCCGGCCTCGCAGCGCTCGTCGCAGGGGTCGCCGGCGGGCTCGAACCCCGTGCGGTCGGCGCGACACCGCTCGGGCGCGTCCGCGTTGCAGCGCAGCTCTCCGGGTGAGCAGGCCGCCGGACGGCACGCAGACGCGCTGGCGTCGCACCCATAGGCGCAGTCCTCGACCACTGACAGCTCTAGCCCGGTGGCCGAGCACTGCACCAGCTGGTCGCCCCCGGGCTCGCAGAAGACCTGACCGGCGGCGCATGTGATCGGCGCGCAGGCCCCGTCGGCGCAGGCCTGGTCGCAGAGCGTGGTGGCCCATACGCCCTCAGTGCACGTCTCGAGCAGCTTGCCCCCGCTGCATCGTTTGGACCCGTCAGTGCAGGTGGACTCGACGCACGCGCCCTCGCGACACCCCTTCTCGCAAACGAGCTCCAGATAACCCGCTCCGTCGGCGCGACACTCGAGCAAGGTCGAGGCGTTACAGAGGCGGACGCCGGGAACACACGCGCCCCCCGTGCGCGTGTCCGTCTCGTCGGTGGGGTCGATCACCCCGGGCGCGCCGGCGCACGCGACGCAGACCAGGGCGCAGAAGGCGACGGCAGGGCGGGGCGTTCGGCGCGGCATTCCACCGGGAAGCCTACTGGAAGCGCTCCGTCCTTGGCGAGTCGGGGCTCTGGCGGAGTTTGGCGGAGCGGTGATGCGGGCCCGCCCGGGCACCGGCCGATTGAGACCTTGACTTCGTAACGCGACGTGCCGAAATCGTACGGTCATGGAAAGCCGCTTCGTTCCCATGCTCGTTGTGGCCCTCTCTTGCGCCGACGAGCCCGCTGCCCTTCGGGACACCGGCGCCGCGCTCGCCGAGGTGTTG
>SXOO01000290.1 GCA_005776725.1 Pseudomonadota bacterium | reverse complement strand
TTCACCCTCCCGCTTGAACATGGGCATCGTGGCGCGAGCGTAGTAAAGCCCACGGCAAAACAACAGCTTGCGCGCGACATTCTGCACGCGCGTTCCGTAAGTCCGCGGAACTTAAGCGAAGATCAAGTCGCGGATGCGCCCTGGCCACGCGCTGACTCGACGCCGAACCCGCGTGGGGCGAGACTCCCAGCGTGCTTCGTTTCGTCCTTCAGCGGCTGTTCCACGCGGTCGCGGTGCTGTTCACCGTGGTGGCGGTGTCCTTTGCCGTGATGCGCGCCGCGCCGGGGAGCCCGTTCGACACGGAGCAGCCGTTGCCCCCCGCCGTCGTGGCCAACCAGGCCCGGGTGCTCGGAATGGCCGAGCCCGTGGTCGCCTCCGCCGAGGGACGGCTGGCGTCGGTGTCGGTGGGGCCGGGTCAGTCGGTCGGGGCCGGCCAGATCTACGCGCTACTGGATGGCGGTGTCCCGCTCCGCGCACCAGAGGACCTCACCGTGTTCCGGGTGGTGGCGGCGCCCGGCGCCACGGTGGGTGACGGTGCGCCTGTGCTCTTCAAGCGGACCGGCTTCGTGGAGGAGCTCTTCACCACCGTGGGCAGCTGGGCGCGGCTCGACTTCGGCGTGACCGTGCGCAGCCAGGGGACGCGGACCGTGGCGCAGAACCTGGCGGAGGGGCTCCCCGTTTCGGCCGAGCTTGGCCTCTATGGGCTGGTGGTCGCGTTGCTGCTGGCGCTCCCCTTGGGGGTCGCCGCGGGCGCACGCCCGGGCAGCGTGTGGGACAGGGCGGTGTCTGCCGGTCTGCTCTTCGGGATCTCGGTGCCGTCGTTGGTCCTGGCGCCGGTGCTCGTGGCCGTCTTCATCATGGGCCTCGAGTGGTTCCCGCCGCACGGCGGCTGGGAGCCCGGCCTCTTTCACGGGATGTCCAAGAAGGCCCTCCCGGTGCTCGCCCTGGCGCTGCCCTACGCGGCGGTCTTCGGGCGACTCGTGCGCGACGGGCTCGCTGCGCAGGTGAACGAGGACTGGTTCCGCCACCTCGCCGCGAAGGGTTTACCCCTGCGGGTCGCGCTGATTCGCCACGCCCTCCGACCGGCCCTGGTGCCGCTCGTGACCTACCTCGGCCCGGCGCTCGCTAGTCTGCTCACCGGGTCGTTCGTGGTGGAGCGCGTCTTCCAGATCCCCGGGATTTCGCGGCACTTCGTGGACTCCGCGCTCGAGCGTGACTACCCGATGGTGCTGGGCGTGGTGATGGTCTACTCGGCGGTGTTGGTGGTGGCGAACCTCGCCGCCGACCTCCTGCACGCGTGGCTCGACCCCCGGGTGCGCGCGGAGTCGGCGTGAAGGTGGGCGTGGGTCGGCGCCTCGCCTGGGCTTGGCTCGCCTTGGTGGGCGTGGCCGGAGCGCTGGCGCCGCTGGTGTCGTTCACTGGCTTCAGCCCCGTGGAGCAACACGTCGAGCTTCGCCTTCAACCCCCGGGCACGTCGGCGCTGCCCTCGAGCCCCCAGCTGGACGGAGACACCGCGCACTTCCAGCACCTGGACCGCGACCGCGACGGCGCGATCCACGGCGCCGCGGAGCTGCTGGTGCTCTACTGGGTCGACCGGTTCGCGCGCCTCGTGATGGCCGACCACGACTCAGATCGCGATGGGCGGATCGTGCGCGCGGAGTGGCCCCGGGACTTCCAGGCGCTGTCGACGGGTCTCCGGGACGAGCTCCGCGCTGCCACCGCGGACCCCGAGTCGCTCTGGCGGGCGCTCACGCCAAGGGTCGGGGCGGCAGGCTTCGAGGCGTGGGACACCAACGGCGACGGAGCGATCGCGCGAGACGAGCTCCTCGAGGCGTCCCGCCCCTTCCGACCCTTCGAGTCGGACGAGGCGCTCGCCCGGCTGGACGCGGACGGGGACGGTCGGATCGTCGTGGCTGAGTACCCGGGTGCGCCCGAGGCGCGTCGTTTTCTCCTCGGCTCCGACGCGCTCGGTCGCGATCTCCTGACGCGGCTGTGCCACGGCGCCGGGATCTCGCTGGCGGTGGCGCTGCTCGCCACGCTCGTGAGCGTGTTGATCGGCGCGCTCTGGGGGACGACGGCGGCGCTGGCGGGTGGGCGCGTCGACGCGCTGATGATGCGGCTGGTCGATGTGCTCTACGGTCTGCCGTTCGTCTTCGTGGTGATCCTCTTGGTCATGGCGTTCGGGCGCAGCGTCTTCAACCTCTTCCTCGCCTTGGGAGCGGTGCAGTGGCTCACCATGAGCCGCATCGTTCGCGCGCACGTCAGGGGTCTCTTGGAGCGCGACTTCATCCGCGCGGCCGTAGTGATGGGGCTGCCCCCGTGGCGCATCGCGGCGACGCACCTCTTGCCCCACGTGGCGCGTCCGGCGCTGGCTTACGCCGGGCTCATGGTGCCCGCGGTGGTGGTGGAGGAGGCGTTTCTCAGCTTCTTGGGTCTGGGCGTGCAGCCCCCGCAGGCGTCGTGGGGCACGTTGCTCACGGACGGCGTGGCGGTGATGAGCACCCACCCCTGGCTCGCGGTGTGGCCCGCTGCGGCCCTCTCGGTGACGCTGCTAGCGCTGCACGCAGGCCTCTCGCGCCCTCAGGGCAGCCGCGGTTGACCGACCCCTAGGGTTCCGGAGCCAGCGAGAAGAGGCTTAGGAGGCGACCCGCTCGCTCATCGTGGAGCCGATCTCGGGCTCGAGGGCCGCACGACCACGGGGCGCGGGGGGCGGCGTGGTCACCTGCGTACGCAGGTGGGGCGGGAGCGCTTTCATCTTTTCCCGAATCGCCGCGGCGATGAAGCTCGCCTTGTCGGTCTTTCGAGCGAGCAATGCGCTCTCGGTGGCCTCGAGGTCGATGGCGTTGGGTGCGCTCGTGGACGGCGGCCCGTCGGATCCCACGGATTGCCGACTGATGGTGGGCGCCGGCTGCTTACTCTCTCGGTCGAGCTTCTCGGAGACCGCTGCCGCGACGAACTTCGCCTTTTGGGCTTCGGGCATGCGAGCGAGGGTTGCTGCGTCGTTCGCGGAGAGAGGGAGTGCGCTAGGGATGGTGGTCATGCTCATGGGCACACCATAGGTGTCCCGGTGCTGAAGCGTCAATCCGGGGTCCGCGGTCCGCCCTCGGGCACTGAACCCTTGGGTCTCACTTCACGAAGTATGTCGCCGGCGAGAAGAACTCGTAGGGGCCGCCTTCGCACTGACTTGGCCCGGTCTTTCCTTCGCATCCGTGGAGGTACGTGGCCCGGAGTCGGAACGCCGCAGTGGAGGCGCTCCCCTGTCTCTTCACCGTGAACCCAGGCCGCTCGAGGATCGCGCCGGGCTCGAGCTCGGTGAGGTTGCCCTCGTCCGCACAGAGCTCCTTGGCCACCGTGACCCATCCGACGTTCGGATCGCTGGCCTGCACTTCGTAGCTCCGGCAGGTGAGCCAGTTCGAGTCCGTGCCGATAGCGCCTTTCGTGAAGTACACGCGCACGTGGTCGCCGTCGGCCTTCACGTCCGGGTCGACCCAGATCCCGACATCGCCGAATCCATTCACCTTCTGGCACTGACCGGGCGCGTCCGGCGCGCTGACCTCCTCGCAGCCACACGCCGTGCATCCGAGCGTCTCGCCCTCACACGTCCACTCCCACGGGCAGTCGGGATCGCCCACACAGGCCGGGAGGGAAGCGTTGGCCCGACAGAGCCCCTGGACGCCGTCGACGGGCGCAGCCTCGTGACACCGTGTTCCTGCGGCGCAGTCGGCGTCGCCATAGCGCCGGAACTCGGTACCCTTCCGAGGAACCAGGTCGAGGCCTTCGTCGGCGTCGCTCCCATGACACGCGAAAGCGGCCAATGGTCCGGCCACCGCTTCACGCAGGGCGAACGGGTACGTGCCCGCTGCGCCCTCTACATGGCAGCCCTCTTGTGTCTCCTCATGTCACTCTCGCGTGGTCACGACCGTGAGCGGTCGGCACCGCACCCACCTAACCGCAGCACCGTAGCGCGGAGGCGAACCCGGCCGCGCCGCGCCTTGCCAGGCCCGAGCGCCTGCGCTCACCCCTTCAGCCGCTGGCGCCCAGCGATTCGGGGCAGCGCTTTGGCCACGCGGGACGCGCGAGTCTCGTCGCGCTTGGCCTCCACGATCCAGTCTGCGTACTCGCGACGGCACGACAGCGACAGCGTGGCCCAGGCCTCCCGCGCCGCGGCGTGGCCTTCCAGCGCCTCTGCCAGCGCCTCCGGTACCTCCACGTCGCGCGTCGCCAGGTCCAGCGTGACCGTCACGTGAACGCGGTCGCCGGGGCGCTTGCCAAGCTGCGCCAGCACGTCCTTGCGGCACAGGAGAACAGCGCACGCGCCGCCCATCATGGCCAGGCTGCCGCGGTAGGTCACGCTGTCGTCCCAGCGCGCCTCGATGGGCACCAGGTTGCCCTTGCCGTACAAGTCCTTGAGCGGCCAGGGGAAGTCCACGAAGCACGCCGTGGTGCCGGGCGCCTGGATGAGCTCGGCCTCGAACGAGCGGGGCCCAGGGTCGGTCAAGGTGACCGCCGCGCTCTTCTGGAGGCGCGACGCCTTGGGGCGAAGCGCCGCCGCGGCCACTCGCCAGCGCACGATCTGGCGCACCAGGTCCAGCGGCAGCTCGCGGTCGTGCGGGAGCTGGATTGCGCCCTTCGACGTGGTGAACCCCTCGAGCGCGGCAGCGAAGTGCTCGATCGCCGCGGGACCCGGGTAGAGCCCCACGTGGCGTGCGTAGCCGGCGAGGTGTACGAGGTTCTCGCCCTGGTGCCAGGTGGGCATGGCGTAGGCCATCCGCTCCGTGGCGCCGGGCGCCTCCGCGCGCAACAGCGCGGCCAGCGCGGCGAGGCGCGAGCGAGCGGGCTCGGGCTGGGCGTCGAGGTACGCGGCAACATCGCTAGCGCTGGGCGTGGCGGCAGTCATGCTGCAGAGGAGTACGAGATCTCGCCCTCATTGAACAGACACGTGGCGACCCGGGCTCGTGTGGTGTTCCCTCGGTGTCACTCGCCGTGCCCACGGCGCGCGAGCGGCGTCCCGTCGCCCTCACTCGCCGTGCCCCCCGCCACCGGGCGCACGCGCCTCCTTCCGACGCGGCCTGCTGGAGGCGTCCGACGCCCCGCGCACTGCGGCGGCTTGTCCGTACGCGTCGAGGCGGTTGACCCTACGGAACCTGGACCAGTCCCGGTCGAGCCCCTCGAAGACCTCCCTCGTGATCAACCCGAGGCTCACCAGCCTGAACATGGCCGACCGAACCGAGACCGGAGGGAGCTCCGCCGTCGAGACGTCCCCACACTCCGGGCAGTGATACCTCGGCGGCCGGATGCCGCGCGTTGCGCGAAGGTCCGTCCGCAACGCGGTCATCCGCTGGCAGAGCTCGGCCAGCTGCGACCAGGTCGTCTGAGGTGACCACTCCGCCGCCAAGATCTGCAGCATCTCCGGAAACCAGACCCGTTGCGCGTCTCCCGCGGCCATGCATGTCCTCCCGCTCTGAGCGTCCCAAGCGAAGTCGTCTCGCCAGCCCGAGAGAGTCTCCGAGCTGCGCAGCGCCTCCCTTCATCGCGCGCTTCGCGCCGCTTTTCTCACGCCGCCCCACCGTGCTCCCTTAGCCAGAGCCGACCTCAGCGCCCGGTGAGCGCTGTGGACGCCTTCCTCGGCCCTGGCGGGCTGGACCCCAACATGCAGCGAGCGTGGCGCCAGGGCCGCGCGGCGTGCATCGAGGACGTGGCCCAGGCGAGGCTCAGCCACCTCACCGAGGCGCTGGTCTACCTGGCCGAGTGGGCCGGGGCGCGCGGCTTGGAAGCCAGCGAGGGCACCTACGTATCGTCCAACCCCGCAGCGTTCCCCGCTGCGGTTCACCGCCACCGGAGACGAAGCCCAGGAGCGCCGCTTCCGAACCCACTGGACCTCGCCCACTCTCGGGGCGAAGGCGCGCCAGGGCCTCGACGCAGCCGCAACAAGGGCCCGGAGCGAGTTGTGATTCAGCCGCTCAAGGAAGACTGGACGTGCCACTTCCGCGGCGGCTGGCGATCTCCTCATGAGGGACTCGCCAGGGCCGTGCTGCCTGCCCTGTGCCGGACTGGGCGAGCTGGTGCGCGTCTCGAGTTCATGTGGGGCGAGTTCGGCTTCGCTCATGGGACCCAGCGTGTGGGTTCCGGTCGCCGCCTTTCAACCAAAGGTGACAAGCCTGGCGCTTCTTGCGGTGGGCAGGTCAGAACGGCAGTGGAGTCGTTCCCCCCACGCCCATGCCCCCGCACCAGAGGGCCAACCCGAGCACCAGGTAGGCCACCTTGAGGCGGTTCGCGTGCACCAGCGGCGAGAGCCCCCCGAAGAACACGGCCAATGACATGAGCACGCCGACGAGGCCGAAGCGGTCGCTGAACTCGTTGGCGCGCTCCCCGTCCTGCAGCTGAGCGTCTGCCGCGCGCATGCCCATGAGGGAGTCGGCGCGCTTCTTGGCGAGGCGGGCGAGCTCCTGAGCGACTTCGGCCTCGTGCTTGGCCACCGCCGCCGCCTCTTCCGCTGGGCCGGTGGCCGCGAGGAGCACCTGAGTGGCCTCGCTGAGTTGCTCTTCGAAGTACTCGACGTCGTCAGCGTCTTCCCGCTCCTGCGCCGCGCGATACTCCGCGTACATCAGGTCGTCGCGGAGGGCTTCGAGGCCGAGCGCCTGGAAGCTGGCCTGAGCCTCGAGGTAGTCAGTGTTGGCGCGGCTGAGCGTGACGCCGGCCGTGGCGTAGCGACCTGCCTGTTGACCGGACCACAGGGAGGCCAGCCAGCCTCCTGCTGCGGCGCCTACGCTCCCGGCGCCAAGCAGGATGGCGGCGAGGAGATCCAAACGGCTGAGACTTGGGCTCGACGTTGTCACGACGACTGACTCCTGGGGTGAACGACTGCGGCCCCAGCCGGGTGAAGCGGACCGGGTGCGATCGGCCGCTCAGGGGGCGATGACGATGGCCCGGATGTCGAGAGGAGAGAGCGAGTGATTGTGGACGGACACGGAGTTGCTGTCCGGCTGATGGACCCGCAGCGGTGAGAGCGCCAGGCCATTGAAGAGGCCGTTGCCGATATAGGGCGGGTTGGTGAGCCCCGCCACCGCAAGAGCGTCGATGCGCACGCGGCCCGTGGAGCCCGCGCCGCCGTCACCGCCGAAACAGGCGGACTGGCTCGCCGTGCCCCCAACGCCGCCCGTGGCGACCACGGTGCCCGTGATCTGGACCTCATCGGCCAGCAGCCAGACTGAGCCTCCGGCGCCTCCACCTCCGCCGCCGCCGTCCTCGTCACCCAAGACGCTTCCGCCGGCACCGCCTCGCGCCGCGAGCGTCCCGGGCACAAGGCTCGTTGGGGCGCTGATCGTCACTGCGCCGCCGCC
>SXOO01000289.1 GCA_005776725.1 Pseudomonadota bacterium | reverse complement strand
GTGCGCGCGATCCCGTGGGATTGCCAGGGGTTCTGGCCGATGAAGACCGCCACCTCGCAGTGCTCGAAGTCGCCGTGCGAGCCGGCCCCGAACATCTTCCCCTGAACCCAGAACTCGCCCGTCTTCTCCTGCGCGAGCGCGTTGGAGCGGTACTTGACCCCGAGCGCCTTCAAGAGCGAGTCGCCGTAGCCGCCGCCGAGGTGGTTCCCCTGGCCGCCGCCGCCGTAATACAGGATCGACTCGCCCCCTGAGGCCTCCTTCACGCGACGGAGCCGCGCGGCCACCTCGGGGATCGCCACGTCCCACGAGACCGCCTCGTACGTCCCGTCCGGGCGCCGACGCATGGGTGTGGTGAGGCGGTCCGTGCCGTTCTGGTAGTGGTCGAGGCGCTGGGCTTTCTCGCAGAGGTAACCGGCGGAGGCCGGGTGCGCGGCGTCGCCCTTGATCCGGGTGATGCGGCGCCCCTCGGTCTCGACCTCGAGTCCGCAGTTGAGCGCGCAGAGGATACACGCGGTCTTGTGGGTCTGGGGCACCGCGCCGCTGTCCCGTGTGTGGGCGTGTTCGCTCGTGGACATGGTTCGGGCCTCCGGAAGGGTCAGGGGGGCGCGGGCGTCACCAGCAGGATGGCCTCGCCGCCGTCCGTGAAGGTGGCGTGGAGGACGATACGACCGGCCGACGCGCAGCGCCTCCCGATGCGCAGGTCGGTGAGCTTGCGGCCGTCGATCGACTGCGTCGTGTCCAGGATCCGGATCGGGTCGCCCCCCGCCTGCATCGCGAACACCCCGACGCGCGTGATCACCTGATTCGCGGTGCCCACGCCTCGGAAGATCACAGACACCCCGTCTGTGCACATTCCGGCGCCCGAGAGCCCGTCAGACGCGTCGGCCGCGAAGGTCTCGGGCCCTCCGGGCATGGGCGTGGTGGTGTCGACCATGGGCTCCGGCACGCCGCCCAAGACCGGGACGCGGTACAGCGCCTTGTAGGTGAGCGGCCCGAGGGGCTTCTGCGGGCCGGGCTCTCCCACCCCCACGAAGAAGAGGTCTTCGCCGACCACGACGGGCCCCGCGAAGGTGCTGAACACCTCCTCGGGCTGGCCCGGGACGGGCGTCGCGCGATCCACCAGGGCGGTGAGGGGACCCCCGGCCAGCGGGACGCGGTAGATCGCCCGCTGGACCTCGCCGAACGGGGCCCCGAAGCCGGCCTCTCCGAAGCCCACCACATAGGCGGCGTCGCTGCCCACCTCGCCGAGCGACACGCCGGTGAGGGCGCCCACGCCGTTGGGCATGGTGGTGGTGTTGGTGGCCACCGCGATGAGGGCGCCGCCGGCGTCGTGGCGATAGACCCCGCTCACCTGGCCGAAGTCGTTGCCGTTGAAGAACGTGAGCTCGGCGGCTGGGGTGGGCTCGGAGAGCCCGACGAAGTTGGCGCTGGTCCCCGGGATCACGGACTGCCGCGACACGATGACGTCGAGGCCGTTCCCGTCTTGCTGCATGACCGCGCGACGCTGCTCCGTGGCGTTGGCCACGAAGACCACGCGCGGGGCGAGCGCGCCGGCCCCGGGGACGGGGAGGGCCACGCGAGGCCCATTCGCGCCGAGCGCGTCGAAGCTCTCGAAGGTGGCTGCGGGCGCGTCGGGGAGCGGGTCCCCGACCTGGGCCACCGTGGACAACACCTCCGAGTCCGCGTCCCACATCAGCACGGCCGCCGCCGCGGTGGCGCTGGCGGGCGTGGCGGGTGCAGCGGTGGCCGCGCGAAACGCGACGGTGGTGCCGGCTACGCTGGGGGCGCGGTCGAGCGCGGTGAGCGGGGTGTCGAGGGGGCTCTCTGCAGAGGTGTCGAGGATCACCGAGACGCGGTACGCCCCGATGACCTGGCCGGAGCAGCGGGGCGGGTTGCCCTCGACGCACTCGGCCCCCGGGATCTCGGCGCAGTCTTGCTCGGTGGACAGCGCGAGGCACCCGTCAGCGTCCACGGCGCAGCGGCGGATCTCGAGGCCCGCGCAGAACACCTTCTCCTCGGCGCAGAGCACCTTGGCGGCGCAGGGGTCCTCGACGCAGCTGCCCCCCTCACAGAGTAGGCCGAGCGGGCCACACTCGGACCGCGACTCGAGCAGGCAGCCGTTGGGGAGCGCCTCGCAGACCACGGCCGTGTCGCCGTCGCAGGTGGCGCCTACGGTGGCGCAAGGGGGCAGGCCGGCGCAGGGGTTGGTGCTAGGCACGCAGGTGGGCCCCGCCTCGAGCGTGACGACGCAGGTGTTGTCTACGGCACAGGGGGTGACGGACTCGGCGAGGCAGCCGTGGGCATCGGCCTCGCAGCGCCGGACGGCAGCGAAGAGCTCGGTGACCACGCACTCGGCGCCTGCAGTGACGCACGGCGTGTCGGGGCACGCCGGCGTGACCTCGGCGGCGTCCACGGGCGCGACGGTATCCGCAACGGGCGTCTCACCGCTGTCAGCGGCCGGATACGCGTAGCGGCTCTCGCAGGCGAGCGCCAAGACCAGGCAGGGGATCAGGCGAGCCATCGTTCGGGATCCTTTAGGGCGCGGACCACCGCATCGAGGCCATGCCTCGCGGTGAGCCCGTCGTCGATTCGTTCGTCGAAGCTCCACCGGAGCGGCAGGATCTGGCGCGCGACCACGGCGCCCTCGCGCACCACCGGGCGCTCTTCGACCGCACCCGCCGCCACGAAGACCGGGCAGTTACCCCACTCGTAGAGGTGGTGGTACGCGGGGCCCATCCCGAGGCTCCCGAGGTTGGCCACGAACGCGCTGGCGAACATCGCATCACCCTCCGTGAAGAACCGGGGGAGGAGGTTGTGCGCGTCGAGCCAGCGGAACGCCCATACGCCGGCGCGCAGGACCGGCGCCGGCAGCGCGAGGAACGCGCCCAGCTCCTGGTCGAACGGGGTCTTGTCGGGGCGGCGCTCTCGGTCCACCTCGGCGTCGATACGTGCGCAGAGCGCCGCGAAGGGCTCGTCGCGAAGCACCAGGCGCACCACGGCGATCTTGGCCGCGGCGTCGAGCTGCTGGCGCTTCATCGAGAAGCTCACGACCCGGTCGCGCCGCGCGTAGAGGCGGTGACCGGAGATGAACCGGTTGAGCGACGGCACCTCGCGCAGGGCCACGCCCAACGCGCCCACGAGGCAGTGGGTGACCGTGCAGCGGTGCGCTCTGGAGGCGCAGAACGCCTGGAGCTTGGCGGCGTCGATCGGCGTGTCGAAGTACGCCACCGACTCGTTCCGGGTGGGCATGATGAACGGCATCATCCGCCGGTACGGGTGGACCCCCTGGACCAGGGTCCCGTCGGCCCGGCCGGTTTTGGCGGACGCCAGGGCCCAGGCTGCGGCCACGCCCGCGGCGACGCCCATCATCGGGGGGCACGCGCGAGCAACGCGCTCCGCAGGGGCTCTCCGGTGAGGCGCCCTCGCCGCCGCGCGGTCTCTACCGCCATCCGGTGCACGTTGAGCCGCCCGCCAGACTTCGCGAGCAGCCCCTTGATCCCGCCGAGCACTCGGAAGATCAGGAGCCCTTCGGCCGGTGGCGTGAGCTTGATGAACGTGGGCCAATCGAAAATGAATCGTTGGAGCCGGCGCCGCATGTCCCACGAGGCGAAGTCGAACGCCTCGTCACGCAGGAACGGCTCCAGCGAGATCTCGTGGTACTCGCGCAGCTTCCGAGCGTTGAAGACGTCGTCGCCGTGCGCCTCTTTGCCGAAGCCAGCGGCGCGGTAGATCTGCGCCGCGCGGTCGTCCTCGCCCTGCCAACAGGCGTCCATGATGTCCAGTATGGCGTCGGCGAACGCCGGATCGCAGCGCTTCACGCAGCCGAAATCCAGCATCACCAGCGTCCCGTCCGAGTCGACGATGAAGTTTCCCGGGTGTGGGTCTGCCTGCAGCTCCAGCTGCTCGTGGAAGAGCCACGCGTAGGTGTCGACGAAGCGGGCCAGCATGGCCGTCTTGTCCTCGATCGGCGCCGTTTCGAGCCAAACGTCGAGCTTCTGGCCCCTCACCAGCTCCATCGTGAGCACATTTTGGCGGGTCCACTCGAGCAGGGGACGCGGCGCCCGCACTCCGGGACGCTGCGCCAGGACCTCGTTGAAGTGCAGTAGGTTCTCGGCCTCGGCGGCGTAGTCCGACTCCGCCAGGATTGCGCGCTCGATCTCGGCCAGGTACGCGTCGGTCTTGTGCTTCTCGATCACGACCCGGCTCATGGTCAGGACCGAGCCCAGGTTCTTGAGATCGCTGCGTAGGGTGGATCCGATCCCGGGATATTGGATCTTGACCGCGACGTCCCGCCCGTCTTCGAGGCGCGCGCGGTGTACCTGGCCGATGCTGGCAGAGCCGATGGGCTCGGGGTCGAAGGAGGCGAACACGTACTCGAGCGGCCGACCGAAGGCCTCCTCGAGCACCTCCTTGATCATCCGGTACGGCATCGGGGGCGCGGCGCTCTGCAGCTGCGACAGCTGCGCGAGCATCTCCGGGGGCAGGAGATCGGGGTCTGACGACAGGATCTGCCCCACCTTCATGGCGCCGCCCTTCATCTCGCCCAGCACCTTGACGATCTTCGCCGCCTGATCCCGGCTGAAGGCTTCGTCGTCGGTGCGCGTGAACAGGCCCTTGGCCTTCTGCAGCGCGGAGCTGGCGCCCACGGACATGCCGAGCTTCCCCACGCGGAACAGGCGATCGAAGCGCCCGCTCGGCGGCGCTTCTCCTTTCTCTCCAGCCAGCTTCTCCCAGTCCATCGGGCGAGGACTCTACCGGAGCCTGGACGTCGCTGACAGGGCCCGTAAACACCGTGGTCTCGCCGCGCCCTGTCGGCTACCATGGTCACTGCGTGTAAGCGGGCCCGGGGAGACGTCCTCGAGCGGGCCCGGCCAGACAGGGAGCACAAGAGCGCCATGGGCTACGAAACTGATGTCGCCGGTCGAACGGCCGTGGCGCAGAACAACGCGAGTGCCCCAGCAGGTGCGACCCGGCCGTCAGGCCAGGGCTACGCGCAGCAAACCGCCGCGCTGCGCCCGGCTCCCGAGGCGCGCCCCGTGGACCAGGCCGTGGGTAACCTCGGGAACCTCTCGGGTCCCGCCGGCTCGAACCAGGTGCGAACCAGCTTCGACGACCCCAGCGCCGCGGATCCTGCCACGCTGCTCCCCTTCGACGACAAAGGCGGCTGGGACCACGCCGCGATCCTGCGGAAGCTGGGACAGGCTGACGCTATCGACGCCACGGACTCCGACGGCGTGCGTTGCGTGCAGGCGGTGTCCCTGGCTTCGCACATCCTGCAGGGGCCGGCCGACGTGATCGGCTTCCTCGGGATGTCCAGCCTACGCGGCCATATCAAGGGTGGCTCGCTCACCGCGGCGGGGTGGAACGCGGACGCGATGACGCCGCGCGCCAAGACCGCCATGCAGGTGCTCTCCCACGTCCAGCAGAAGATCATGGCTCGCACCGCCACGTTCGGGGACCTGTCGTGGGCCCAGGAGGCGCTGCACGCCTTGGCGATCCCGGCGGAGAAAGACAACGAGGGCACGCCCGCCAACGAGGTGATGGACAACGTCAACCCGGGCGGCGTCGGGGCCGACAACTACACCAGCCACGCGGGCAAGGGTCCGCTCCGCGAGGGGCTCGAGCATCGCTCGCTTCGCACCTTCGGGCCGGTGGTCGACGGGATGAAGGACGGGGACCAGCTCATCGTGCTCCAGTACATCCAGTGGACGGGCTCGCCGGCCCCCACGGGGCACCAGCTGATCCTCTTCAAGGACAAGGGCCAGGTCACGCTGTACGACCCGCAGGAGACCGACGCCAAACTCAAGCCGATCGCGGCCGGAGGGATCGGGCTCGAGCGCTGCTTCGTGCGCGACACCTCCCGCACGAAGTGGATCGCCGTCGCCGGCCAGCGAAAGACCCCGTGATGCGCCTTGCCATCGTAGCGGCGTTCGCCGCGCTCGGCTGCGGTTCGGAGCTGGAGGGGGTGGTCCCTGCCTCCGCGGGCCGGGCCGACATCGCCGCGGGCGAGGACGCGCTGCTCTTCACTCCGTCCGACGCCACGGACGACGCCTCGTGCGTCGGCTGCGTCGACCTGCTCTGCGCGCCCTGCGTGGAGGACGTCGACTGCGGCGAGGGCGCCCGCTGCATGCCGTTCGGTGAGTCCGGGCGCTTCTGCGGTAGGCCGTGCACAGAGGACTCGTCCTGCCCTTGGGGCTACGACTGCACGTCGGTCAGCTTCCGCGCCGACGTGCCGGGCCAGTGCACCCCCACCAGCGGCGCCTGCAGCTGCTCGCCGGACGCGATCGCCGCCGGCGCCAGCACGTCGTGCAAGGTGTCGAACGAACACGGCTCGTGTGACGGCGTGCGGAGCTGCGGGCCCGACGGCCTCTCGGAGTGCAAGGGCGCCGTGCCGGGGCCCGAGCGGTGCAACGCGGCGGACGACGACTGCGACGGCGCCACGGACGAGGAGTTCCCGCTCGGGAGCGCCTGTGGTGGCCCCTGCGCGTCTGGACATCTGGTCTGCGCGCTCGACGGGCTGTCCACGGTGTGCGACGCCCCGCTGACGGAGCCGAAGACCGAGACCTGCGATGGCACGGACGAGGACTGCGACGGCCAGACCGACGAGGGGTGCGACGACGACGCCGACGGGTATTGTGACGAGGCGTTGCCCGTCCTTGGTTCCCCCGGCGTGTGCCCCAAGGGCGATGGAGACTGCAACGACGACGTCGGGGCCACTAACCCGGGGGCGCAGGAGCGTTGCAGCTCCGCCGAGGACGACGACTGCGATGGCGAGGCCAATGACCCGGGTGCTCTGGGGTGCGCCGACTACTGGCTGGACGGCGACTCCGACGGGACGGGCTCGGCCCCCGGCGGATGCCTCTGCGCGCCGGCGGTGGGCCTCGTAGCGCTCTCGGGCGACTGCAACGACGGGGATGGCACCGTGGGTCCCGCGTCGAGCGAAGTGTGCGGCAACGGGAAGGACGACGACTGCAACGGCGCCACTGACGAAGGCGGGCTGGGGTGCACGGTGCGCTACCCGGACGCGGACAACGACGGCGTCGGCGCGTTGGTGAGCCCGCTGTGCACGTGCGACCCCGCCCCTCCGGGGACCGCGGCCGGCACTGGCGACTGCAACGACGACAACTCCGCCGTCCGCCCGGGCCTGCCGGAGGTGTGCGACGCTCTCGACAACGACTGCGACGGCACCGCGGATGGCTTCCAGGAGCCCTGCCCCACGGGCTGCGGCGACGGTCTCCGAACGTGCACGGCAGGCGTGCTCTCGGACTGCTCCGGCGTTGTGCCGCAGTGCACGGACGGACCCTGCTGCGACGGCTGTCACTTCAAGCCCACCACAACGCGCTGCGGGGACTCCCCCGTGGCTACGCGGCAGACCTGCGTGGGGTCGTGCGCCGGGTCAGTGCGACAGGAGACGCAGTGGGCGTATTGCAGCGGAGGTTCCGGCACGTGCGGCACCTCCAACCTCGTGTGGGAGGACGGCGGCCTCGTCGACAACTGCGCCGCCACGGAGCTGTGCACCCCAGCCGGGACTCAGGCCTCGTGCGTGGCCTGCCCGAACGGGTGCAGCGAGGGCGCGTGCAGCAGCGTGGTGAAGCACACGATCTGCGTGGACGCCGGTTACGGCGGGCCGGAGCCGGGTCCCGTCAGCGGGGCGCTGCAAGGGAAGGACGTGACCCTGTCCATCGCAAAGCACCTGCAGACGTATCTCAACGCCGACACTACGAAGACGCAGGGAGGTGGGGCCTGGACGGTGGTCATGACCCGGACCACCGACGTCGACAAGTCGATCGAGCAGCGCGTGGCCGCGTGCGCGGGCGCGGATCGCCTGGTCTCGGTCATGGCGAACGCGTGCGGGTGCACGTCGGCGTCCGGGGTTGAGACCTATACCGAGGTGGGGCCCACCAACACGGAGAAGGACCTCGCAGCGAAGATCCAGGCGCAGGTCTTCGCGCAAGCGGGGACGAAGGACCGCGGCGTGAAGGCCACCGACTGGGCCGTCCTCACCGGCACCGCCGCTCCCGGCTGCCAGACCTTCGTGGGCTTCGTGGATGGGAGCACCGACGGGCCGCTCATGGCGTCCGACACGTGGCGGAAGAAGGTGGCGCTGGGCCTCTTGCACGGTCTCCAGCTGCACTTCGGGTATCCGGCCTACACTCCGCCGTGACCCTTCCGGCGGGGCCTGTCCCGCCGCTCTTGGAGAGAGTCATGCCCGAACAGACGCTCGTACGAAGCGGTGAGCCCGACGCGCGCGGCTTGCACGTGACGGCGCTGTATACGTGCGAGGTCTGGCGCACCCAAGGCTTCCCCTGCGCCGAGCTCTTCGCCAACAAGGACGCGCGGCGCGTCTTCGGCGCCACCGAAGGGGCGCTGCGGCTCGCCCGTTGGTTCGGCGCCCTCGGGCGTCGGCTCCGCGGCGAGCGGTGGAGCCCACTCCCGGTGGCCCTGGCGCATCGCCACGCGCTGATCGATCGGTGGGCGCTGGAGAGCCCCGAGGAGGTGGTGTTGGAGCTGGCGGCGGGGCTCTCGCCGCGCGGGGCGTGGATGTCGTCGCTCTCCACTCGCACCGTGGTGGAGGTGGATCTACCGGAGAGCATGGCGACCAAGCGTCGGCTGTTGAACGGCACGGCAGACGGTCGAGCGGCGCTCGCGCGCGCCCATTGGCTCTTCGTCGACGCCGACCTCAGGGAGGCGGATCTGGCCAGTCTGGTCCCCATGCGCCCCACCTTCGTGATCGCGGAGGGGCTGTTCATGTACCTGGACGCCGAGGCGCAGCGCGCGCTGTTCCGCCGCATCGCGCTGCTGCTTGCTGCGCGCGGCGGCACGCTGGTCTTCGACCTCGTCCCCCCCGCAGAGGAGCCCCAGCCGGGCGTCGTCGGGCGGGTGCTCGGGTGGCTCATGCGACGCGCTACGCGGGGCGCGGACTTCGCGCGCGGCCGGCGTAGCCGCGCGGACGTGCTGCGGGACTTGCAGGAGGCTGGCTTCTCGACGGTCTCTGCGACCGAGCCGCACGCTGTCGCCGAGTCGTTGGGGCTTCCCCATCCCCGCACATGGACCCGAATGGTGGTCTTCCGCGCGTCGCCTTAGCGGCTCCGGCGGCCGGTCCGGGAGCCGGGCGCTAGTTCGACTGGCCCTGAGCGATGCACCACGCGACCTGCAGGAACGCGGCCCCAGAAGCGGCCGGGCCCGAGGCGATCGTGGTGCTCAGAGCGCCGTGCGCAGCCCCCTGCGAGTTGCCGCCATTCGCCGCGGCGATGCTGCGCTGAGACAGCGCCGCGGAGATCGACACTGCGTGCGTGTGCGTGCGGTCTTCGAGGTTGCCCAGCGGCGCGCCCACGCTCACGCCCACGTCACCCGGGGCGCCCGCGCCCACGAACAGCCGCCCCGCGCCAGGGTTGAAGCGCGTCCAGCCCTCTGGGCAATCCCCCTCCGTCGCGAACATGACCGCACCGAGCGGAGCAGCGGCCACCGAGCCCTCCGGCAGGGGCGCCGGCTCGCAGGTGTTGAGCGCAACCTCGGGGAAGACCGCGGTGGCCTCGCTGGTGGCCGTGCTTATGCCGACTCCGCCGCTGCTCGCGTACCCGCCGCCGCAACACCCGCTGATGAGCGCGATCCCCTGAGACGGCGTGGGGAGCGTGCCGGCGACCTCGTGGTCGTGTGAGGTGAGGCCGCCCGAGCCGAACGAGGCGATGAGCGCTCCTTCGGCCGGAGCACCCACGAGCAGGCGGTCGGCGGCGAAGGGGAAGGGCGCAGCGCCGTCCGCGCAGCCGAACACGGAGAAGTGGCCGAGGCCCTGTGGCGGCCCGCCGATCACCGCGGCGCTGACCTTCTCGCACGGCAGGAGCTGGAGGTAAGGCAGGCCGGCGCTCGCGGGCTGGGCCTCGCCGGCGTAGGAGATGTCGGCGTCGCTGGCGAGCCCCCCGTTGCAGCAGCCCACGATGCCCGCGTAGCTCACCGAGCCCACATCGCCGGTACCGGCCACGGTGTGGCTGTGGAGCGGCTCGGCGCCGCTCAGCAGCGGATCGCCTCGCGCCTCGGCCACGGCGAGGGCCCCGGTCCCCGAGATCGTCCTCCCGATCGCCGGCGAGTACGGCTGCCACCCGCTGGGGCACTCCGGACGATCGAACCACACGACGGTGCCGAGGGGCAGGCCGTCGCCGGGCAGGCACTCGAGCCCGTCGAGCCCGGGCGAGCACAAGCCGTCGACGCACGGCGCCCCTGCCGCCTTCGGCGCGAATACACATGAGCCGCTGTCGGAGTCGCAGCCGACCACATCCTCGCAAGCGCCCGCGGGGCAGGCCTTCGCGCCCCCTGGGACGCAGCTCCCGTTGAAGCAGGTGTCGCCCTCGGTGCAGAGGTCGCCGTCCTCGCAGGGGCCGGCGGTGAGCGGCGTCCAAGCTTGCTGGCTGCTGCTGGGCACGCAGATGCGGCAGGAGTTCGCAGGATCCGAGTCGCCCGCCGCGACGCACTGGTCCCCGATGACGCAGTGGGTGAGCCGCGGCGTGCTGACGCATACCCCGAGGGCGCACGCGTCGTCCGTGCAGGCGAGCCCGTCATCGCACGTGCCGCACTCGGCGGCGGCGTCGACCGGGGGCTTCGGCACGTCGGCTGGGGGCGCGACGATGTCGTCGCTGCTGGGGCTCACGTCTTCCGGAGGAGGCCCCGAGTCGGGCTCGACGTGGAGGTCCGGCGGCTCCCCGAGGTCTGCGGCGGCCCCGACGGGCTTGCCAACGTCCTCGAAGGTGAACCCCCCCGAGGCGTCGGTGTCCGCGATGATCGGGTCGTTGAGGTCGGAGGTGGCCCCGCAGCCGAGGGCCAAGAGAACGAGTAGATGTCGCACGGACGCTAAGCTAACCCGGACGTGCCCCTGCCGTCACTGCGCGTATCGGCTACCCGGCTACCAGCGGCCTCGGAGCATCAGGAGCGCGCCGTCGGTGGTGGTCTGCACGTCGGCGGCGATCGGGGCCCCGTCGGTGACGAAGTGCCAGACGAGGCCGCCCACCAACACCGCGGTCCCCGCGCCGACCAGGGTCCAGCCCGGCGTGACGAAGGGCCGCGCGGTCTCCCAGTCGCTGGCCGCCTCGGCCTGCGTGGCCCCGTCGTCCGGCGATTGGAGGAGCTTCGCATGGACGAGCAGGCCCACGCCTGCCGCTGTGGCCGCCGCGCCGGTGCCCACGAGGATCCACGACCACGGGCTGGCGGTGGCGGTGCTATCGATGGCCGCTCCACTCTCCACCCCGGGGGCGCGCGCGGCACCGGGCGCGAGCGCGGACAGGAGCACCGTCTCGTCGCCTGCGAGCTCGATGTCCTTCGACCACTGGGCGCCGCCTCGTTCGCGGATCGCGACTGTGGTGGCTGCCGCGTCGAGCTCGAGCACCTTGACCCGCTTCCAGTCCCCCACCACGCGGACGCCCCCGAGGCGCAGCACCGCGAGGCGATCTGCGAGGTCGAGCGTCAACCGGGCCCGGGAGCCCGGGGCATCGGCGGGCGGCCAGACGAGTCGAATCCCCTTGATCAGCCGGCGCGCGTGGCAACGGATCTTCTCGCCCTCCGACACACACAGGGTGTGGAGCCCCGGCGCCACCACGAGGTCGACTGTGGTGTCGGGCACGATCTCGTCGTCGACCTGCACGGCCACCCCTTTCGGGAGACCCGAGAACCGGAGGACCGCCTTGTCTGCCACCGAAGCGAGGCTCTCGGCCTTGCGTGCGGCCAACGCGCGAAGCTCGTCCGTGACGCCCGCGATGGCCGGTGTGCGGAGATAGGCCTGCTGCGCCGCCTCGATTCGCCCCAGCTCTTCCAGCGCGCGGCCCATGTTGTAGACGTACACGGCCTTCGGCTCGGCCGAGTACGCGCGCTCGAGCGCAGCCAGGGCCTCCTCGAAGGCCTGGCGCTTGAACGCCGCGACCGCCTTCTCGTACTCGATGTCCGCGGCTTCGTTGGCGCGCGCCAATGGCGCCACGAGGACCGAGGCAACGGCTAGCAGGATGACGTGGGCACCACAGACTCTCATTCGAAGCCCCTGCTCACGCTCCGGTCGGAGCGGTCATAGAGCTGCCGCTCGCGCGCAGCGGTCGCTACTTTGAGCCTTTGTCGGATCACCGACTCTGTCTGTCAACTGTCCCGGGTCACGACGGGAGCCGGCCTCTAGGCCTTCTCTCCATGAGCGGGGTGAACGCATGTGAGGGTGAAAGCCAAGACGACTCTGAGCGTGTGTGGCATGCTTGCACGCGCCATGAAGACTGACGACGCCACGATGGACTACGAGCCCCAGCAATCCGGTTCTGGATCGCGGCTCTGTCCAGCGTGCGGAAAGCGCTCTGCTGCGACCACATGCCCGGAGGATGGGACGACCACTGTCGAGCTCAAAGAGGCCGTCTCGACGGACCGATATATCGGGCGTGTGATCGATGGGCGGTTTCGCATCGATCGGACCATCGGGCAGGGCGGAATGGGCCGCGTCTATCTCGCCACCCAGCTGAGCCTGGGCCAGCGCGTCGCCGTCAAGGTGATCCTGCCCGAGCGGGAGTCCGGCGAGATCGCTGTTCAGCGGTTCCATCGGGAGGCCAAGGCCACCACGCGGCTCACCAGCCCCCACGTGGTGCGCGTGTACGACTTCGGTGTGGACGCGGAGACCTCGGCGCCATACCTCGTCATGGAGTACCTCGAGGGCAAGACGCTCGCCGCGCTGCTCCGCAGCGAAGGGGCGCTCCGGCCTCGGCGCGCCGCTGCCATCGCCGCGCAGGTCGCCCGCGCCCTGGTGGAAGCGGAGGCCCGCTCGATCGTTCACCGAGACATCAAGCCGGACAACATCTTCCTCGTGGCCAACGCCGACCAGCCAGACTTCGTGAAGGTCATGGACTTCGGCGTCGCCCGCTCTGTGGCGGGCACCCCCGATAGCCTCGCGTCTGTCACACATGGCGGGAACATCGTTGGTACTCCCGCCTACATGTCTCCCGAGCAGATCACCGGGAAGCCCGTCGATACGCGCTCCGATCTGTACGCCGTAGGGTGTCTCATCCACGAGATGCTAGTTGGCACCCAGCCTTACTCGAACTCCGAGGAGGGCATGGCGCGGATGGTGGCCCACATCACCCTGCCGCCTCCGGAGCTCCCGCCGAACACCCCGGACGGTGAACCGATCCCGGAAGCGCTCCGTGCGCTGCACCGCGGACTGCTCCAGAAGGCGGCCAGCGATCGCCCGGCGACGGCTGCGGCAACGGTCGAGGTGCTCATGGGGATCGCCGAGAGCCGGTCGGCCAACAGCAGCGTGGAGCGGCTGGCTCTGGCGATGACCGGAACGGCCGAGGGGCCACTGTTGGCCAGCCCGCCGAAACCTACCGTCACCATGGACACCACGCCGCCCCGGCCCAGCCGGTGGGCGCGGGTGCTCGCGGGTCTCGGCGCGCTCACCGCGGCGGGCGCTGGCCTGGCCGCCTACCTGCGCACGCCGGAACCTCCCGCCGCAGCCCCGGCACCGGTGGTGGTCCAGGCGCCCGTCGCGCCGCCTGCCGCGCCCGCAGAAGCCGCCGAAGCCCCCGTGGCGCCCGCCAACCCGGTCGTCGCCGCCGCCCCTCACGAGCCCCCGGCGGCTGCGGTCGTCCCCACGCCGGCTGGAGAGGCCTCGCCCCTAATCGCTGCGCGCTCGGCGCAGGACGAGGACCGGGCGTTCTCACGACGGGAGTTCGAGGCAGCGCTGCCCGCGGTGGCCGCGGTCGAGAAGCCCGCTGACGCCCGCCCGGTCGCTCGGCCGAGGCAAGCGCCGCGAGCCAGCGAGCCGGTGGCCCCTAAGGTCCCGCCCAAGGAGCCCGTGGACCCCAAGCCGCCGCCCAAGGAGCCCACGGCTCCGGCCGAGAACCCCTGGTAGGTTCCGGCGCACGCCGCACAACTCGCCGGCTAGCCCAGGAGGCGCTTTGGGATCAGGAAGCGCAGCTCGGCAGGGCCGCCGGACCGAAGCCTGAGGCCGATGAGGCCGGCCTTGTCGAGCTTCAGCGACGCGGGAGCGCCGCGGGCGATGAGCCACCCTGCCAGCTCGGTGAGCAAGGGCTCGTGGCCGGCCACCACCAACGTTCCCAGGCATTCCGGAGCGTTCAGCGTCGTTCGCAGTCGAGTCTGTGCCCGGTCGAGCGGCGCCTCGGGGAGCAGCTCGGGCCACTCGATGGCCGCCGGAAGCGAGAACGCGTCGACCACCCGGCGCGCGGTGGCGGCGGCGCGCGCCGCCGGGCTGGTCACCACTGCGGTCGGGACCACTCCCAGCTCACGGAGCGTGGCGATGGCGGCTGTGACGCGAGCCGCGCCCTCCTCGGTGAGCGGTCGATCCCGGTCATCGGGCCATCGCCTGGGATCGGCCTCGCCCGCGGGCCCGTGCCTCAGGAAGACGAGGTCCACGCTCACCGCTCGGACACGACGAGCTCGCGGTCCAGCGCTCGCGCCAGCAGCTGCGTTTGTCGCCTCGCCGCCCACAGCTCGAGCGAGACGTCGCGACCGTGCACTAGCAGATCGACCCGTCGTCGGCCGACGTCTACGGACACGCGCTCCACGGCGGCGGTCCGCCCTCGATCGAGGGCGTCCGCCATGCGCACCACGCCCGCCAGCACCTTGACCACTTGCCGGGCGACCGTGTCGAGGTCGGCGAAGTGGTGGTGGCGGGGCTTGGGTTGACCCTTGCGGTGGTAGCGCGCTGCCAGCGCGAGGATGTCGATCTCGGCGCTCGTGAAGCCGCGCAGGCCTCCGCCGCGCGTGAGGTGGAACGCCAGGTGTTCGTGACCGGCGAAGGCGATGGACTCGCCCACGTCCGCGAGGTGAGCGACGTACTCGCAGAGCTCGCGCTCCCTCGCGCCCAGCCCGTGAGTCGAGCGCAGCCCGTCGAAGATCTGAAGCGCCAGCTGCGCCACGTGCGCCCGGCCGCTTCGTCCGCGATCGGGCCGCAGCCGCTCGACCAGCGTCATCACGCTCTGGCGACGCACATCGGGGTGGGGCGTGATCCCATCTTCCGCGAGGCGCTCGACCACCAGCCCCTCCCGGAGCGTGGCGGTGGACAGCTGCACCTCGTTCACCCCGAGGCGGTCGAGGAGCGCCACCGCCAGCGCTGCGGCGAGGTGCGCCGTGTCGGCGCGGCGCTCGTCGATGCCGGGCACCCGGAGCCGCTCCTTCTCGTCCATAGCCAGCAGCTGAGCGGCCAGATCTCGCAGCTCGCGCGTGGAGATCACCTGGCCGTCCAGCGCGGTCCATGGGTCCAGCCCGCGGGCTCGGATCGCCGCGAGCCCCAAGGACAGCAGCGTCCCGCTCGTGACGATGGCCACGTCGAAGCCCACGCGCCCGATGCGCCCGGCCGCCGGTCCGGCGACCAGCCCGATGTGGCGGAGGAGCTCCTCTCGCGCCGCGCTGGGGAGCGGGTCGTCCTTGGCGTAGAAGTCGCGGAGTCGCTGTACGCCCAGCGGGAGGCTGTCGATCGTGTAGACCCGCTCAGCGTCGCCCAGGATGAGCTCCACCGAGCCGCCGCCGACGTCGATGACCAGCGCGCGCCGCTTGCGCAGATCGATGGCCTGCGAGACGCCTTTCCAGATGAGACGCGCCTCGTCGTCGCCCTCGATCAGCCGTATGCGCAACCCGGTGTCGTCGTAAATCGCGTCGAGGAGGCTCTGCCCGTTCTCGGCCTCGCGGACGGCGCTGGTGGCTACGGCCAGCACCTCGTCCACGTCCCAGCGCTTCGTGAGCGCGACGAACTGCTGCATCACGGCCCGAGTCTCCGCGACCCGCTCGTCCCGGATTCGCCGCCCCGCGAAGGTGCCGGCGCCCAGCTTCAGCATCTCGCGCTCGCGGTCCAGCGTGCGGAACGCGCCCGACTCGGAGACCTCCACGATGATCATGTGGACCGAGTTGGAGCCGATATCGAGCGCGGCGTAGCGGTGGGTCACGTGTCGGTGTCCGGCAGATCGTCGTCTGTGGCGCTGGGCTCGGGGGGGGCGCCCACCCGCAGCCGAATCAGGTGTTCGTGGAGTGAGACGCCACCGACCTCGGGGGAGCGCGTGCCCCGGCCCTCAGAGTCCAGCGTCCACGCGGCGAAGCGGCCGCTGAGGGGCAGCGTGATGCACTCCTCGACCACGCGCGCCCGGGCCACGGGATCGGTGAGCGGGAACGCCACCTCGACCCTGCGGAACAGGTTCCGGGGCCGCCAATCCGCGCTGGAGCACCAGACCTCGTCCAGCTCGGCACCGAACGCCCAGATGCGCGCGTGCTCGAGGAAGCGGCCGAGGATCGACACCACGCGGATCGTCTCGGATACCCCAGGGACACCGGGGCGCAGCGTGCAGAAGCCGCGGATCAAGAGGTCGATCGGCACGCCGGCCTGTGACGCCCGGTAGAGCGCCTGAATGATGGAGGGCTCGGCCAACGCGTTCATCTTCGCGACGATGCGGCATGGCAGCCCCGAGCGCGCGAGCTCGGCCTGCGCGTCTATCCGCTCGATGAGGACCTCTCGAAGCCTGAACGGGGCGGCCACGAGCCGCTGCAGGCTGGGCGCCTTGCCCAGGCCCGTGAGCTGCTGGAACAGCCGGTGGACGTCCTCGCCCAGCACCCGGTCGGCGGAGAGGAGCGAGATGTCTGTGTAGAGCTTCGCCGTGGTGGAGTGGTAGTTGCCCGTGCCGAGGTGCACGTAGCGGCGCAGCCCCGTGGCCTCGCGGCGCACGATGAGCATCATCTTGGCGTGCGT
>SXOO01000288.1 GCA_005776725.1 Pseudomonadota bacterium | reverse complement strand
GCAGCTCTGGTCGCACGACGCCCTTCTCCACTTGGGGTTGATACGGCCGGGCGAATGGTGAAGCACCCGACGGGCCGTCCTTGGAAGCTGCGTAGGCGCCCCGAGAGGTCACCGGTAAGGCGTATCCGAGGAATCCGCGCACGCAGGTCGAAGGGGAGAGTGGCCTCTACTCGCCGCGAGATGATGGCCAGGGAGTGAGGATCTGCCAATGCCTGACCTTCCCCACGTCAGCGGCGCGCAGGTCCGCCAATGGAGCGTCGTCGCCGGGGCCATCGCGGTACTCCTGCACCTGGGAGTACACAGGGTGATCCTGTACCCGCAGCTCGCGTTCAACGTGGACATGGGCCGGGCCTTCGGCCGCACGCTCGATCTCGTGGAGACCGGGACGCTGCCGGAGAAGGGCCGCCCATGACCGACGCCTCGTTCAGCCTGGGCCCCGCGGTCTACGTCGTGCTGGCGCCGATGGTCTTGATCTCGTCAGACCCTCTGTTCCTCGCGCTCGCCTTCATTGGGCTGTCCGGCGCGGCGCTGGCCCTGTTCGCCGCCGCGCTGCATCGCTTGCTACACCCCGCCACGCTGGCGCTGTGCCTCGTCTGGCTGACCTCGAGCGGCCTGTGGTCGGAGTCCCAGCAGATGCCATGGCACCCCAGTCTCCTCCCGGTGGTCGTGGCCGCGTGGCTGTGGGCTGCCCGGCAGGTACTGGAGCGCCGCCGCCGCAGCGGAGCGCTGGTGCTGACGGTCGCAGCCGCCCTCGCCGTGCTGCTCCATGTGACGCTCGGTTCTGCCGATGGCGCGACAACTTGCCAATTGACTGGGGGATGGCGCGGCCCGTAGCCCTTTCGCTCATGCCTCGTCCAACCTCCTTCGAAGCGGGCCGGCGACTCGCACCGACGGTGGCTACAGACGCGCTCCTGCACCTCGGCCGAGCTCTTACGGCGTGGAGCGCGGGTCGTCACGGCGCTAGCGCGGGCCTCTGGGCTGGGCCGTGGCGGCCCCTCAGAGACGAACACGGCGTCCGAAATCAGGAATTGGCCGCGGGTAGGGCAGGACGATGGCGTTTCCCGTCGGGGAGAAGTCGCGCCACGCGAAGGCGCGGCCTGCAGCGCCTTGAACGCGCACTCGGTCGCCCCGAGGCGGTCGTAGGCCGCCCAGTCGGGCGCGCACGCCCTCAGGAACTGCGCCGGGCCCTCCCGCTGCCAGCGAAATGGGGCGGAGCTTGCACTACTGGCCCGCGCACGAGTTCGTGGCTGCGGTGCTGGCCGCCGCCCCGGGTCTGACCCTGCTGGAGACCTGGACCAACCCCGCCACCCTGGACCCCAAAGGGGCCGGCTTCGTCAACGTCCTGGTTCGGGCGGCGCCGTGAACGACGCTCCGCTCACAGGGAAGTAGCGACGCTCTGCCCATAGGGCCACATGGACGAGGCCAATGAGCACCGGGACCTCGACGAGTGGCCCGATGACGGCCGCGAGAGCAGCGCCGCTCCCGATGCCGAAGCTGGCGATAGCCACGGCGACGGCCAGCTCGAAGTTGTTGGACGCGGCGGTGAACGAGAGCGTCGCGGTCTCTTTGTAGCTGGCGCCCATGCGCCGGCTGAGCGCGAACGACACCGCGAACATCACCACGAAGTAGATGAGCAGGGGCAGGGCGATCCGCACGACGTCTAGCGGGAGCCGGGTTATGGCGTCGCCCTTCAGGGAGAACATCACCACGATGGTGAAGAGCAGCGCCACCAGCGTCACCGGCGCGATCCGCGGGATGAAGCGCGACTCGTACCACTCCCGACCGCGGGCCCGGACCAGGGCGTAACGGGTCAGGAAACCGGAGACGAACGGGACGCCCAAGTAGAGCGCCACGCTGGCGGCCACTTCTCCGATGGTGATCTGGACCACGGCGCCCTCGAGGCCGAGCCAGGTGGGGAGCACCGTTGCGAAGAACCACGCGTAGGCGGGGAAGAACAGCACCTGGAAGAGCGAGTTGAGCGCTACGAGGCCGGCGCAGTACTCGGTGTCGCCGCGGGCGAGATCGTTCCACACGATGACCATAGCGATGCATCGCGCGAGGCCGATGAGGATGAGCCCGAGCATGTAGTCCGGGTGGTCGTGGAGGAAGAGCACCGCCAGACCGAACATCAGGACCGGGCCCACCACCCAGTTCTGCACCAGGGAGAGCACCAAGACGCGTCGGTTCCGCAGCACCCGGCCGAGCTCCTCGTAACGGACCTTGGCGAGCGGCGGGTACATCATGAGCACGAGGCCCACGACGATCGGGATCGACGTGGTGCCCACGCTCATCTGCTCGAGCGCCGCCCCGAAGCCGGGCGACCACACGCCCAGCGCCACCCCGCACGCCATCGCGGCGAAGATCCAGAGGGTGAGGTAGCGGTCGAGGAAGGAGAGGCGCTTCGTCAGGGGGGCGTGCAGCTCGGGCATGCGGGTGTCTCGCGGTGCAACGGAGGGCGAAGGCAAAGCGGATGTGGCTGGGGCGCCACCCAGGGGTCAGTCGAACACCGCGATGCTCACGCCTTCGGTCGCCGAGTCGAAGCGCTGGACCCCGATGGACCGCGTGCCGAGGGACAGCGCGGTGCTCCCGCCGACGGGCAGGGTGGTGTCGCGGGCGCCCAGGAAGGGGAACCCCTCGAAGAGCGCGACGGACGAGCCCTCGGTGGCCGCGTCTCCGTCGCCGTCGTACAGGAAGAGGGCGATCAGCGTCTTCTCAGCCGACGCGCTGGTGGCCGTGAGCAACGGCGCGGCTGCGAGCGCAAGGGTGTCTGCGCCGAACAGAAAGCCGCGGCTCGAGTTGAAGGCGACGATCACGGCCTTGCCCGGGTCGAGGGGGATCGCGCTCAGCACCGCGCCGGCCATGCCCCCTTCGAGCCCTGGGAGCGCGCGCACATACACGAAGGGGTTCGGGCGGGTCGCCGGCTCGCGGTAGTAATGGGCGATGGTCCTCCCGACGTCGGCGATCTCGAACTCGTAGCGCCCTCCGGGGCTCGCCTCGAACGGCCCGAACCGCGCGTCGTCACCGATAGTGGTCACGAACAGTGGGTCGCCGGTGCGGACGCCGCTCTCGTCCACCGGATAGACGGACAAGCGCCCGCCGACTGCGGGCGCGTTGTCGCCGAAGTACACCGCCTTTCCGGCGAGCCAGACGGCCTCCGTGGATGGGAGGCCGGTGACGGTGGGCTCCGATCCGGTGATGAACTGATGCACCGCCGCAAACGACGCCTCCGAGGTAGCGACGCCGAAGTGATCGTCGCCGCTGAGCTGGACGTTCGTCGCGCCAGGCAGATCGCCTTTGGAGGCGATGACCGCGTCGCCGCTGGACCACAGGTTCAGCGTGGTTGTGCCGTGCGCGGGTAGCGCGTCCCGCTTCGTGCTGCCGACGTAGACGAACTTGGAGATCTTGGCGGCTCGGCCCGCGTCGGCGAGGTAGTCGTAGCCGAGGCCCCCGCCGCGGGAGTGGCCAAACAGGATCGCGGTGGGGGCTCCCGTTCGCGCCAGTAGGGCATCGACCGCCGCGTCCAGCTGGGCGACCGCGTTCGTGGTGTCTTCCTGGAAGGAGTCCCAGTCGAAGGTCTCGAGCTGCGCAGTGCACCAGCCGTTCGCCATGAAGCGCATGCCGTGGGGCGCCCAGGTATCTCCCGACGCCAGGAAGCCGTGCGCCAGGATCAGCGGAGGCTTCGCGGGATCGCACGTCTCGGCGGGGCTGAAGGGGCCCGTGTCTGCGCTCTGGCTGTCCTCGGCGGGCCCTTCGGGTGCCGCGTCTGCGTCCGCCTGAGGCGCGGCCACGTCAGCGGGGACCGCATCGCCTTCCGCGACGACGTCGGCGGCGGCCGCGGTGTCCGCGCCCGACTCTTCAGCGCCGGGATCCGAGCAGGCGAGCAGGCACGTGAGAGCGAAGGTGAGACGGAATCGTGGCAAAGGGGACCCCCATGACGCTGACTTGGGCGGGGCTAGCTATAGCCGAGCGCGCTCTGGCGCCAAGGTGTGATTCTGCACCGAGGCGAGGCTCCTGGGGTAAGGTCACTTCATGTCGCGCGTCACCATTCTCTGCGTCTTCTGCGCCTGCCTCGCGCGGGCGCAGACGCCCGTTGGCGCGTTCGCCACCTTCGATCGCCAGTCGTTCGGTGGGTACACCTCCCTGGACCTCGGGATCACGATCCCAGACGGCGGCGACGGCAACGCGCTGCGGCTGGATCTCTACGGGCAGACTGAGTTCGGCGCCGGCGGGGTAGGGCTCTCCTTGCCGTTTTCCATGGTGGTGGAAGGAGCCGACACGTTGGCCGACGGCGTCGGCAACCTCGAGATCACGGGCTTCGCCGACTTCGAGCGCCGGTCCTTTGGCGTCAACGTACACGGCGGGGTGCTGCTCCCCACAGCGGCAGACGACCCCCAGAGCATGGTGGCCAACACGGCGGCCGTGGTGCCCCGACTCACCGACACCATCCAGGTCGTACCCAAGATCCTCGGCCTGCGCTTTGCCGCCAGCCCTCGCTTCTTGTGGCGCTGGCTCGTCTTCCGAGGGGACCTCGGCGTCGACCTTGGCGTCCCCGTGGGCGACGGCGCGTCGAAGCGCGACGTGATCGCCTACTTCCGGGGCAACCTGGGCCTTGGGCTGCGCGTGGGCCTGCTGATGCTCACGACCGAGTTCGTCAACCTGGGCAACCTCGGCGAGGCGCCCGGAGACGAGCGGTTCCTGCACACGGCGGCCACCACGCTCTCCGTGGCCACCCGCTACGTGGACGCGCACGTCGGCTTCGTCGTGCCGCTCGACGAGTCTCTGAGGGACGATCTCCTGGCTGTGACCCTGGGGATCGCCATCCACTGGGGCGACATCTTCTGACGCACGCCGGCTGGCGCGGCCGCGTCGGCGCGCGAGGCCCGAATTGACTGCACTGTAGCCCGTGTGTAGCGTCCTACACATGCCCTCGAACCTCGCCATCGACGACCAGCTGCTCGAGGAGGCGCTTCGAATCGGAGGTCACCGGACCAAGAAGGCCACGGTGACGGAGGCGCTCGAGGAGTACATTCAACGCCGCAAGCAGGCGGCTATCCTCGAGCTCTTCGGGACGATCGATGTCGATCCCGACTACGACTACAAGGCGGAACGTCGCCGGCCTTGAATGTCGTCATCGATACGTCCGTGTGGTCGCTCGCCCTCCGACGGGCACCCGGCGTGTCCACGGCTCGCACGCTCGAGCTGGCGCGGCTGATCGGAGCCGGAAGGGTCGTCATGCTGGGTGTGATCCGGCAGGAGCTCCTCACCGGAGTACGCAGCCCGGAGCAGTTCGCGAGGGTCCGAGAGCACCTGCGTGCGTTCCCCGACTTGGAGGTGTCGACAGCTGACCACGAAGAAGCGGCGGCGATGTCGAACACGTGCCGAGCGGCCGGGGTCCAGGGCTCGGCGGTAGAGTACTTCATCTGCGCAGTGGCAGCGCGACGCCGGCTCGGGATCCTCACAGATGACGCGGACTTCCGACGCTATGCGGCTCTTCTGCCCATCAACGTGCTGGAGTGATCGGACCGCGGGAACTGCGTCGACCCGGGCCGCAGGCGACCCCCCGTCAGCGCGCCCCGGAGCGCACACCCGGCACCACCAGCGCCTCCAGCGCGTACACGGTGACCTGCGACGCCTGATCCAGCGAGAAGCCGACGCGCGTGATGTGTTGCGCACCGCGCACCAGGGGGTCCACGTCTAGCCGGAGCGTCTCCGTGTGCTTCGCCCCGTCGAACACGAGGGGCAGGAGCAGTACGCCCTCCTCGCCGCCGAGCCCGGGACCCGACAGGCCGACCTCCAGGTAGCCGCGCATGAAGCGACGCTCGGGCTGGTAGGGGCGAGCACCGAGCGCGGCGTCGTAGGTCACTCGAAGTCCCACGGTCCGCTGCGGGTCCAGCAGCACGGGCAGCACCACCGCCGGCACCCGCGCCTCACCCGCCGGGTGCGTTGGCGGGTCGCGCAGCGTGAGGCGCAGCGCACCGGTGTCGTGCGACACCTCATGAGGCCGGGAGGGCGGCGGGTCCCCGCTCGCGGCCGAGGGCGTGGTGGCGCCGCCGAGGTCTACCGGTACCGGGGCGGCGAGCCCGCGGTCGAGCGGCTCGGCGAGCGCCACGGCCTCCACGCGGTGCCCGGAAGCGGGGCCGCGGTCCACCACGAGCAACACGGGCTCGCCGTCCGCCACCTCCGAGGGTGAGAACGGCGCGGGCCGCGCGCGGTGATAGGCGTTGACGAAGTCGAGCCCGTCGGTCTTCGCGGGGTCGCGCTCCAGGACCCGGAGCGTCCCCCGCTGGACCCACTGCACCCTGAGGCCGGTGTGCACGGCCAGCCAGCGCGACACGGCCAGACGGTAGGTGTCTTCACGCTGGCGGTTGGTCAGGAGCCAGAGGCGTGGCGCCTCGTCAGGGGCCCGCTGTGCGCGCGAGGCTCGCAGGGGCTCGTGTGAGGGACCCCCGAGCGGCTCGGTGGCGCTCGGTATCCCCCCGGCGCGCAACGGCTCCACGGTGGCGAGCAGAGCGCCCGCCGCTGACGCGGGTCGCGTCGCAACGGCCACTCGGTCCAGCGTTGCGGCCAGAGAGCCCACGGCGACCAACAACAACGCGGTACGTCGCGCCGTCATGGCACGCGCGCCGTGCAGCACACCCTCGGCCAGCGCCAGGGCCCCAAAGAGCTGAGCACCATACAAGTACCTGGGGTTGTGGAGGATCTCGTCCAGATCGAGGGCGTGCCCATACTCGCGGAGCAGCACGGGCGGGACCGCGAGGCCCAGGGCCCCCAGCGCCCCCACGACCCCCAAGGGCGACCGCGCCGCGATCGCCGTTGCCACGAGCACGCCGAGGCCCACGAGCCCCTGCGTCGTGGCCTCGAGCCCCAGCGCCTCCAGCGGGGACACCAGCGCCGCGCCGGCGGCGAGCGGCGCAGTGGTCACCAGCGCTAGCGGGTCCAGGCCCACCGAGCGCACGGCCGCCATCGCGTCGGTGACCACGCCCACCTCGGCCACCTGGAGCCTCCGCAGGGCAGCCACGGCCACCGCGACAGCGAGGTGCGGGAGGAGCCTCTGGGCTCCGCGACGCAGCCCCTCGGTCCGCTGGGCGGCGAGCCAGACGACCGTGAGCAGCGGCACCACCAGGAGCCCAGACTCCTTGCTGGTCACCGCCGCGAGCGTCAGCGAGACCGCCAGCCCCTGTCGCCGGCCCAGGAAGGCGAGACAGGCGCCCAGCTGCGCGGCACCGGCGAGGAGGTCGTAGGTGCCGCCGATCCACGCCACGGTGTGAACGTGCAGGGGCGCCATCGCCGCGAGCGCGCCGGCCGCAAGGGGGACCTCGAGGCCGCGCTCCGGGCGGAGCGCGCGGGCGAGCAGGGCCACCAGCACCGCGTTGAGCGCATGCAGGAGCATGGATGGGGCGTTCCAGCCCGGCATCCAGACGCCGAACAGCCCGTAGCGCGGCAGCCACGTCGCGTCCGCGAGCAGCCGGTGCACGTTCTGGTGCTTGAAGTAGCCGTCGGACGCTACGTAAGCGCTGACGCCGCGCACGCCGAGCTCGCCCTGGAGGACGTAGTTCCAGGCGTCGTCACCCTCGAGGACGTTGTTGAGCAGCGGCGTGTAGAGCAACGCCGTGCCGCCGAAGAGGGCCAAGAGCCACCAGCGGGCGCGTGGAGCGGCGGCTCGAGGCTCGGCTGCGAGCGGCTCTGGCGGTGACGAGGGGGCGGTCAATGTGTCTTGGGATTATCGGCCGGTTCGGGGGGAGCGGTGGTGGCCGCCTCCGGGCCGCGCCTCGGACGCTCGCCCGCCGCGGCGCTCCCTTCGCGCACCGCCCGCTCGCCCGCGAGCTCACGCTGGCCGTGCAGACAATAAACCACGCGCACCTCCGAGAACTCGAGCGTGGTGCTCGGGTGCGGGTTGACCTGCACCGTCCCGTCGTTGAAGCCCACGGCGAGCGGGACGAGCGGGGGCTGACGCGCGCCCAGCGCCCGGACGAGCTCGAGCGCCGTCAGCTTCACGGTCCGGTCGCGGGGCACGTACGCCCTCACCTCGTGACCGCCGGCGGTGAGGAGGTCGTGGAGCACCTCCGGCAATCCGGGCACGAAGAACGCGTGCGTGAGGATGTCGTCGCGCAGCTCGCTCGTGCACACCACGGAGACCGACAGCCCCTCGACTCCGCGCGTCCGCGCGCTCAGCTGGTCTCGCGTCGCGCGGTCGTTCAGCTCCACCACCACGCGCTTGAGGCGTGTCGCGTGCGGGCGCTCCGAGGCGAGCAACTTCAAGGTCCCCAGCACCGACGCGGCGTCTGGGTCCTCGCCGCCGCGCTCTGAACCCATGACGACGGCGTCGTAGTCGAAGACGGTGCCAACGGGACCCGCCGCCGCCGGGCGGAAGAGCGAGTCGCTCAGGCGATCGGCTACACGCGCGTGCACCACGCCCACCACGTCGCCTCCGGGGCCGAGCAGCTCGATGCGCTTCGGCCCCGCCACGCGGAAGACCGCGCCCGTCTCGGTCCGCTCGTCGACGAAGGCCTCCTTGATGAGGTCGCGGTCTCGTTCGTTGCGGCCTACCACGCTCACCTCGGCCCCCGGAAAGAGCCGTAGGAGCTCGCCCACGGTCTCGACCGTGTCGGGGTTGAAGCCGAGCACCAGCAGCTGGTTCGGCAGCCACGGCGGGACGGGGTCTAGCGCCACCGCGTCTGCAGGGGCGGGCTCCGGGATCGGCCCGAAGGCGTCGCGGAGGCCTGCCTCCAGAGCTTCGAAGCGATCGGCCAGCGCGATGAGGCCGCGCGAACGCGGTAGGGGCTTCGTGCCTTCGGGGTTCAGGATGGGCGAGAGGGCGCCTTCGGACGCGGCGAAGCTGCCGAGGAGCAACAGGCGGTGACGCGCGAGCAGGTGATCGCGCAACGCGAGCACGCTCCCTTGGGCCTCGAGCACCTCCGGCAGCCCCGCGAACCGCCCATCTCCCAGCACGCCGGTGTAGAGCTCCTGGCCGCTCAGCGACACGATGTCCAGGATAAGCCTCGCGCGCCCGGGGTCGGCCAGCTCCTGCGCCAGCGCGAGGGCTGCGAGGCGCCGCGCAGGGACTGGGGTGGTTCGCGCGGCGCCGCAGGCCTCCAGCGCGGCGCGCGCGTTCGTGGGGCGGGCGAGCTCCACCACAATCCAGGCGTTGGGGCGGAGCCGCCGGACGGTCATCGCCGCCGCGATCGCGCGTGCGTCGGACTCGGCAGATTCGCCCGTGGCCAGCACGGCCACCCGGCGCGCCTCGGGCACGTTGAGTCGCTTCAAAGTCTCTTCGCGGTGCGGCGGGCCCGCGCGGTAGTCCACGGCGCGAAAAACGGGGGCGTCGAGCACCTCCGGACGCGCGGGTGAGAGGCCCTGGACCGCATAACGCCTGCGGCCCAGCTGGTGTCGGGCGTAGTGCAGCACGTTGCTCAACACCCCCACGGACCGGGCGTCGAAGTTGAGGATCACGAGGTGGTGGAGCGCCTCCACCCGGCCGGTGCGCGTGGCGCGGACCAGATCCTCCACGAGCCCGGTGCCGAGGCCGATGACCACGGCCACGAGCAGGAGGCCGCCGCCCGTGAGGCAGAGGCTCACGACCACAACGACGGGGTCGCCGAGCCGTTCGACCAGGTTGTCTGCCGACTCGACCTGGCGCAGTGCCCACCAGAGCACCTCGAGCGGGCTCTCGTGCGCCCCGTCGAAGTTCACGTCGACGCGGTCATAGAGCGCCAGGAGCACCGCGGCGCCGGTGACTGCGAGCAGCACCGCCAGGCCGCCCACCAGCGCGAGCTGCTGAAGGCGCTCGCGGCGCAAGGCGACGCGGGCGAACTCGGCTCCCAGCGGCGACCAGTAGACGAAGAGGAGGCCGAGGCGGGCTGGCCGTGCGCCCTCGAGCGCGGGAGTGGTCCACGGCAGGAATGAGAGGACGACCACCGCGCAGATGAGCAGGACGGGGAGGCGGGCCGCCACTGGCTCACCGCGCCGCAGCGCCCCGACCGCCGCGGCCGCGCGCACCCCGAGCTCGATCGTGAACAGCCCGGCCAGCGCCACCTCCACGCCAAGCGGCGCACCTCTCCACACGATCGCGAGCACGGCCGCGACCGTGAGGACCATGCGCGGAGCGAGGGAGTCGACGAGGGCGTCGAGGGACCGGGTCATCGAGCGAGCATCGCACGAAGCCGCCCGACTGGCATCGACGGTAGCTTTGACACCCCCTACGGGCCTAGCCGGGATGCGCTCGGCGGCCGCTTCTGCTACCTAGCTCAACATGCCGCGCTGGGTCGAAGCCGTTGGGTTGTTCTTGGTCGCCTTGGTCGTGGTGGGCGCGATCTTGGTCTGGGCGCGGATGAGCACGCGCGAGGCGCAGGTCGACGAGGCAGAGACCCAGGCGCGCCTCGAGAGCGCGCGAAAGATCCCCTCGCTCCCCCCGGGGCTGCTCGACGGCGCGGCCCCCCAGCCCAACGGACCGAGCGTCGAGGAGCTTCGCCGGGTGCTGGACCGCGCCGCCCCCTCAATCGAGCCGCCCGTCTTGGCGTCGGCATCCCCTGTCGAGCCGCCTGTTCCTGGAGCGGCCGAGCCGTCGCCGACTGCGGCGGTGGATACGGGGATCGCCGGCGCGCTGCCGGGCGACACCGACGTAATCGAGCCGCCGGTGCTCGAGGACGTGGTGGAGCCGGACGACGCCGCCTCGGCCGAGGACGCGACGGTAGAGGACGAGACAGTTACCGGAGGCCCTGACGACGCGACGCAGCTCGTGAAGGTGGTCGACGTGGGCGCGGTGCAGAAGCTCACGGCCCGGGAAGAGGCTGAGCTCCTGGGCGCGGCCCACGCGTCGCTCGAGCGGCTCTATGCGCTCCGGCTGCGCACCGACGTGCCGCCTGTGTCGGTGGAGCTCGAGGCGGCGCGGCTCCGCGAGATCTTGAATCGCCTCCCGGATGACCAGCGGGCCGAGATCTCCCGTCTCCTGGACTCCGGTTACCGTGCGCTCCCGTCGCGGGCAGCGGGAGGCCCGGCGGTAGGGAGCCTCGATGGGCCAGGCGGCAACGACCCGTCGTCGTCCGGCCTCGACGCGGGGGACCGACGGCCAAATGACGTGCGTGCCCTCGGTGAAGCGGCCCGCGCTGCGCAGCGCCGCGCCGGCGCGCCACCCCCGGCGCCGCCGGCTGCTCTGCCCGCGGCTGCGCCAGCCCCGCTCGAGGGTGTGGGGGCGTCGCCTCTCTGAGCCCCTCGGGTGCTCACCAGTGCTCACCAGCGCGTGGTTTGACAGTCCCCAACGTGCCTGCCAGCATCCCGCGGCCCATGCCGCCGCCCCCCCCGTTAACCCACCCGCACAAAGCCCGCCTGATCCAGATCGCGCGGGAGGCGCTGCAGTCGCGTGTGCGTCGGGGCACGGTGCTCCAGGTCACGGAGCCAGACGCGCGGCTCAATGAGCTGCGCGCGGTCTTCGCCACGCTCACGGTGGGAGACCGGGTCCGCGGGTGTATGGGCACGCCTCACGCGGATCTTCCTCTCTATCGCGCGGTCATCGAGACGGTGTCTTCCGCCGCAACCGACGACCCAGTCGAGGCGCCGATTCGGCTCGACGAGATCGCCAAGGTCAGCATCGAGCTCAGCGTGCTCGGGCCGCTGGTGCCCAGCTCCCCTGAGGCGCTCGAGCCCGGCCGCCATGGCGTCCTGATCCAGCTGGGGCGCTCCGTCGGCATCCTCCTGCCTCAGGTCGCCACCGCCCTTCAGTGGACGCGGCAGCAGATGTTGGAAGAGGCCTGTGCGCGCGGCGGCCTGCCGCGTGACGCGTGGGCATCGGATGCGGCGCACCTCTCGTTGTTCCAAGCGGAGGTCTTCTCGGACTATCAGGTGCGCCTCAGCGAGGGCACTTGAGGCTCCTGGTCCTGCTCGCGTCGGTCGCAGTGTCCGCGTGCGACGAAGACATCTTCCTCAGCGGGAAGTGGATCCCCAGCGGCATCACCGCCGAAGAGGCGCGGGACCTCGGCCGGTGCCTCGGGCGGTGCCCCGAGGGCGTCTCGGACGAGAGCTGCGAGCTCTACTTCGAGGTCAGCATGGGCCACTTCGGCGAGGATGTGGTCGGCGTCATCCGGTTCTTCGAGAACGAGAGCCGCCAGCGCGAGGCCGAGTGCCGCCCCGCGGAGGGGCTCTACTGCACCTGTTCGTCGATCGAGGGCGTCTATCGGGAGTCCAGGATGGACTTCGCCATGCGCGACTGCGGCGACGTCCTCCACGACGCGGTCATGACCCGCGTGGACTCCGAGACCGTCGAGCTCACCATCAAGAAGCCGGGCGTGGCCGGGTGCGACGCGCTCACGCTCACCAAGGTGCTGAATGAGGACCAGCTGACCGTGCGGGACAAGGCGTGTACCGAGTGTCGCGCGGAGCAATGAGCCGCGCGGCGCTGCAGGCGCTTCTGCTGGCGCTGCTGCTCGCGGCGCCCCTCAGCGCCGACGACGCCGTTCCCCAGAGGCCGCGCCGGATGCTGGTGCTGCCGGTCTTCGATCACGCACCCGATCCGCAGCGCCTGTTTCGCGGGCTCGAGGAGCCCGAACCGGACTCCGCCGGCGTCCACAAGGGCTTCAGCAAGCTGTTGCTCTCCTCGCTTCGCCACGAACCGCGAGTCGAGCTCTTGGAGCTGGACGTGGCCCGCGAGCGGATCCGTCGCAGTCACTCTGCGAAGGACATCGTCGACAGCGCCCGCGAAGACTTCGAGCGCCTCAACATCGAGGGCGCGATCGGACGTATCGAAGGCGCGCTCATCTCGTTGAGGCTGTCATATGCAGATCTCTTCGAGCGGTCCGACATGAGCGACCTCTACGAGACCCTGGCGCTCTGCTACTCGGAGCGGCCCCGCGACGACGCGCCGTCGCCGGCGTCCGCCGCGGCGGACAGCGGGCGCGTCCGCGACCTCCTGAAGACCATGTTCTACTACGCACCGCGCAAGTCGTTCGCCAGCGGGTTCTACGGACCCGCCTTCGAGTCGGCGATCCGCGAGGCGTTTCACGACTATCGCTCCACCTACCCCAAGGAGAACCCGCTGGGAGACCAGCGGCGGCTCGAGCAGTTCATGGCCGACCTCGGCGTGGACACGCTGGTCCACGCGTGGGTCGAAGAAGGCACCGGGGCAGACCGCCTGCTGCGCGTACAGATCTACGACCGGAGTCTCGCCACGGTCACCTTCGTCACGCAGGTCGACCCGCCCGGTGCGCGCGAAGGGCGCCGCCGGCTCAACGACGAGGCCCGCCTCGAGCGCTTCATCTCCCAGTGGCTCGCGTGTCTCCCGGGGGTCGATCTCCCCGGGGGGCGCCCCACCGGGCCGAAGCAGCGCTTCTTCATCGACACCGGGTTCGCCTACTCCATCTACGGCAAGGACACCACGCGCGAGCCCTTCCACAACCTCGGGATGGGGCTCTCCCTCGAGTACCAGTTCCTCGCCGGCCTCGGGACCTTCCTCCAGGTCAACATGTTCACGTCCACCCAGGACTCGCCGCGCGATCTGCTCGACTCGTTCACCAGCGTGCGGACCGCGTTCGGCTTGAGCTATGCGTTTCGAGGCAGCTGGTGGCGCCTCTCGGCGCGCTTCGGCTTCGACGTGCACGTCTTGGGCTCGTACAAGACCACCACCGATCCCTGGTGCAAGTGGGCCGGGACTGCGGACGAGCGCTGCCAGGACCCTGACCTCACCGACCTCGGGAACGAAGTCACCATGGGCTTCTACGGGGGGCTCGCAGCGCAGTTCTTCGCCACTGAGAACTTCTACGTGAACCTGCGGCTGTCCACCGCCAGCTACGTGGTACCGCTAGACCAGAGCATCGCCGTCAACTTCCCGGTGACCACCGAGGTCTCGCTGGGGTACGGCTTCTAGGCCGCCGCGCGCAGGCTCGAGCGCGAGATCGCCTGGGCGGCCGCTCCCGGGGTCAGGCCCCGGACCGCCGCACGGCGCCAAGCTTCAACATCCACTCCAGGGTCTCTCGCCGCCGACGGTTGTGAACCTCGACGTAGTCTCTCGGGACGAAGCCTCGATGCATGGCGTAGTCCCACAGCTCCACCTGCGAGATCCCGCGCTGCGCCGCGCGCTCGATCTCACCGTCCAAGAGCTCGATCACGGGCATCTCGGGCGCTACCGGGCGCAGCTCGTCCTCCACGAAGTCCAGTGACAGCGCGTTCGCGAAGTCACCTGAGGTCTCGGAGCGTTGGTTGAGGTGCGGCAGCCCGAAGACGCGCGCGATTAGCGCGGGCAGGGAGCTGTGGTCCACTACGTCGTGGATTACGGCCCCTCGCTTGACGAGGCCGCCCGCCATGAGCCCCGGGATCCGGAAGCCCAGCTGATCGAAGCCGGGCCGCTCGTCGAACGCCACCTTCGGGGGAGGGACGTGGTCGTAGAAGCCGCCGTGCTCGTCGTAGAAGAGGAGGAACAGCGTGCGGTCCCACTTCGGAGAGCGGCGCAGCGCCTCGTAGATCGAGGCCACATACGCCTGGCCGTTGCGGATGTCGTGTGGCGGGTGGTCGTCGGCAAACCCGACGTCCGGCTCCAGGATGCAGACGTTGGGCAGGGTCCCCGCTTCGGCCGCTGCGAAGAAGTCGGCCATGGTCTTCCCCGTCTGGCGCTCGACGGGGATCGACTCGACCAGCATCAGGAAGTTCACGACCGTGGCGCCGTAGAGCTCCCAGGCGAGCCCGTTCGCCTCGAGCGTCGGGTACATCGTGGGGGCGTTCAGCGTCTTGTCGTTCTTGAGCTTTCCGCCCGACGTGGCGCAGTGCGAGTAGAAGCGGTTCGGCCACGTGGGAGCGAGCAGGGAGCAGTGCCAGCGGTCGAAGAGGGCGAAGTTGTCGGCCAGGTGGTAGTGCGCCGGCAGCTCGGCGCGGGTGTGGTAGCCCATCACGTCGCCGGCCTGCGGGCCCTTGCCCGCGCGGGTCTCGAAGTTCCGCACGAAGCCGTCGTTCTTGCCCTCGCCGAACTGCTCGACGCAGGCGCCGTGCGAGTGGCCGGGGTCCACGTCGAAGACCCAGCGCGGGCCGAGCGCGTGAATGGGGTAGGGCGTGCCGTCGGACCCCGAGTTCGAGAGCCCCTCGGACAGCCCCTCCACATCGGCGCGACCCTCGAGCAGCGACAGAGCACCGAAGTAGTGGTCGAACGAGCGGTTCTCCATCTGACACATGACGATCGTGTCTACGTAGTGGTACGGGTGCGAGCCGTCGCCCCGTAGCGGAGTGAGCCGCTTTCGAGGAGCCGGACCGGCATCGCCGGCGTCCGCGACGGGAGGAGGCCCACTCACGTCCGGCTCCGTGCCGAGGTCGCCGCTGGCGCCGTCGCCGCCGGCGTCCGGTGCCAGCGCGTCGGCGGCTCCTTCGCAGCCGAGCGCAAGCGCCCCGGCGCCTACCCCATGAATGAACGACCGTCGCTTCATGCACTCCTCCGGGAGGCGCCGCCGCACCTCGACGGGGAGCACGATTCCACCTGCCGAACGCCACCGCAAGCCCTGCCGGCGAAGCGCGAAAAGTCGACGCCGTGATGCTTCTATGTTGGCGTGACCCAATGCGTTACCTCGCCTTCTTCCTCGTCGCGGCGCGCGTCGCCAAGGCGGCGTGCCCCGGTGGCGCCGCGGAGACCTCGTTCTTTCGTGACAGCGATGAGGACGGCCACGGCGACCCCGCCGTGAGCGTCTTGGCCTGCGCGCCGCCCTCGGGCTACGTCGCCACGTCCACCGACTGCGACGACACCGCGCCCTTCGTCCACCCGGCCGCCCCCGAGCTCTGCAACGGCAAAGACGACGACTGCGACGCCAAGGCGGATGACGGCCTCCCGAAGCACACGTACTGGCTCGACACCGATGGCGACGGGGTCGGCGTGGACACGCTGTGGATCACAGGCTGCGCGGCGAAACCCGGGTATGTGCTCGAGAAGGGCGACTGCGACGACGGCTCCTCTCACGTCTTCCCCGGTGCGCAGGAGCTCTGCAACGGCGCGGACGACGACTGCGACGACCTCATCGACGAGGACCTGCCGGTCCTGACGTTCTACCCGGACGGAGACGGCGACGGCTTTGGGGATCCCGGCCCCCCTGAGACAGGTTGCTCGGCTCCGGACGGGTGGGTGATCGACGCCACCGACTGCGATGATCAAAACGACGCCGCGAACCCAGGGATCGCCGAGGAGTGCAACGGCAAGGACGACAACTGCAACGGAGACACGGACGAGGCGATGCTGGTCCCGCTGTACGTCGATGCCGACGACGACGGCGCGGGCGGGGACCTGGTGGCCGCGTGCCCCGGTCCTGGCTTCTCCACCGCCTCCGGCGACTGCGACGACTCTTCGCCATCGGTCGGCCCCCACGCGGCCGAGGTGTCGAACGCGGTCGACGACGACTGTGATGGGCTCACCGACGAAGCGCTCAGCACGCTCGACGAGGACGAAGACGGCGTGTCGTCGAGCGACGGGGACTGCAACGACAAGAACCCGGCGATCTCGCCCGAGCTCGCCGAGCTTCCGAACGGGCTCGACGACGACTGCGACGGGCAGGTCGACAACGGCACGGCGCTCGCGGACGACGACGGCGACGGCTACAGCGAGATCCAGAACGACTGCGACGACGGCGACGCAACCCAGTACCCCGGCGCTCCCGAGGCGCCCGACGGGGCCGACGACGACTGCGATGGGCTCACCGACGAAGGCACCGCCATCGTGGACGACGACGGTGACGGAGCCGCCGAGAGCCAGGACGACTGCAACGACCTCACCACCTTGGTGGGGCCGGACGCTCCGGAGCTGCTCGACGGCCTCGACAACGACTGTGACGGACTGACGGACGAGCTCGAGCCCGGCGCCGGCAAGGTCGACGGCGACAACGATGGCTGGCCCGCGTCGGCTGATTGCGACGACGGTGACGCGGAGATCCACCCGCAGGCGCTCGAGGTGCCGAACGAGGCGGACGACGACTGCGACGGGAAGATCGACGACGGGACCGTGGAAGGCGATGACGACGGCGACGGGCTCTCCGAGGCCGAGGGGGACTGCAACGACAAGAGCGCGGCGGTCCATGCGGGCGCGGTCGAGCTGCCGAACGGGGCGGACGATGACTGCGACGGCGCCATCGACGAAGCGACCATCGCCAGCGACGACGACGACGACGGCTTCACAGAGGACCAGGGAGACTGCAACGACGCGAACGGAGCGATCGGTCCGGGCGCCGCCGAGACGCCGAACGGCCTCGACGACGACTGCGACGACATCCCGGACAACGTGACCGAGGGCCCGGTGGACGGCGTCCCGGTCAATCCGGAGGAGCCGGCTGTGGACGACCCGCCGGATGCCGGCCCGACGGGCGTCGAGCCCGGGGAGTCCACCGGGGCGGACGCAGCAGGGTCGGGTGACACGGCCGCGTCGCCGCCAGACGGCGGCCCCTCGAAGGGGGTGCCGGGTCCTTCAGGTTCGTCGGGGGGGTGCTCGATCGGCCAAGGGACCTCCTCCCGCGGTCGGTCTTCGGACAACAACGGCGCGGGCGACCCCGCCGGGCCGCTCGGCTCCCCGGTGGCCAGCCTGTTGTTCGCCCTCTTCGGTTTGCACCTCGTGTGGCGCTCTGCGACACTTCGGGGCTTCGTACGCGGCGCGTTCAACGCGCGGAGGAAACTATGAAAATGCGGGGATGGCAGGCCCTCGCGCTGACCGGCCTGATCGGGTGCGGCGGCGGCGGCAGCAGCGGCGG
>SXOO01000287.1 GCA_005776725.1 Pseudomonadota bacterium | reverse complement strand
GCCGCCGCGGCCACCGCGCTCCTCGGCCTCATTCACGCGAATGGTTCGACCGTCGAGGTTCTGGCCGTCCATGCCGGACGTAGCAGAGCGCGCGTCCTCCTCGCGGGAGAACGTGACGAAGCCGAAGCCGCGCGAACGGCCCGTCTCACGGTCGGTGACCACGCGGGTCTCGGTAACTTCGCCGAAGCGAGAAAAGGCGTCGCGGAGGCCAGAATCGGTCGTGCCCCAGCTGAGGCCGCCGACGAAGAGCTTGGTTCCCATGGTTGACTCTCGGATCTATCGCTGCTGGCCCTCGGGCACGAGCAGTCGGTGTGGCGGGTGAAAGACCCGCCGAGGAATCCCGGTCCGGCATTTCCGGTACGGGGGTGGACTACTCGTTCCTCCAGGAGGGAGGGCTTGCAGTTCACTGGGCGCCCATTTCAGGCGCTGATTGGCACGGTGCCAGAACTTCGAGCTCCCGTCACGTGCGAATTTGGGCTCGTTCGCTCATGACCACGAGATAACGCAAAATCGCCGCTTCCTGGTCGGGGGTGAGGTGCGACCGGTCGCGCATGTCGTCCACCATCCCGCGCCAGCCGGCGGCGTCCAGCGCTGCCGGGGCGATCAGCCGGTGGCAGCCAGAGCACTTCGCCACGTAGGCGGAGCGGCCTTCGAGGAGGCCATCCAGCGACGCGTCCGGGTAGTGCACGCGGGCGCGTTCGGCGTCCTGCTCCGTGGGGAGCGCGAGCCCGGCGCCACACCCACTGAGCGCGGCGACGACGAGGAGCTGAAGGAGCGCCCGCATCGTCAGATCTCGAATCCCATGAGGAGGCGGAGCTCCAGCCGCTCTTTGTCCTCCAGGTGGTGGAGCGAGTCGCCGGTGGCTCCGGCAAGGGCCGCGAGCTGCGGCAGGATCGACGCGGTGATCCAGAAGCGCTCCCCGGCGTAGCCGACCGTGGGCCCCAGCGAGAGGATCGAGTACTCGGTCTCGAACTCGTCGGCCTCGTTCTTGGCAAGCTCCGTGCGGCTCACCAGCTCCAGGGCGACCGACCAGCGCGGGCTGATGAAGTACGCGAAGCCCAGGTCAACCTGGATCTCGTGGGCGTGCAGCTCGAGCTCGGTGTCGGTCCCGGACTCCACCTCGGCCTCGAACTCCGCCTCGTAGACGGCGTTCAACGCCACGCCGAAGTCGCCGAAGTGTTTGTCGAGGAGCACCTTGGCCTCGATCTCCAGCTCATTCGTAAGGCCACCGATCTCGAAGTAGAGCCCGAGCCCGATGGGGTCAGCCTGTGGATCCAGCAGCTTGCCCTTGAGCTCGAGCGAGATCCCCTTGAAGGCGCTGCTGCCGACGATGCTGCTCGTCCCCTTGTCGTCCGTGGACAACGAGCTGACCTCCTGCCAGTTCAGGTAGAAGGCGGCCTGGAAGTTGTCTAGGAGCCCCACCTCGAACTCGAGCCGGTGGTCGAAGCGGACGTAGTAGTCCTCGCGCATGAGCCGGACCGTGGTCCATGGCTCGATCTCCGCCGCGCCCATGGGCAGCGTGGCCGTCTCGTACGTGTATGCGTAATGGCGCTGGTTCGCGCTCGCGATCGCAGGCAGCAGCACAAGGAGAGCAGGGAGTGAGGTCTTCACGTTGAGGCTCCGACGGCGACGGGGAAGTCAGACGTTCCGCACTGGCGACGCTAGTGATAATAGGTATCAATAGCGACTGTCAAGCCCGAAAACCTGGCCGTGATGATCTGGATCACGTCGGGAGTTCTCGGCGACCTCGACGTCGTGGACTCGATGGACGGAGGCTGGGCTCTTCTTCGAGGGAGCAGGCGGGGACGTGGTCCCCCGCGATTGGCTCAGTTCACGCTGGTCGGGAGCAACCACCAGGCCACCAGCAGCTCCCCCGAGAGGCCCCCGAAGTTCAGGCGGAGCTCCTCACCGCTCGGCGGCGTCGCGAGAGCCCGGCGGGCGGAGTCTTCCACGGCGCCCATGACTGCGGAGGCCAAGCGAGCCCCCAACCCCTGAGCGATCCCCTGGCGCGCGGCCGTGGCCAGGGCCGCGAGCCGTCGCGAGAGCTCGCTCAGCGCCGCAGGGGTGCCGCTGACCACGGCCGACGCCGACAGGTTCTCGCGCACGACCCCAGCGCCCTGGCGGAGGCCCTGGATCGGCAGCCCCGCGTTCGCTGTGGGCGGCACCACCACCGAGGCCACCATCAGCGCGTCCCGCGCGTCGATTCGCTCGACGGCGGCGCGGTGGCCCGAGTTGAGGGTGGCGTCCATGAAGAGCGTTGGGCCCTTCACGAGCGAGCGCTCCACGCCCTTCCGGGTCCCGAGGACGACGCGTCCCGGTTGTTGGACCGCCAATAGGCCCTCGGCGACCACGTGCGCCCTGCCACCTTCGATGTCCTCGTGGGCGGCCGCGCGTGTGGCGAGCGCGCCTGGAAAGTCGCCGGTAACCCACACTGCCAGGGCCGGCTCCACGGGATCCACCCACAGGACGAGGAGCTCGGCTCGGGTGAGATCCAGGCCCAGCTCCTCCACGGAGGCCTTGGCCGCCGCGGCCCGGATCGGGCCGTCACCGAGGACCCTTCGGCACAAGGCGGCAGCGTCCAAGGTGACCACGAGTGCGGCGCCCGCCGGGACTGACTCGAAGGCGTCGAGGTGACGCCCGCGGAGCGACTTGTCGGTTCGACTCTCATTGGGCGGCGCTACTACCGCCGTGGCCGGCGGCTCGGCCGATGCCCGCGCCAGTGTCTCCGAGCGCTCAGGACAGGACGGACATGGGACTGCGGGCGGGCACACCGGGCAGGGCGGTGCAGTCACCGGCACGGGCTCGGGGCGGGAGCAGGCGAGGGCGGCGAGGAGAAGTAGGGTACGCACGCGCTCAGCCTACCAGACGGCCCTCACATCGGCGTCTGTCTGGGCGTCTGTCTGGGCGTCTGCCTGGGCGTCTGTCGAGGCGTCTGTCGAGGCGTCTGTCGAGGCGTCTGTCGAGGCGCCGGGAGGGCCGCACGAGGCCGCGTGAGGGCATCAGTTGGCCCTCACTCAGGGCTCACTCGACCGGCGCGGGATCCGCCACGAGGCTGCCGCAACGGCCGTCGATGCAGTCGAGGCCAGCGCCGCAGTCGGTCTTAGCGAAGCAGCTGGCCGTGGGCATGCAGAACCCGTAGGTGCAGGTGGCGTCGCTGCAGCTGCCCTCCGCGTCACACGCGTCGAGGCAACGGCCGTCCACGCAGGCGCTGGCCGCGCAGTCGTCGGTCACGATGCACTGGAGGACCGGGCGGTCGTCCAGGCGGCACAGGCCGTCCTTGCCGCAGAGGTTCCCGGAGACGCAGTCGGCGTCCGCAGAGCAGGTGCTCCGGCACGTGGCGTTGATGCAGATCGCGCCGGCACCACACTCGGCGCTGAGCGCGCACTCGCCGGCGGCGGCGGTCACTGGCAAGCAGAGGCCGCTCTTGGGCTCCGCGCCCGGCGGACAGGCGCCGTCCTTCGGCGTGAAGTAGCACTTCGTGTTGAGGCAGGTCCCGGTCTGACCGCAGTCCAGGCCGAACTGACAGGTCCCCTCCGGGCGCACCGGGAAGGCCTTGGCCACGCACGCGCCTTTGACGCACTCGTGCCCGGCGCCGCAGTCTGCGGCCGCGTGGCACTCCACCGTGGGGGTGGGGGGCGCCGGCATCTCCGTGCATCGACCGTCGAGGCACACCAGGGCCTCCGCACACTGAGCGTTGAGCGTGCACTCCGTGGTGATGGGCTCCGCGCCCTCCTCGGCGACGCAGGCGCCGAACTCACAGAGCTGGCCCTCCGGGCAGGCGGCCTCCGGGCATTGCTGCGCGCCGCTGTGGGTTGGGGCCCCCCCGCCGCCGGCGGATCCTACTCCTCCACCTCCTCCTCCAGCCGTGCCCGCAGGCAGCGGCTTGCACTGCCCGAGCCCGTTGCACCCGTAGCCGTCTGGGCACTGGAAGTCGGAAGCGCAGCTGTACTCGGAGCAAGTGAAGCGCTCGCAGACCTGGCAGCCCTGGCTGTCACACTTCAGCTCGCTGCCAGCGGACTCGTCGAAGTTGCAGCCGGACAGGACCTGGAGAGCAACCAGGGTCCCACCGAGGAGCGCCGTGAGTTTCGTCTTTGACATGTGGATCCTCCCTCCCTGGCGGCGCAAGGTGCGCCTGCGTCTTGGAAGCGAGCCTTCGACGCGCCCCTGCACCAGCTATTCAGAGATTGCCGACCGCCGACGCGGCGCGCCGCGGGGACCGATCCCTTGACCCCTCGGGACACGGCTGGTAGGCACGCCCGCCATGTCCACCTCGCCCCGAACGGTTGCAGTCATCATGGCGGGAGGCTCGGGCACGCGCTTCTGGCCGCTGAGCCGCAAGACCCGCCCGAAACAGCTCCTCGCGCTCCTCACCGAGCGCTCCCTCCTCGTCGAGACCATCGCCCGCGTCACCCCCGCGGCCGTGGCGGCCTCCGACGTGCTGATCGTCACCGGGAAGGCCCTCGCGGGTCCGATCGCCGCGTTGGCCACCGGGGCGGAGATCGTGGTCGAGCCGGTTGCGCGCAACACGGCGCCCTGCATCGCCCTCGCCGCTGCGCGCGTGGCAGCCCGGGACCCGAAGGCGGTCATGGCCGTGCTCCCCGCGGACCAAACCCTCGAGGACGTGGCGGCGTTCCGTCGCGTGTTCGCCGTGGCCTCCGCGCTCGCTGCCGAGGGTCGCATCGCGACCGTGGGCATCCGTCCCGACCACCCCGAGACGGGCTACGGCTATATCCGCCGCGGGCCTCAGATCCAGGACCGCGCCGGCGTGTTCGAGGTCGCGGCCTTCGTGGAGAAGCCCGACGCGGTCACTGCCGCGCGTTACCTCGAGGCCGGCGACTATGACTGGAACGCCGGCATGTTCTTCATGCGCGCCGACGTGCTCCTGGCTGCCGTCGATCGACACCTCCCAGGGCTCTCGAAGGGCATCGCGCTCTACCGCGCGGCCCTTGGGACGCCCGGCGAGGCCGAGGCCCTCGACCGGTGCTTCGAGCTGGCCGAGGCCATCAGCATCGACTACGGCATCATGGAGCGTGAGACCCCGAACATCGTGGTGCTCCCGGCCGACATCGGCTGGAGCGATGTTGGCTCGTGGCGCACGCTGCTCGAGTTTCGTGATGGCGACGAGCCCAACTTCGTGCGCGGCGACGTCCTGGTGCGCGACACTGAGGGCTGTGTCGTGGTCTCGTCCGGGCCTCAGGTGTCGGTGATCGGGCTCCGCGGACTGGCCGTGGTCGCCACGCCCGACGCAGTCATGGTTGCCCCGCTCGAGCGGTCCCAAGATGTCGGTCAGATCCCGAAGGCGCTCGAGGCCCTCGGACGGAAGGAGCTTCTGTGAGCCAAATCCCCGCCAAGGTGTTTCGCGCCTACGACGTACGCGGCAAGGTCGGACCCGACATCGACGCCCGCTTCGCAGGCCTTCTGGGGAAGGCGATCGGCACGGCCGCGCGCCGCGAGGGTCGCACGACGCTCTCCGTCGGGCGCGACTGCCGCACCCACAGCCCCGAGCTTCACGCCGCGCTCGTCACCGGCCTTCGGTCCACCGGGATCACCGTGGTCGACATCGGCATCGTGCCCACCCCGCTGGTCTACTTCTCGTTGTTCCACCTGGAGCGCGAGGTGCAGGGCGGTGTGATGATCACCGGCAGCCACAACGCCAAGGAATACAACGGGTTCAAGATCTGCCTGGGCCAGACCTCGATTCACGGCGAACGCATCCAGGATCTTCGCTGCCTGATCGAGGCCGACGACTTCGAGGAGGGGCAGGGCGGGTACCGAGAGCGACCCGTGCTCCGCGACTACATCGACACGGTCAAGAAGGGCCTGTGGTTCCCGCACACGCGGATCAAGGTCGTGGTCGACTGCGGCAATGGCACGGCCGGCCCGGTCGCGATCCCTCTGCTCACCGAGCTGGGCTTCGACGTGATCCCCATGTTCGCCGAGATGGACGGCAACTTCCCGAACCATCACCCCGATCCCACCGAGCCGCACAACCTCGAGGCGCTCCAGAAGCGCGTCTTGACCGTTGGGGCGGCGGTGGGCGTGGCCTACGACGGCGACGCCGATCGCATCGGCCTCATCGATGAGCGCGGGCAGGTGCTCTTCGGCGACAAGATCCTGATCCTGCTTGCCCGGAAGCTCCTCGAGTGGGAGCCCGGCGCGGCGATCGTCGGCGAGGTGAAGTGCAGTCAGACGCTGTTCGACGACATCACCGCCCGCGGCGGCCGCGCCATCATGAGCCAGGTAGGGCACTCGCTCATCAAGGCGCGCATGAAGGAGGAGGGCGCGCTCCTCGCGGGCGAGATGAGCGGTCATATCTTCTTCAAGCACAGGTACTTCGGTTACGACGACGCCATCTATGCCACCTGCCGCGTGCTCGAGGTCCTCGCCCGCGACAGCCGGCCGCTCTCGGCGCAGCTGGAAGACCTCCCCCAGACCTACTCAACCCCCGAGATCCGCCTGCAGTGCCCCGACGAGAAGAAGTTCTCGGTGGTGGCTTCGCTGCAGGCTCAGTTCAAGGCGGACCCCTCGGTGCGCGCGGTGATCGACATCGACGGTGCGCGCGTCGTGTGGGGCGACGGCTGGGGGCTGGTCCGCGCGTCCAACACCGAGCCCGTGCTGGTCGTGCGCTGTGAGGCCGGGTCCGAGGCTGGGCTCGCCCGGATCCGCCAGGCGATCGAGGGCTCGGTGGCGCTCACGCTGGCGCGGTCGTGATCGACGAGGCCACGCTCCGACACGTGGCGCGCCTCGCCCGCATCGACCTCGCGGGGCTCGACCTCGAGCAGCTCCGGGGAGAGCTGGGGCGGGTGCTCGACCTGCTCGCGGCCCTCGATCGGGCCGATCGCCTCGACGTGGGCTCCGAGGAGGCCACGATGGCGCTGCGCCCGGATGTGGTGATCCCCAGCGCGCCCCTGTCCGAGCTGTTGGCCGCGGCGCCCGCGGTGTCCGAGGATGGGGCGTTCCTAGTGCCGAAGGTGCTGCCGTGAGCGGCGCCCCCCACGGCGGCTCCGCGCTCGCAGCGGTCGAGGCCGCGCTCTCGGCCCTGGGCGACGACCCGTGCCACGCTTTCCTCGAGGTGGATCACGACGGCGCCCGACGGCGGGCCACGGCCCTCGACGCGGGCCCCGCGCTGCCGCTGAGGGGCCACGTCCTGGCGGTCAAAGACAACCTCGCGGTGGCCGGCCTCCGCTGCACGGCGGGCTCGCGGCTACTTGCCGACTACGTGCCCGGACACACCGCGACCGCGGTCGAGCGCCTCGTGGCTCAGGGCGCCGTGATCTTGGGAAAGACCAACCTCGACGAGTTCGGCATGGGCAGCTCCACGGAGGCCTCGGCCTTCGGCCCCACGCTCAACCCTCGGGCCCTCGACCGGATCCCCGGCGGCTCCAGCGGCGGCTCCGCGGCTGCGGTCGCGGCCGGCGTCTGCCGTCTGGCGCTAGGCAGCGATACCGGTGGCTCCATCCGCCAGCCCGCCGCGTACTGCGGCGTGGTGGGGCTGAAGCCGACCTGGGGCGCGGTCAGCCGTTTCGGCCTCGTCGCCTACGCCTCCTCGCTGGACACGGTCGGCCCGATGGCCCCCACCGTCGCCGAGGCCATGGCGGCGTTTCGCGCCATGCGCGGCCCCGACCCGCGAGACGCCACGGCTCGGGAGCGGCCCCTGGGATCCGGCCCGTCCGCGCCGGCCTCCATCAAGGGCCTCCGCGTGGGAGTGGCGGAAGGCTGGGCCGCCGCCGCCGGGCTCCACCCGGGGGTGCGCGAGGCGGTGGCCCGCGCCGCGGATCGGCTGGCGTCCGCGGGCGCCGACGTACGAGCCGTGGCGCTCCCAGAGCCGGACGCGGCGCTCGCCGCCTACTACGTCCTCGCGCCGGCCGAGGCCTCCTCCAACCTCGCTCGCTACGACGGCGTCCGTTATGGGGCCCGCGTCCCCGCCCCCGATCTGCTCGGCATGTACGAGCGCACCCGCTCGGCCGGCTTCGGTCCAGAGGTCAGACGGCGTGTGCTCCTTGGCACGTTCACGCTCTCGGCGGGATACAAAGACGCCTACTACGGCCGCGCCCAGGGCGTTCGCGCCGCGGTTCGGGCGGCGTTCCTCCAGTGCCTCGCGGGGGTTGACGTGGTGCTCGCGCCGACGGTTCCGGGCCCTGCGCCGCGCCTCGGCGAGCTCACCGACCCCGTGCAGCTCTACCTGCTGGACGTGTTCACGATCGGACCCAGCCTTGCCGGCTTGCCCGCGCTGCACGTCCCCACTGGCGCCGCCGACGGGCTCCCCGTGGGCGTTCAGCTCCTGGGAGCGCCGTTCGCCGAAGAGACGCTCGCGCTCGCGGGCGAGATCCTCGAGAGGGGTGGGCCATGACCGCGTCGTCCTGGGAGGTGGTCATCGGGCTCGAGGTGCACTGCCAGCTCCTCACCGCCACGAAGCTCTTCTGCGGCTGCTCCACGCGCTTCGGCGCCGCGCCGAACAGCCAGACCTGCCCCGTATGTCTCGGCCACCCCGGGGTGCTGCCCGTCCTCAACGCCGAGGCGGTCAGGCTGGCCGTGCGCCTCGCACGCGCGGTGGGCGGGACCTTGCCCCCCGAGAGCGTGTTCTCGCGGAAGAACTACTTTTACCCAGATCTTCCGAAGGGTTATCAGATCACCCAGTACGAGCGGCCCTTCTGCGAGGGCGGCGAAGTGGAGGTCTCTCTCCGCGGCGTCCGTCTCGTGGTGCCGCTCACGCGGATCCACCTCGAGGAGGACGCGGGCAAGTCCACCCATGGAGGACACGGCCTCACGGAGGTGGATCTCAATCGCGCGGGCACCCCGCTGGTCGAGATCGTCAGCGAGCCCGCCCTCCGCAGCTCCGATGAAGCCGCCGCTTACCTCGAGGAGCTCCGCAACCTCGTGCGGACCCTGGGGGTATCGGACGGGCACCTCGAGGAGGGCAGCTTCCGCTGCGACGCCAACGTGTCGCTCCGCCGTCCGGGCGCCCCGCTCGGCACCCGCGTCGAGCTCAAGAACCTCAACTCCTTCACGTTCGTGAAGAAGGCCATCGACTACGAGGTCGCGCGCCAGCGCGAGGTGCTCGAGGAGGGCGGGGCGGTGATCCAGGAGACGCGGCTCTGGGACGAGCGCGTCACGCGCCCGATGCGCGGCAAAGAGGACGCGCACGACTACCGCTACTTCCCCGAACCGGACCTCCTGCCCCTTCGCCTGCGGTCCGAGTGGCTGGCCGACGCGCTCCCAGAGCTTCCCGGCACGCGACGGCGTCGCTACGTCGACGCGCTGGGCCTCTCCCAATACGACGCCGAGGTACTCACCGCCGACTCCGCCACGAGCGCGTTCTTCGAGGCGATGCTCGCCGCGGGGGCCGGGCCCAAGGCCTCTGCCAACTGGCTGGCTAACGAGCTCATGGGGCGGCTCAACACCGAGGGCCGGTCGGTCTCCGCCAGCCCCGTGGCGCCCCAGGACCTCGCCGCGCTGGTGGTGCGTACCCAGGACGGGCGGCTCTCGAGCAAGCTCGCCAAGGAGGCGTTCTCACGGCTGTGGGCGGGGGAGAGCGCCGCGGCAGCGATCGCCGCGGTCGGAGAGGTGGTCAGCGACTCGGCGGCGCTCGAGGCGGCGATCGCCGACGTGCTGGGAGCTTCACCCGACGAGGTGGCTCAGTTCCACGCCGGGAAGACCAAGGTCGTGGGTTTCTTCGTCGGTCGGATCATGAAGGCGCTACAGGGCAAGGCCGACCCTCAGCTGACGCAGGCCCTCCTCCTGGCCGCGCTCGAGGCGCGTCGCCCTACCTGAAATCGGCCCCTCCGGGGCGTGTCGAGGCGCGTCCGGTGTCTCCGGCGCGTCCTCGACGCCGGCCAAGCGCGACCAGAAACAAGAGGCCCGCGACGACCTGTGTCGCAGCCCCGCTCGGGGGCCGCTCCCTGTTGGCGCAGCTGTCTCCTGAGGGGGGCGGGACCAGGAAGCCCTGAACGAGGTCCCCGCCGTCGGCCGGTGCCTCGGCGTCCCCTGTGTCGGGACGGTCGGTGTCAGGCGGGGCCACGACGTCCGGAGCGGCGTCCGGCGGCTCCACAGCGCAGTCCTCGATGGGCTCGAACGTGCAGACGCCTTCCGCACACCCGTCCTGGGTGCACACGTCTTCGTCCTGGCAGACCTCCACGAGCCCCACGGCCTCCCCGCACGCGTTCACCCAGTGCACGCCCTGATCGCGACACTCGAGCCGCGCCGAGAGATTGCAGGGCCGCGCCGCAGCGACGCCCGCGCAGTCGGCGCTGGCTACCGGGTGGTGGACGCACCGGCCATTCACGCAGCCGTCGAGCGTGCACGGGTCGTCGTCGTTACACCCCGCCACCAGCGAGATCGCTTCGCCGCAGGGACCTCGCTCCACCACGTTCCCATTCTCGCAGACGCGCGCAGTGGCGGTGAGGCAGGGCTCCTCCTCCGTGCAGAGGCCCTCGTGCCCGCAGGCCACGTCCTTGCAAGTGTCCACGGTGCAGTCGCGGCCGTCGTCACACGGCAGGGCGACGGCGCCGGGCCCGCCGCACGCGTCGAGCCAGACCACGCCGCCCGCGCCGCAGCTGGTCGCGGCGGCCGGGGCGCAGGCGCGACACTCGGCGGCTCCACTGGGCTCGTGGGTGCACTGGCCGTCTCGGCACCCGTCGGCGGTGCACGGATCACCGTCCGCGCACGAGTCGACGACCTTGCCCGCGTTGCCGCAGCTGTCCACTGCCACGAGCGCGCCCCGAAGACACACGACTCGATCGCTTGGCTCACACCCGCAGCCGGTGGGCGCGTGGGCGCACTGACCCGTGGTGGCGTCGCAACCGTCCTCCGTGCAAGGCTCGCCGTCGTCGCACGACTCGGCCACCCCCGCAGCGGCCCCGCACCCGTCCAGCCACACCCGATCCCCGCCCAAGCAGACCTCGGCCGCCTTGGGGGCGCACACAGGGCAGCTCGGGAGGTGCTCACACGCCGCGGCGCCGTCGGGGCAGCCATCCTCAGTGCACGGATCGCCGTCGTCGCACGCGTCGACGAGCCCCGTGAGGTTGCCGCAGCTGTCGCGCGCGCTGAGCGAACCGTTTCGGCACTCGAAGGAGGCGTCCGGCTGACAGGGAGTGCATTCGGGATCCGGCTCATGCGTGCACGACACCGTGGCGGGGTCGCAGCCATCGAGGGTGCAGTCGTCGTCATCGACGCAGGTGGCCAGCAGCCCGATCGGCTTGCCGCAGGTGTCCAGGCGGACCACGGCGCCGCCCGAGCACGCGGTGTCGCTGCTCGGCGTGCACTCCTGGCAATAGGGGGCGCTGGAGGCGAAGTAGAAGCACTTCGACACCGTGGGGTTGCAGGCCGCCACCGTGCACGGGTCTCCGTCGTCGCAGAACTCCTGCAGGCCCGCGACCACCCCGCACCCGTCCACCGACAACACGTGGCCCCCACTGCAGGTCTCGCTCTGCTTTGGCGGGCAGGTCGCGCACTCGGGCGTGAGGGCCGGCTGCGACTCGCACGCCCCGATCGCGGCGTTGCAGTCGTCCACGGTGCACGGGAGGCCGTCTCGGCAGTTCGTGAGCACGCGGATCGCGTGTCCGCACTCGTCCTTCTCGGCGAGGCTGCCGCCCACACAAGCGAGGCCGGCGGGTCCCCCACACTCGGGGCACCCGGCGCCCGAGGCGGCAGCGTGGGTGCAAACCGCTCCCAGGGGGTCGCATGCGTCCGTGGTGCAGGGATCCCCGTCGTCACACGCCTCGATGAGCGCCCCCACCACGCCGCAGCCGTCCGCCCAGTGGACCGCGCCGGCCGAGCAAACGCGGCCCTGCTCCGGGGGACACGCGGCGCACGGCCCTTCGGCGGTCGCGGTGTGCACGCACTCCACGCCTAGGGCGTCGCAGCCATCGATCGTGCAAGGGTTCCCGTCGTCGCAGCTGCCCGCCAGGGCACCGACGTTTCCGCACGAGTCCAGCCAGACGTTGGTGTCCGCGACGCAGCCGAGCGCCGCGAACGGCGTGCAGTTCCCGCACTCGGGCAGGGGAGCGGGGTCGTGGGTGCAAACGAGCGACGCGCATCCGTCCACTGTGCAGGGGTCTCCGTCGTCGCAGGCGGCCACCTGCTCCGTCGCGACGCCGCACGAGTTGAGCCAGAGGATCGTGGTGCCCACGCAGAGCTTCTGGGCCTTCGGAGTACACGCGCCGCACCCTGGCGCGGTCAAGGGCGTGTGGACGCAGGCGCCGTCTGCGCAGCTGTCGCTGGTACACGGATCCAGGTCGTCGCAGATCTCAGCCAAAGCGCCGGGTTGGCCACATGTGTCGACCCAGTAAGCGTCGCCGTCCTGGCACGTCCGCGTGGCCTCGGGCGTGCATCCCGTGACGCTGACCAGCGCCCGGAACGAGTCCACGCGTGCGCCGGGCGCCGGGACGAAGGAGACCTCAAGCGCCCGCACCGTGTCCCAGGTCGCTCCCGCGGGCAGCTCGAGGCCCACCCACTCTGGCAGCTCGGCGTCGACGGACACGCTCTGGTCGCCCAGCTGGAGCGAGCCGCGGTCGGCGCGAACCTCCACGCGCACGCTGTCTACGCGCTCTTCTCCGGGCGGGTCGCAAGCGGAGAACGCGGTGGCCCGGAGCCCCTCGAGGCTCGGAAGCGCGAAGCGGCCATCCGGCGGGTCGGCGGCGAGGCCCGCGTCCCGGGCGTCGAGCACCACGCGGGCAGGGGCAAAACGGGTGGTGCTCCCCGGTCGCGCGCGGGGGCACTCTTCGGCGCACGTGCCTCCGCAGCCGTCGGACGCGCCGGGGGCCTTGCCGGCGCAAGCCGCCACGCACGAGTCGCAGCTGGTGAGGCGAAAGACCATCGCGTCCGCGGCGATTTCGCTCCCCTCGACGCTCACGTCGTCCCCGGGGGCCAGGACCCGGAGCCCGAGGTCAGCCCAAGCGGGGCCCGGATCCGAGTTCCCCGCCTGTTCCACAGAGGTCGAGACTGTGCCCACCCGATACGTGGCGACGCCGCGCAGCGCGCCCGGTCGATACGCCGCGCTCACCCGATAGGTGCCCTTCACGGGGAGCGCGGGCTGCCAGCGCGCGGCGCCCACCCCGTCGACGGCCCGGTAGTCGCCCTGCACGCTGCCGACCGTGCCCGAACGCCACGCGCCGTTGGGCTCGCTGTAGCCGGGGTCCCCATCGTCGACGACCACCACGCGCCCCACGGGGCACACGGCAGGCGGGGTGGGCGGCGCCGGTGCGCAGGCGTTCCCGAGGGAGTAGTCGCGCAAGACGTCGAGCACGTCCGGCCGAAGACACGAGGCCCTGGGGGAGTGGTCGTCCGTGCCCCACGACTCGCAGTGGACGTCGTAGTCCAAGATGTCGACGTGGATTCGGCCGGGCGCGGCGTGTCGAAAGGCGCGCGCCAGGAGCGCCGCTACGGCCGCTCGTCGCTCCACCGGAGAGGCGCCCTCCTGCGTGGACCGCGAAGCGGGATCCCCAGCGTTCGAGAGCAGCACCGGGCGCTTGAGCGTCTCGTACCCCCCAGCCTCTGCGACCGAGGTGAGCCGCGCCACGACCAGATCGGCTTCAGGGTGCGGGCCTGCCGTGGCCACGAGCGGTCCCCCAGCTTCTCGAATCACGTCCATCACCGCGTCGACGAAAGCGCGCGCCGGGACTGTGCCCCAGCGCTCTTGCCCCTCTGGCGGCTCCGCGGAGAAGGGTAGGAACACCACGTTGTCGTACCCGGCCACGGTGGCCAACGCCTTCTGCACGTAGGGCAGGGTCACCTCGTCCCAGCTGGGGCCGGAGGTCGCGAAGGCCTCGGCGAGCGACCCGTTTCGGCCCTGGACGTTGTTGGCGGCGTTCAGCGGCGAGCTGGCCCAGCGCTCGGGGTCGGCTTCGAAGAGCTCGACCAGCACCGTGATCCCTCTCGCCTCGGCTGCTTCGACCAGCATGCCCAGGCGCTCCCAGAGCTCGGGTGAGTGGGTCGAGAGGTCGAAGGCCCCCGGCCCTCCCGCCCAGGGTGAGAGGTCGCGGGTCTCCGGCGCGATGAGCGCCACGCGCATGAGGTTGAGGCGCCGCTGCGCGAGGGTGTCGAGGGTGGCCGTGAGGTTGAACTGCGACTCGGTGAGCGCGCTCGGCTCACCATATCCGAGGAGGCGTACGGGCTCGCCACAGCGCAACAGCCGCGCCCCGTCACGCTCCAGCCCCCAGGCTGGGGCTGCAAAGACGGCCGCCGCGAGCAGGATGAGGGCCCGCCACCGGCCAGCTCCCCAGTGGTCGGCTCTATGGGGCCAGCTCTCTGAGCGGGGCACCCGATTCTGCGGCAGCGAGGGCAACACGGTCTCCTTGGGCTCGCAGTCGGCACGTTCCGCCCGCCGCAAGTCCGCGTTCGTTCGAGCTTGGCACACGGGCTCGCCGGTCGGAAGGGCGGGCGCGAGCGTGCGGTTCGGTCTCGCCTTTCCCTGGACTTGCGGGCAGAGTCCGCGCCCGAAATCGTGGGGGGGGGGCAGTAACTCCTTGCGCGTTCGTGTGCGCCGCCCCCACCAAACACCTTGCCGTATCGAGGTTCTTCGGTGGGTCGTCTCCTTCTCGTCTCGCTCACTCTGCTCCCCCTCGTCGCGTCAGCCCAGAACGCCGGTTATGACAAGGGCTTCTTCATACGAAGCACCGACCAGGCGTACTCGCTCGAGGCGAACGCGCGCATCCAGCTCCGAGGGGCGTGGGAGGCCATCGACTCTGGCACTGACGACCTCGACCACCGCGGCGCGTTCTCGATACCGCGGGCGCGCCTCAAGCTAGGGGGCAACCTGTTCGGGAAGGAGCTCACGTACACGCTCCAGATCGAGTTCGGCGGGGGCTTCGTCCACCTTCGGGACGCCTACATGGATTACGCAGTGATCCCGTCCACGCTGCACGTACGCGCCGGGCAGTGGAAGCGACCGTTCTCTCGGCAGCAGATCACCTCCTCCGGCAAGCTCGAGTTCGTCGATCGCGCCCGCACCGACAAGGACTTCGGAGCGGGGCGAGACCTCGGGGTGGCGCTCAGTAACGACTACGAGCGCTCGCCGGTGTTCGAGTGGGTGGTCGGGGTCTTCAACGGGACGGGCGACAAGCCTGTCTTCTCCGGCACGGTCGACGGGGAAGAGGTCTCGGGGGGCAAGTTCACCAACGTGCCCACCGAGCTCCACCCCATGGTCGTGGCGCGCTTCGGGTGGAACTACGGGGGCATCAAGGGCTACTCGGAGGCCGATCTCGAGGGCGGGGCGCCGCGAGTCGCGCTCGGCCTGAGCGGGATCGCGGACTTCGACGTGGAGCACGAGAAGAGCTCCGCGTTCCTGGGCGAGTTCGACGCGCTGTTCAAGGCCCACGGGTTCTCGGCCAGCGCCGCGGTCTACGTCGCTTCCAAGCAAGACGGCGAGGGCGCGATGGACCAGTCCTTCGCGCGCCTCGGCTTCCACGCTCAAGTGGGCTACGTCGTCGCGAAGCGCTTTCAGCCCGCCCTCCGAGTCGCCATGTTCATGCCGGACGGAGACGACAACGACGTCCTCGAGGCGCTGGGCGGCTTCTCCTTCTACTTCTGGGGCCACGACGCCAAACTCCAGCTCGACGGCGGCGTAATCTCCCGCGACACCGCCAGCGACGCGCTGCTCGACGGCACCCTCCGCGCCCAACTCCAAGTCGGGTTTTAACGTCGGCGTCGGCGTCGGCGTTCGCGTCGGCGTCGGCGTCGGCGTTCGCGTCGGCGTCGGCGTTCGCGTCGGCGTCAGCGTTCGCGTCAGCGTTCGCGTCGGCGTCGGC
>SXOO01000286.1 GCA_005776725.1 Pseudomonadota bacterium | reverse complement strand
TATTTTTTTCAGTTATTGTTTTTTTACAGTTGGTGAATAAATCCGGCCGTGCCGTCGACGCCTACCGTCGCGCCGTGGACGCCCTCGAGCGCGACGCGGAGGCAGCGGAAGTCACGGCGCTGCTGGCCGATGGAGCCCTCGCCGCCGATGGTGGCAGCCCATTCACCCTGTTGGACCCGGAGACTCCCAGTCCACGCGCGGGGTGGCTGCGCCTCGGCCGCATCGCCGCCGAGGAGGCGAGCCGAAAGGCGAAATCGGGCGACGTCGAGGGCGCGGTGGACGGGCTTCTGGACGGGCTCCAACTGGCCGCGGACTACACGCGGGGCGGCGCGTTTTTCGGCCGGGTCGCGGCTGCCGTAGTCGGCAACCCGGTGTGCCGGGCGGCGCGGGAGCTCGCCCCGGGGCTACCGCCCGCGGCCCTCTCACGCCTGGAGGCGGCTGTACTGGCGTTGGTCATTCCGCCGCTTGGCGATGCGGTGCGCGACGAGGCGCTCGGCACAGAGGTCATGTTGGCCCGCGTGTTCGCGCCGGAGTTCGCGCCGCCGCCGGGTGCATCCGAGTTCGATGCGGCGACGGCCCACGATCTGCTGGCCCTGCCTTGGCCGCTCGCCGAGGTCGTCTGGATCGAGTACCGCGCCCTCATGGCGGAGGTGGCCAAGGTGGCCGACCAGCCAGGATCGGTCGTGCCCGAGGCCTCCGCGCTCATCGAGCGCGGCGGTCGTTTCTCGCCAATCTTCAGCGGCTCGGACGTCGTTTCCAACCTTCGCCGCTCCCTCGTCTTCACGGATCAGCTCGCCTTGCTCGCGAAGGACCTCGCCGGCCATCGGCTCGGGCGCTGACGTGCGCCCGATCCTCTGCCGCATCGGCCCCCTCGCCATTCCGTCTTATGCCGCGATGGTCGCGCTCGCGCTGGCGCTCTCGTGGCCACTCACATTCTTGCTCGCCGGCCAATCACCGGCGTACGTGACGGCGGCGGGTATCGTGGGAGGCCACGTCGGGGGCATCTTCGGAGGGCGATTCCTCTTCGAAGCAGTGAACCCGCGTGAAGGCGGACGCCGCTTCCTCACCTTCGACGGCGGGATGATGGCCGTCGGCGGCTACCTCGGCGGCACTCTGGGCGCCGTCGCGCTGGTACGAGCGGTAGGCGGTGAGCTCGGCCCCTTCCTGGGCGCAGCCGCGCCGTCGATGGCCCTCGGACTTGCGCTAGGGCGTGTTGGATGTGTGCTCAAGGGCTGCGATTTCGGCAGGCCGTTGTCGTCGGTGTCCCGCCTTCCGGGCATGCGATTCCCGAGCTGGCGACACCGTTACCCGGAGCTGAGCATCGCCGGGAGCCCGGCTTACCTCGAACACTTGCGGCTCGGGCTCGTCACGTCATCGGCCACCCATAGCGCGCGCTGCCACCCGGTCCAGGTGTATTGGATCGCCGCCGCTCTGGCGATCTTCGCTTGGCTGCTGCTCGGCCCGTCGTCCAGCCGATTCGCACAATTCATGCTCGCATATGGCGGCTTCTCGCTGCTCCTCGAGCCTCTGCGCGGCGACCGCGATCGCGGTGAATGGGCGCGGCTGTCCACGACACAGTGGCTCGCCATTCCCATCGTCGTCACGAGCGGCTCGGTACTCCTCTGCGGTTGACCTGAGGTGCGGCCCCCATCCGGAGCCTGCCGCTTACGATTGACGGAGGCCAACGGCTCCCCTACGTTCCGCCGATGTTTCGGCCCATGAACCGTCGTCAAATGCTCCACCTCCTCGGTTACGGTGGAGCCTCGCTGCTCTCCTCCCGCTTGCTCGGTGGATGCAGCACCGGGGATTCCAAGAACCTCGTCGCTGATGGCGGCGTTGCGCTACCGGACGCGGCGCCGCCTGACGCGTGCGACAAGGCGTGGTGGCTGTGCCGCGGGTACGCGCCCGTCGGCGAGACCGAGGCGACCGACCTCGTGGTCGAGGGCGCGCTCCCTCCCTCCCTGCGGGGCACCTACCTGCGCAACGGCGCCAACCCAACGAGCGGCACGTCCGAGCACTGGTTCGTCGGGGACGGGATGGTCCACGGCTTGCGCATCGAGGACAGCAAGGCCTCCTGGTATCGCAACCGGTACGTCCAGACGGAGATTCTGACGAAGCCCGGCGAGGAGACCACGCCGCTCAACATGATCCGGCGCCATCAAGCCAACACCAGCATCGTGGTCCACGGCGGCAAGGCGCTGTGCCTCGCCGAGGTGGGGTTGCCGTACGAAGTGTCGCTCCCGGATCTCTCCACCCTCGGGATGCACGACTACGCCGGGAAGCTCGCCGGGCCCATGACCGCACACCCGAAGCTGGACCCCGCCACCGGCGAGCTGCACTTCTTCGGGTACGACGTGTTGAAGCCCACGATCGCGTACCACGTCGCCGACGCGTCGGGCGCCATCGTCAGGAGCGAGTCCGTCGCGCTCAAGAGGTCGGTGATGATGCACGACTTCCAGCTCACCTCCTCGCACGCGCTGTTCTACGACCTGCCCGTGATATTCGACATCAACCTCGCGCTCGGCGGCTCCGCGCTGCCCTTCCGCTGGGACGAGGCGAACGGCGCGCGGATCGGCCTGTTGCCGCGCGGCGCTGCAGGGAGCGAGGTTGTTTGGATAGACATCGACCCCTGCTACATCTTCCACACCTTCAACGCGTGGAACGACCCCGCGGACGCGAACCTCGTCCACCTCGACGCCATCCGCTACCCAGAGATGTGGGTCGAAGGGCCCGGCAACTTCGACACGCGCGGCGACGTGTGGCGCTACACGCTCGACCTTGCGAAGAAGGAGGCGAAAGCGGCGCAGATCGACGACACCAACGCCGAGTTCCCGCGCATCGACGAGCGCTTCCAGGGCGTGCCGTACCGTTTCGGCTACGGGTCGGCGCGGTCGGCCGAGCTCGAAGGAGGCATCGCGCCAGCGGACCGCGTCGAGAAGTACGACCGACAGACTGGAGAGACGTCACGCTACCAGCTGCCGGCCGGTCACTCGATCGACGAGGTCACGTTCGTGCCCGATAGCGAGGGCGCCGGCGAGGACGAAGGCTGGCTCGTGGCGTTCACCTACGACGCCACCATCGACAAGAGCGCGTTCGTCGTCCTCGACGCCTCCGCGCCGGACAAGGGCCCTGTCGCGCGGGTGCTATTGCCGCAGCGCGTGCCGCACGGCTTCCATGGGACGTGGGTCCCCGGGTAATCGCGCCCACTCAGCGAATGTGCGGCGGTACGTGCGACCGCCTCGATCATTCTTCGAGCAGGCTGGTGCACTTGAGCAGACGTGCGACGGTGGGCGTGGCCTTCCCGAGGCAACGCAGCACACCCTGGGCTGCGAGTAGCCGCTCGTCCTCGTCGCCCGGAGAGAGCCCCAGCGCCTTCGGCAGGGCTGCAACCCAACGGTCTGCCGCGGCCCGGAGCCGCCGCGCGGGCAGCCGGCCCACCGCGGCCACGCCGTACGCCCTCAGCACGGGCGCCACCAGAGAGCTCGTCGTCTCGTCCTCCAGCGCCTCGAAGGCGCCCGGGGCCTCCAGCGCCGCCAGCGCGGACGCCAGCTCGGCGCTATGGAACGCCCGCGCGCGGCGGACATCGCTCACGAAGTGGCCCCGCCCATCGCCAAAGAGCAGGTCTCGGGCCCCCCCGGACTCTCCGAAGTTGCCCACACCGTGGCGCGTGACGATCCCGTCGACCTTCCCATCGCCGTCCATGTCTTGGAAGCGATCGACCCGAACGAGGGGGCGCCCCAGCTGGACCGCGTCGCGACGCACGCGCACCAGCTCGTAGCGCCCGCGCGCGCTGTCGTGCGACGACCAGCCGACCACCAATCCCACGTCGTCGGGTGACGGCAACGGCAGCAGCAGCAGCTCACCCTGGCCGATGAACGCCGGGGCGCCCATGTCCACTTGCAGGTGGTACCCCGGCTCTTCGCCGGGTCGCGGGTCGTCGGCGTCTTCGTCGGCGCCCGGGGGACAGTCCGTGTCGCTGTAGCAGAACACGCCGCCGTCCGCGCGCAGGAAGATGGCGGTGCGGTCCTCTTCGGAGCTGAGGGTTGCGAAGCGCCCGAACGACGCGCTGATCACCACCATCCGAGCGTCGTTGGACATCGTCTTCAATGCAGCCGCCGCGAGCCGCGCCGAACGTGACTCGCGCCCGAAGATGGCGTCGACCTGGCCTTGAAACAAGGCGCGATCGCGCACGAGCTCGGCCGTGGGCGGGGCGGCGGCGGCGATGGGAGAGGTGATGAGGAGTGATGTGAGCACGCGCATGCCATGAGTGACGTTCGGACAGTCCGTTCTTGCAAGCGCGCGAGTTGGGGGGCCTCAGCGCTTTACCAACACCGAGGATGGTGCAGCTGTGGGTGCATCACCGCCGCGTCCCGGTTGCCAAGCATCCGGTCGTGAGCGAGCATCCGAAGCCATCGCACCGCCAGTAACAAGCCCCGCCGATCCTGCCTCGCGACCGCCGATCCCGTTCGGCGCGCCCGTAGCGCTGCTCGATGACGGGCAGCGGCTGCTCCGAGACCTGCTTCGTATCGACACGACCAATCCTCCGGGGAACGAGGTGTTGGCGGCGGACGCGTGTGTCGCCTGGCTCGCCGAGGTCGGGGTGGAAGCGCGGGTCTTCGATGCCGCGCCCGGTCGGCGCTCGCTCGTGGCGAGCTACGGTCCGCCTGGGGACGACGCGCTCGTCCTGTCCGCGCACCTCGACGTGGTCCCCGCCGATCCCGCGCACTGGACCCACCCTCCGTTCGAGGCGGTCGAGGCGGACGGGTGCAGCTGGGGCCGCGGCGCCATCGACATGAAGAACGGCGCGGCGAGCGCGCTTGCGATCATGCGGCACCTCGCGCGCAACCAGCTTCCCCTCGAGCGCGGCATCAAGGTCGTCCTCGTGGCCGACGAGGAGGCCGGCTGCGGCCTCGGCTCGCTCGCGCTGGCCCGCGCGCACCCCGACTGGATTCGGGGCGCCGTCGCGGTGACCGAGGTGGGCGGTTTCACGACCCATGTAGACGGTCACCGCGTCTACCCGGTGCAGGTTGCCGAGAAGGGCTTCGTCTGGATGCGGCTGACCATTCAGGGGGTGCCCGGTCACGGGTCCATGCCGCACTCGGAAGGCGCGATCATCAAGCTCGCCGACATCGTTCACCGCGTGGCGTCGCAGCCCTTCCCGTTTCGATGCACTCAACCGGTGCGCGACTTTCTGGAGGGCATCGCCGAGGTGCTCGGCGGGGTGAAGGGCACGGTCTTCAAGGGGATCGGTAGCGAGCTACTCAGCGACTTCATCCTCGACAAGCTCGTGCGGGACGGCGAGCGCACCAAGGTGTTCAAGGCGCTGCTCAAAGACACCATCTCTCCCACGATGTGCCACGGCGGCACCAAAGCCAACGTGATCCCCGGAGAGGCGTGGCTCACCGTCGACTGCCGGATCCTCCCGGGCACGGACCCCGACGGCTTCGTGCGCGAGTTCCGGGAGCGCGTCCCCGGCGACTATACGATCGAGGTGCTGCAGAAGGGCCCAGCGCTCACTTTCGACAAGGACCACCCGATCGTGCTCCGCATGTTCGAGGTGCTCCGCGAGGCCGACCCGGGCTGTTTTCCCGTACCGCAAATGCTCACGGGCTTCACCGACGCCCGCGCGTTCGCCGAGCTGGGCATGCCCTGCTACGGCTTCATCCCGGTGTGGCTCCCGCCAGACATGAAGTTCGCCAGCATGTTCCACGGGCACGATGAGCGCATCCCGATCCACGGCTTCCGCTGGGGGCTCGCTACCTTGTTCGAGCTGGTGAAGCGCTTCTGTGGGTGAGCAGTTCGCGCTCGGCGCGCGCGCGATCTACGCGGTCATCCACATGCATCCGGGCTTTGGGGTTTGGCAGTCTCGGCCCGCGTCGGTGCCGATTCATGCGAACGGATTCACCACGCGAACAGGCCCGAATCGTCGTCCTGCCTGCAGGTCCTCGGAGTAGAGCGTGTCGCATCCCGCGTGCTCCGCTGCACGGATGATGAGCGCGTCCCAGAAAGAGATGGAATCGAGTCGGTTGAGGTCGATGGCCGCGAGAATGAGAGCAGGTGTCACGGCCACAACTTCGAAGGTCGAGTACACCTCCACCCGAGCCCGCGCCGCAGGGCCGTCGAGCTTCAACTTCTTCCTGGCGTTGACGTAGAACTCCTGGAGAACTTGCGTGGAGATGACGGCGGTTCGCCGGGTCATGGCTACACGCAGCAGCTCTCGTGCGGTGGATGTCTTCGTCCCGGCGCTAGCATCGTCCGCGTAGAGCAGCACATTCGAGTCGAAGAAGTCGCTCACCCTACTCGTTCCTCGTACGCGTCCTCACGTCGTATTCGCACTCCCCCAGAGTTCCCGGTTGACGAGGCCCAGAGTTCCTCGAGCACTCGCGCACGAGCCGCGCCGTCGTGCATGCCGGTCTCGGCCTCGAGCAGCTCGCGAACGAGCTGATTCAGGCTCTTTCCACGACCGGCCGCGACAGCTCGCGCACGCTCTGCCAAAGCTTCGTCGATAGACAGGGTTAAGTTCATCCACACAGGTTACGTGCGCACGGAGCCTGTGTCAAACTACGGCGCTCGTAACCTGCACCTTCTTGTGCTCAGACGCTCGCCGCCACGAGATCGGCCGCCGTGATCACCCGAATCGAGCTGGGAACCGGCGTGGCCGGCGCCTCCCTCACGAAGAGCCCCCGGGTGACCGGACCTCTCAGCCCCGGTGGGAGCGGGCGGTCGAGCAACGCCTGGACGGCCTTCGAGGCGTCGCCTGCGCCTGCCGTGTGCCACCACCTGGCCTCGCCGACCATCGAGCCTTCCTGATCGAGGCGCTCCGCCACGATGTCCCACTCGGCCTCCTGGCCTGACCAGTAGCGCTGCGCTACGCCGTAATGCCCGCCGAGCACGTCACCGAGCGTCGGGACGGACTGGCGGCAGAGCTCCTCCCAGGTCATCTCCAGGAGCCGCGGCGCGTGCGCGTCGTAGTAGCGGAGCCGGGCGTCACGCGGCACCTGCATGAGCACCGAGCGCCGCGGCCCGACTACCGAGAACCAGAGCCGCATGAACGGATCGGCGATGGTGTACAGCGAGCGCTTCGTCGAGCGCGGCGGCTCGCCGAACGGCGTCTCGCGGGCGATCAGGTCCATCTCTTGGAGGCGCACGAGCGGCTTGCTGAGCGACGTCGCTGGCTGCCCCACCCGGCCGCCGATCTCCGAGACCCGGTGGCAACCCGCGCCGATAGCGTCGAGCAAGGGCCGAAGCACCGTGGCGGACGGGAACTCTTCGAGGAGCAGCCGGGACGGCTCATCGAAGAGCGGCCCCATCGGGTCGAGCACGAGGTCGTGGACCGCCTCGCGCGTGGGCAAGCCAGCCGCCAGCTCCCAGTATCGGGGGATGCCGCCCCAGGTCGCCCACGCGGCCACGATGTCAGCCGGATCGGTGAGGCCGAGCGCCCGCCCCAGAAACCCGATCGGCAGCGGGCGGAGTACCAGAACCTCGCGCGCTCGACCCCACAGCGGCGCACTCGCGTCGAGAACCAGGCCCTGCATCATTCGCTGACTCGACCCTGAAAGCGCCACGGTCAGACCGGCAGACTTTGCGTCGTGATCGACGAAACGTTGAAGCGCGGCAGGCAACTCAGGCGCGCTCGAGACCGCGTAGGGCAGCTCGTCGATGACGATCGGGCCGCGGAAGTGCGCGGCGGCGGCGTCCCGTGCGAGGCGCGCGAGCAGCGTTGGCCAATCCCGGTAGTCCACGTCGGAGAAACCCGGAATCCGCAGAGCGAGCGCTTCCGCCAGTGAGCGGCGCTGCTCCGGAGCGGTGGACTCATCGGCCATCCAGTAGACGCCGCCGTTCCGCTCCACCCATTCGAGGAGGAGCCGCGTCTTGCCGATGCGCCGTCGGCCCCACACGACGGCGAGGCCGCCGTCCGCGCTTCGGTTCAGGCCGTCGAGGCGACCGAGCTCGGCGGTGCGGTCGAGGAAGCTCACGCCGGAAGCATGGCGCGAAGAGTTATGCAGGTCAAGATAATGCTGTTAGGAATAATGTCTGGCTGTGTTCCCCGGGTTCGCGAAGATCGGGTGGGATCTCGAGGCTCTCGCCCGCGGCGTCAGATGCTCCGTCGGCCGCCCCCGCTCAGGGCTGAGCGCCGACGCCGTAACGACTGATGCGCTGGGCGATCGCACGCAAGTCAGGGAGAGGCGGCGCAGGCGTCCGGTCGTCCAGCGACACTGAGCGCAAGGACTCGAGGCAGGGGAGGGGCGCGTCGCGGCACCGCGAGACCCAGTGCGTCGCGGTGGACGTTGCGACGGCCATCGTCGGGTTGCCGTAAGGGAAGTCGAGGCCGCCGACCAGGGCGACGTTCGCGGTCCCGAGCAAGCTGCCGGACGCCCACGCCTCGCTGGCGACGCCCAGCCGACCGAGGATGGTCGGCATGATGTCGACGTGGCTCGAGAGCGCGGGGGTGGCGACGTCCATCCCACAGACCACGAGCGGCACGTCGGTGCGCTCGCGGACGAAGCGCGGGGCCGCGTGGCCCAGGAGGCCGTGCTCCCAGAACTCCTCGCCGTGGTCGCCCGTGACGAAGACCCAACCGGGCTGGGGGGTGGCCGCGGCGATCTCGGCTGCCACCTCGTCCACCCACAAGGCGGCGTTCAGGTAGCGGTTGCGGATTCGGTCGCCGTCGCGGCGCAGGGCGTCGTCGCTCAGGAAGTGGTCGTAACCGGGATCGATCACCGGAAGGTGCCGCTCGTGGCGCGGTGGGTACTGGTAGTTGTGGTGGGTGCCGTTCAGGAACACGAACAACAGCGTGGGCTGGGTGGCGCTTCTGAGCACCTCCAGAGCCCGACGCCTGACCCTGTCGTCGTCCTCCCAGCCTCCCGTCTCGAGGTGCTCTTCGTAGTGGTCGAAGCCGTCCACCAGGAACCCGGCGCCGTTCCAGCGGCGCAGCGCCGAGGCCGAGACGCCCTCCAGGCGATACCCCAGACCGCGCAGGGCCTCGAGCGGCTGGGAGCGCGCCCCGTCACGCCGGAGCGGGGGCAGGTGCCACGGGTCGAGCGCGTAGAGCAGCGTGAAGACCCCATACTCGGTGGTGTGTCCGCCGGAGACGTGGCGAGACGAGTGGACACAGCGCGGGGAGCGGCTCAGGGCGTGGAGCCGCGGCAGCGCGTCGGGTCGGAGGAGGTCGGCGCGCAACGACTCGGCCACGATCAGGACGAGGTGTGGCAGTTCGTGAGCTCCGGGGGCAGACGGTCGCTCCCCTCGCACCAGCTCCGCGGGCCCCAGCTCCACTCGCGTCTCGTCCAACGACACCCGCGGCCCGTCCGTCAGCCAACCGGGGAGCGGCAGGGCGGCCAAGAGGTGTTGGTCAGTCGCCGCGCGCGCGGTGTGCAGGCCAGTGACCAGAGCCACCGTCGCGGCACCCGGCACCGTCAGGAGCCAGAGCTGGCGGCGGCCGGTCGCCACGGGTCGACGCAGCCACGCGGCGAGGGCCGCCGCGCCCACTGCCACGACCGCCGTGACCACGAGGAAGGGCACTGGCAACGCCAGCTCGCGCGCGGCGCCGTCGTTTCCGGCCGCAGCGAGGACTGCGGGCGACAGCGCGTGAACCCCGAAGGTCCCGTACGACCAGGTGTCGACGTAGACGAGCGCACCGAGTACGCCGGCCGCGATCGGGGCGGCCACGCGCGGGCCGCGCCCCCCCAGGAACGCCACGGCCCAGCCGAGCAGGGCCACGAACAACCCCACGCCCCCGAGATAAGCGGACCACGCCGCCACGGACGGAGGTTCGTGCCCGGCATCTGCCACCACGACGCCGTGGCGCACGTACCAGGCGAGCATCAGGACCGACAGCCCGGCCCCGCCGCGGAGGTCGAGCCTCACGTTCGAAGGCGCGCGGAGACCTCGCGCAACATCCGCGCGATGCCGCGGACGGGCACGTGGAAGAGGCGCCCGCGGTCAGGCCGGTAGCTCGCGGTGACGGCGTGATTCAGCTCGGTGGCGCACCAGATCACCACCACGTCTGCGTTCTGCACGGCCTGCGCGTCCTTGCGGGTCTGACGCGAGGTGCCGTCGACCACTCGCAACCTCAGCCCGGGAGTCCCGGAGGAAAGGTCTCTGAGCTGCTCGTGGTAAGCGGGAGAGCCCCCGACCACCCCCAGGGTCGTGATCCCAGCAGCCTTCGCGGTGGCGCAGAGCTCGGTCCACGCCCTCCGGATGTCGGAGCCGCCGCAAACCTCGCACCGCTCCGGCGGCACCTCCACATGGGCGATCGGTGCCTTCGGGCGGCACGTGGGCGCCGTGCAGGCCACGGCGACGTGCGTGTTGAGCCACTCGGTCAGCGTGTCGGCGGTCTCCAGCGCGGCGATGAAGCCCCTCGGATCCACTCGCAAGGCGGCGGCCAGGATCCTCGGGTGGTCCGCTGGGTCGTGGTCGTAGAACGCGGCTCGAGGGCGCCGGCCGTGTCTCTGGGCCGCCGAGTGCTCTGGGTCGGACCCGCCGTCCGGCGAGGCGCGGCGCGGGGTCCCGTCGTTCAGGCGTCGCGACAGGGACTGCCGCTCGGCGTGGGCCTCCTCGTACCGGGTCTCGGCCTCGGCGAGCCGCCGCTCCACCGCGCTCAGCTGACTCGAGGCCTCCTTCTGCGCCTCCGCGTGCTGCGCCTGCAGCTGGGACAGCCGCACCTCGGCTGCCGCGAGCCGCGCTCGCGTCTCTTCGTGGGCGCGCGCCTCCGGGTCCGGGGCCGGCGCCTTCACGGCGGAGAGCATGTCCGAGGGCCCCTTGGCTCGCGCCTCCGTCGAAGGCGGCGGGACCGCGCGGCCGGCCCCGGGAGTCGGGTGGGCCTCCCGCTCCTTGCCGGGGGAGAGTAGGCCGTCGGCCGCCTTGGCGGGTCGGAGCGGTCGAACGCCGGACGCCATCATCTCCAGCTCGAAGTCCGACTCCGGTTCACGCGGGGGGCACATGCGGGCAGCTTGGCCGGGACTGGCGCCGGGTTCAAGGGTCTCGCCTCCCTCGCTTGCGGGGGCGACCGCGGTTGGCGCAGAGTGATCTCGTGAGACGCTCGGTTGCCCTCTTCTTTGTGCTCGGGTGCGGGGCGGGTCGCTCTCCCGGGGCGGACGCGACTCAGCCAACCGAGGAGATCGCGGGCGACGCCGCCGGGCCGGCCGACGCGGAAGACGTGGCTGTCGAAGACGTCCCGGCGCGCTCGGGGCCGCGGATCGACTCGCTGGAGCCCGCAGAGCTGTCGTTTCGCGGCGGGGAGACCCTCGTGATCACGGGCCACCGCCTGAGCGGCGCGACGGCCGTCACGCTCGACGGCGTGCCCGCCATGCTTGGTGCGCTGGGCAGCGACACGCTCACCGTGGAGACCCCGGGTAGCTCCCGTGGGGGCCTCCTTCCACTCCGGGTGGAGACGCCCGACGGGAGCGCCGAGGCCTCTGTGAGAGTGCGCGGTGTGCCGCCGCCCCTGCTGCGTTTCGTCGAGGTGGATGGGGCCCTGGACCTGGCGGCGGGCGAGCATCTCCTGGTGCTGAGTGCGCCCTCGGGCCCCCGGTTGCTTGTTTGGGGCGGACCGACCCTCACGCTCCTCGAGCGCGACTCGAAGGACCACTGGCGCACGGTGAGTGTCACGGACCTCGCCGCCAACGCGGTGGCGGTCTGCGCGGCCGACTTCGATGGCGACGGGGACGCCGACCCATTCGTCGCCACCGACGCCGGGAGCAGCGGCATCCACGAACACAGCGAGGCAGGGCTGGGCGCGCCGCTGGCCGGCGGTCTGCCAGACATTCGCCATGCCGCGTGCGGCTCTCTGGGGCCGGGTCTCGGCGTGGTGGTGGTGATCGAACCCAGCGGCGCGATCCCCGCGGTGCGCGCGTTCCTGAGCGACGCAGCCTTGGGCCTGGCGTTGGCGCCCGCGTCCACCAGCGCCGCCACCCCTGCGACGGGCGTCGCGCTCGGCGACCTCGACGGCGATGGGCTGGCTGACCTGGTCGTGGGTCGCACCGTGCTCCCTCCCCTGGTGCTGCGGGGGGATGGCGCGGGCGCCTTCCTCCCGGTGCCGGTGGGCCACACCCCTACAACTGAGACCGCCGCCGTCCCGGTGCTGCTCGACGCGCACGGCGACGGCGCGCCGGACATCTTCTTCCTCGGGGGGTCGGGTCCTGGCCTCTGGCGAGGCGACGGCAAGGGGCGCTTCTACGACGAGACCTCGCTCTCGGTGGCGCTCCCGGGGGCCTACCCGACGGCTCTCCTGAGGGCCGACGTAGATCTCGATGGGGCCGACGATCTCGTGGCGGCCACGTCGTCGCGCCTAGTCGCCCTCCGGAACGACGGCGCCGGGCGGCTCTTCGACTACTCGGACGCGGTGATCACGCGCCTTGGGGCGCCCGAGGCGCTGGGCGTGGCGGTGCTCGACGCCGACGGCGATCTAGACCCCGACCTCGTGGTTACGCGCGCCACCGGCCCCAGCCCGGTGCTGCTCCGCGGCTGGGCGCCGCTGCCCTTCGACGATCCGGACCTGGACCAGCTGCCGTCCGTCGCCGACGGCTGCCCCGCCGACTTCGACCCCGAGCAGGAGAACCGCGACACCATGCCCTTCGCCTGCCTCGACTGCGCGGCCGAGCTCGGGTGCCAGCGCGTGGACGAGGTCGTCTCCGGCGCCGCGTACCTGGTGTGTCGCGCCGACGGGCGGACCCGGGACGGCGCCGAGCGATTCTGTAAGCGGCGCGGGGCGCAGCTGCTGTCGCTCTCGAGCCCCGCCGAGGCCACGCTCCTCGCAGGCGAGGGCTCCGTCTGGCTGGACCTGCGCGACACCGTCACCGAGGGCTCCTTCCTGACCACGAACGGGCAGCCGCCCTCGTTCACGCAGTGGGCCAGCAGTCAGCCGGACGACGCCGGCGGGCTGGAGGACTGCGTGGAGTGGACGCCGGGTGGGTGGAACGACCTCCCGTGCGACGCGCTGAGAGGCGTGATTTGCGAGACCGTTGCGGCCACGCTGGCGCCCGATCCACCCGACGCGTGCGACGTCTGCCCGCTGCTCTACGACCCCCAGCAGCTCGACGCGGATGGGGACGGCTTCGGAGACCCCTGTGACCTGTGCCCGGCTGTGCCGGACCCGGGCCAGCTCGACGGCGACGACGACGGGGTGGGGGATCTATGCGAGGCGCCCTGAGCGGCTCCCTGGTCTGGCTCCTCGGGTGCGGTGGCGCGGGCGGTCGCTCGGATACGCTGGAGTCGTCCGAGGCGTCCGAGGCGGTCGAGGCGTCCGAGGCTGAGACCTCCGCCTCAGCGGACACCGAATCTGCCGCTGATGCCGTCCCTCTCGACATCCCGGAGGAGCGGGTCGACGTAGCCGTTCGGCCGTCCAATATGCCGCGAGGCTTCGTCATCGCGCCGCCCGACCAGGCCCAGGCCCCCGAGTGCGGCACCGTCCACGGGGGTGTGGTCTTCGACACCAACCTCGACGGCTGGGACGACGTGGTCCTCGCCACAGACGACGGGCTCCGAGTGCTCGTGGGCGATCCGTACGGGCGCTTCACGCTCGCCCGCGTGGTGGACCCCGCCTCGGGCGCTCAGGTGCCGCTCCGACCGGGGGGACGCGGCGAGGTCCGAGGGGTCGTATCCACGGGGACCGGCTTCGTGGTGGCGTGCACCACGGGGGCGTCCGAGCTGCGCCTCGGCCCCACGCCCACCGGGCTGGCGGTGGCAGGGCGGCTGCCGGTCCGCGATGGGGCGTGCCGCGCGCTGGCGGTGGGCGACGTGAGCGCGGAGACCGGTGTGTCGCTCCTGGCGTTGGTCGAGGGGCTCGACGGCGTGGCCCTCCGGCGCTGGGTGGACGGCGTCGCCGACGAGGCGCTGCTCTCAGCGGCCGGTCCCGCCCTCCCCGTGGGGATGCTGGAGCCGGCGGCTCCCGGCTGCGCCTTCGAGCGGCTGGAGCAGGACCCATTGGGGCGCGGGATCGGTCGGCTCACCGCGGTGCTGTCCGTGCCCGAGCTCGTGGCGACGTTGCCCATCGCTGCCGACGGGTGGCCCGTGCGCCTGCGCCTTCGTGTGCGTGGCGACGGGACCCCGGTCCTGGTCGAGCCGGTCCTGGTCGGGTCGGACGGAGCGCGGGTGCTGGGTCCTGCGCTCGAGGTACCGGCAGCCAACTGGGCCGAAGTGGACGTCGAGACCAGCGCTTGGGGCGCGCCGTCGCCAGCGCTGGCGGCGGTGGGGCTGAGGGTGTCGGGCGCTCCCGAGCTGGCCGGGCGCCTTTACCTCGACGATGTGGTCGTGGAGCTCCCCGACCGCTTGACCGCGGTGGTCGCGGCGTTCGACCCGCCCGCGCGTTTCCGGTGGGACGACGCGTCCGCGCTGGTTGCGGGCGACGTCGACGGGGACGGCGCGGCCGACGCCGTGGTGCTGCGCCAGTCGAAGCCGCCGGTGCTCGTGCGCTCCTACGGCGGGCCCGTCGCGTCGCCGCTCAGCGCTGGCGGGCAAGTCGGCTTCTCGGCGGCCGCGCTGCTCGACGCCGAGAGCGACGGCGATCGCGACGTGTTCCTGGTGTCGCCTGCAGGCCAGGACCGGCTGCTCGTGGGCGACGGTTACGGGCAGTTCCTCGACACGACCCTGGGCGCCGTGCCCGTCGACGGCGCGAATGGGACTTCGGCGCTGGCCGCGGATCTCGACGGCGACGGCCACGACGACCTGGTGATCGGGAACCGCGGGGGCACGGACCGCCATTACCGCGCCAAGGGCGACGGGCGCTTCGGCGACGCAACGCCCTTCCTCGGCTTCGACAGCCTCGACACCGCAGTGGTGTTGGCGCTGGACCTCGATCGCGACGGCGACCTCGACCTCATGAGCGTGGCCGCGGACGGCAACGTCACGCCGCTCGTACGGGTGGCGATCCCCCGCGAGGACGGGTCATGACGCGGGACGGGCTCGCTTCGTGGCGCCTCGGTCTGGTCGGACCGCTGCTGCTCGCGGCCGCGTGCGCTCGGGAGCCCGCGCAGACGCCGGTGGCACGGCATGAGGCGCCGCTGGTTGCGGCAGACCCCGGTCCTCCTGACTTCGACACCCCGGTCCCGCTTGCCCCGGGGCGGCTGGAGGCGCCACTGGTCGCGGCAGACCCCGGTCTTGGCGGCTTCGACGCCCCAGTCCGGTCTGCCCCGGGACGGCAGGAGGCGCCGTTGGTTGGGGCCTCCGCAGACCTGCGCTGGGCCCCCAGCCCACGCGACCGCCTGGGCTGGCATCTGTTGGATGCGAGGCTCGTCGCGCCGCTGCCTGGCAGCCTTGCCGCCGCCGAGTGGGAGCTCCTGGTCGGCGAGCTCCCACGAGAGCTGCCCGAGCACGCCGATCCACCCCTGCGCTTTCGTCTGGCCGTCTTCGCCGAAGGGGCGCTCACGCCCCTGGAGGAGGGGCACGCCCATGCCCCGCAGGCAGACGGGGCCCGCGGCGTGGGGAGCGCGATCTTCTCTGCCGACGGGCTCCTGGTCACTACGCCGGGGGGCGAGCTGCGCCCGCTGGTGGGGGCTCGCCTCGCGAACGGCCGCGCCCTCGCATCCTCGGTGGACGTTGGCTCCGTCGCCGCATCTGGCGGCCGCGTGGTCTTCCTCAAGGGCTACCCCGCTGACGAGCTGTGGGATCTCTCGGGCCGTGTGGCCGCCGGCCTCTCGCCAGCGTGGTCGCCGGCGGTCGAGGGCGGCCGCGTCGTGCTGGTGTCGGGTCGCACCGGGGCGCCGCGGTGGACCCTTGTGGGCGCCGCCGGGGAGGTGCGCGAGCTGCCGCTCCCGGTGGACACGCCCGTGGCCGCGAGCTTCTCGCCCACGCGCCTCGCGGGTGACGAGCTGCTCTTCGAGGACGCGGAGGGCTCGTGGTGGCTGCACCTCGGCACCGGCGCACGACGGCGGCTCCCTGGGGGTCGCGCGCCCGTCTTCTCGCCGCGAGGCGCGGGCGCCTTCGTCCACGGCGCCTGGCGGCCGTTCCCCGCCCCATGACCGGCCGCTCCGCACAGCTCGCGCTGCTCGTGGCGGCGCTCTCGGTTGTGGACGCCTCCGCCACCCGCTATCGCCGCCCGTACCACCCCGCGATCGCGCTGGGTTATGGCTTCGACAACAACTTCGGCGCTGGGGGCTGCCTCGACTGGGGCTGCGGCGGGAAGTGCTACGACGGCCACACCGGCAGCGACTTCCCGCTGGGCATGGGCACCGACGTGCTGGCCGGCGCGCCTGGGACCGTGGTGGCCGCCTTCAACGGCTGTGACAACTGGGGCTACTACGGGAACCCCTGCGGCGGGAAGTGCGGGAACCACGTCCGCATCCAGCACGCCGACGGCAGCCGCACCGTGTATTGCCACATGCAAAACGGGTCCATCGCGGTCTCGGTGGGGCAACAGGTGTCGTGCGGCCAGCTCATCGGGCGCTCCGCGAGCTCTGGCAGCTCGACCGGCCCCCACCTCCACTTCGGGTGGGCGCCCTCCGGCGTCAGCCGGGACCCGTTCTCCGGTGGCTGCGCTGCCGGGGGCGGCTGGGTGGACCAGGGCGGGTATCCAGGTCTGCCATCCACGAGCTGCGAGGTGAACTGCCAGTGCCCGCCGGGCGCCAGCGAGAGCACCGGCTGCGGCAACTGCGGCACGCGGACACGCTTCTGCGGCGGTGACTGCCAATGGGGCGGCTGGTCCGGGTGTCAGGGCGAGGGCGTTTGCGCGCCGGGCACCGTGCAGAGCGAGGCCTGCTGCACCTGCGGCTCCCGCACTCGGGCCTGCACCGGGGGATGTCAGTGGCCGGAGTGGTCCGCGTGCGCGGGTCCCGACCCGGCCGGTCCTCCCGGGTGTGACACCGGCCTGCTGGGCGACTGTGGCGGCGGCGCCGTGTTGTGCGTGAGCGGATGCCTCGCTTGCACGCAGACGGTGTTCCCCAGCCCCGAGCTCTGTGACGACCGTGACTCCGACTGCGACGGCGCCACTGACGAGGAGGCCTCCGAGGTGGGAGTGCCCCCCGCACGCTACGCTGCCGAGCTCGTGGACCTCTCGGCGCCGGAGGCCCTGGCGTCCGGCGAAGACGCCGAGGTCTGGGCGCGTTTCCAGAACGTGGGCCACGCGCCATGGCCGCCCGGCCGCGCGTGGCTACAAGGGGTGGAGCTGGGAGGGGCGGCCAGCCCGCTCCGCACGGACGACTGGAGCGCGTTCGACGCCGCGGTGGTGGTGGACCAGTGGGTCGCCCCGGGCGAGACGGTCACGCTGGCCTTCCCGGTTCAGATGCCAGCGGCGCCGTCACCCGGCACACGCTTCACGCTGTTGTTCGACGGCGCGGCGATCCGCTGTCCTTCGCCGGGCTTCGACGTGGCGCCGCGGCAGCTCGCGCCGTCGCCCGTCGCCGCCGTTGTCCCGCGGACGAAGCCGCCGGAGGAGCCACCGGAGGAGCCCGAGGAGGCGCGCCGCGATCCGGTCGCCGTCACAGACGAGGATCCGAACGTCGCTGCCCCCCCGGACATTGACGGGCCCTCGCCCACCGGCGGCACCTCTGGTTGCGGCGTGAGTGGCGCGACAGACCGCTGGGGGGTCTGCGCCGCGGCCGCGGCGCTCGCGCTGGGGCTGCGAGCGCTCCGCCGCCGTCTCGCGAAAGGCGCGCGCGCAAGACTCCCGCCTCGCTGAGCGTTCGCGGCTTCAGGCGCACCGCGTTTGGTTCGATTGGGTTGTGTACCCGCGCACCCGAGGACCCGTGTTCGAGCCCAGCTACAGCCCACCCTCCGCCCCTCGGCGCCTCGAGCGGCTCCTCAAGTGGGGAATCGTGGCGGGGCTCGTGGCGTTGGCAGCCTCTTCTGGGTGGTTCTTCGTCGCCAAATCGCCGGTATTCCCCGTGGTGGCGCTGCTCGCCCTCGCGCTCGGAGCCTGGCTCGTGTCGTCACCCTTCGCGATGCTCGTGGGGTTCCTGGCGGTCCTCTTCGTGCGCCCGGCTGAGCTGTTCCCGGCGCTCGAGGCGCTAAAGCTGGGCAAGCTCTCGATGTTGGGCGCGGTGGGCTACTTCGTGCTGTCCCGCCTCTTCCTCCGCCGTGTCCAGCCCGCGCCCACGTCCTTCAACGTGCTCATGGTGTGGCTGGCGGTGGCCGTCTGGGTCTCGGGGCAGGTGGGAATCGGCCGCGCGCTCAGCGACGCGGTGTTCACCGACGTGTTCGTGAAGATCCTGTTGTTGTTCTTCCTCATCGTGCACCTCTTGGACTCGCCCCGCCGCGCCCTCCAATTCCAGCTGGTGCTCTCCGGACTCACGGGCTTCATCGCCGCCTACACGCTCTGGGCCAAGTCCACGGGGACCGCGCTGATCGAGGGCACGCGGGCCGCGGGCGTGGGTATGCACGGCGACCCGAACGACACCGCGTTAGTGCTGCTCATGGGGGCGCCATTCCTGATCGCGGCCACCCTCGAGACCCGCGGCCTGCGGCGCTTCGGTCTGGGGCTGCTGCTGGTGCTCGTTCTTGCAGGCATCGTCTCTACGCAGTCTCGAGGCGGGTTCTTGGGCCTCGGCGCCGGAGTCTTCGTCCTCATGCGGCACCGTTTCAAAAGCCGCGCGGCCCGCGTCTCGCTGGTGGCCGTGCTGGTACTTGGCATGGCCGCCGTGGGGCTCAAGGGACGTGCCACGACCGCGGGCGGAGGAGTCGACGAGTCCGCGCAGGGGCGCCTTGTCGCCTGGAAGGCGGGCATGCGCATGTTCCGAGCGAGGCCCCTCACCGGGATGGGGTTGTCCACGTTCGGGATGGCCTTTCCGGCATACGCCGAAGCGCTCCCGTTCGAGAAGAAGTCGATGACCGCTCACAACTCCTACGTCCTCTGCCTTGCCGAGGTCGGGCTGTTCGGGACGACGCCGTTCGTGCTCCTGGTGGTAGGGACGCTTGTCGTGTCGCTTCGCGTCTCGCGGGGCGCCGCGACCGCGCCACCTTCGCTCGAGCGTGCGCTGCGCCTGGGCTTCGCCGGCAACGCCGCGGCGGTGCTCACGGCGTCCTTCTTCCTGTCCCAGACGTGGATGTGGTTCCTCTACATTCTCTTTGCGCAGGCGGCTGCGCTCGGGGTTCTCTACGGGGTGCCCTTCCGGCCGGGAGCCGCGCTCCTCAGGCTCTTCGCGCCCCGTGTGGGCCGTCTGCCTGCCCCTTTGCCCGAGGCGGGCCCCCGTTGGCCGGTGGGCATCGCCGCCTCACTCCCCGTGTACTCACGGACCGCCAGTCGCGAGCAGAAGATCACCGACTTCACCGAACCACCCCCGCGCTCGGTTCACTGGTCCACGGCGCCGCGTGGGGCGGGCCTCGGTCAGGGACAGGTGAGGCCCCACTTGAAGGTGCCGTCCGGCTGACGGGTGAACGCGGTCGCGCGGGCAACCTGCTTGAGGTCGGCGCCTCCGAGGTTGGCCAACTCCGTGGCGACCGCTGCCGCGAACGCAGCGTCGTCGGTCATGGTGGAGTACACCGTGACCTTGGCGGGCTGGCCCTGCAGCGTCAGGGTCATCAGCCGAGCGATCACTGTGGGCGCTGCGGGGTCGACCGAGACCTCGACGGGAGTGGCGCTCAACGACGTGAGCTTCTCGTTCGACGGCGCAGCCGCGCTGAACCACAGGGCGGCCGACCCCGCGACGGGAGAGAACGTGTAGTCGAGGCCGCCGAAGGCGAGGCCCGGGGCAGCGATCACGGCGTGCGCGGGACGGTCGAACACGAGGTTGGTCACCAGCGAGTCGATCTCCCAAGAGGCCGCGGGCACCGTGGCGGTGGGGAAGAGCTGCCCTTGGAACTGGAGTATGAACGAGTAATTCGAGAGGGAGGTCATCGTTACTTTCAGCTCCGCAGAGGGACCCGGCCCGCTCACGGTCGCCGTGGCCACCAAGGTCGCCGGGTCCATCTTGAGCGTGACGGTGGAGGTCGGACCGAGGGTGACCGACTTGATATCCTGCGCCTGGCCGAACTGCAGGCTGACGTCGTAGGTGCCGTCCAACGTGACGTCGCCGCCCGCATCGGCGACCCCATGGGCTGCAACCGAGAAGCTCAGCTGGGACTGTTCATCGAAGACCTGGATGGAGAACTGAGCCGCCCTCATCGGCGCGAGGTCCGGCGGAGGCGAGAACGCGAGGTTCAGCTCGAGAGGACCGTTGGAGACGGCCCATGGCTCGTTGAGCGGCTCCACGAAGACCCCGCCGATGGTCGGCGAGCCCGCGACGATCACGGACGTCTTTAGCCGACCGCCCTCCACCACGAACGTGTGGTCGGTGCTGCCGGACGTGCCCACGTCCCACTTGGACGTATTGACCGCGTTGCCTTCGAAGGTATCCGAGACGTCCACCTTGGAGGCGGGAACGAGCGCCAGAGAGCCGGCTGCCGGTTGACCCGCCGCGACGGTGGGGCATGAGGCGGCCTTCTTGCACGTGAACCCGACGCCCAGGTTCGAAGTACCGATCTTCAACGGGGTGGTGGGGCCAGTGCACTCGAGGCCCGCTGGATTCTCCAGCACCTTCGCGGTCACAGGCGTGTTGGACGCGTGGAGCCCGCTCGCCCAGACGATTTGCTCGGTGTCCGACAGAGTGAGCGCCTGGGGAGCTGTGGCGCCGATGGTGAGCTCGACCTTCAGCTTCTGGCCGGCCGTGAGCGCCAGCGAGAAGGCCGCGACCTGAAGGGTCGCCTTGCTCTGGGCGTGGAATCGGGTGGCGAGCAAGGCGAGGCAGGCGCTGTGCTCCGGACCGCTGATGTTTTTCGACATGCTGGCGTACGCGGGAGTCAACCCCTTCCGATCGCACGTCCCGCCACCGAGGTTTCTCGTGAACAGCCGGGCCGTAGGTGTCTGGACCTGCCCCAGGGAATTGATGAAGAGCGTCGTTGCCGCCGGGTACTTGGCGGCGAAGGCTTCCATGACCGCCGAGTTCCAGCACGGGCACGCGCCGTTCGCCACCTTGAGCGGGCTGTAGACGCTGAACTCGAGCACGTCGAATTGGATCTCCGACCCGACCAGCCGCGCCGGTCCGTGCACGGTCCACTCGGTGGCGGTCTCGTCCTCGAGGCGCAGGAGCGTGAAGTCGCCGTCGGTGATGGACGTGGGGATGGAGACCGTGATGGGCAAGTCGAACTGCGTCCCGTGCGGTGTGAGGACCACCACGCCGCCAAGTGCGCCTTCCAGTCCTTCCGGGAGCGTGGCGCTCAGACCCGCCGGGTCCGGCTTCCACTCCACGCCGAGCTCCACTTCGGCCGCTAGGGCCCCCGCCGGCACGGTCAACGTCAGCCCGTTTGCGAGCTCCAGGACCCCGCCCGACGCCCCCACGACGGCCGTCGCCGGAACCGTCTGCGTGTCGCCTGTTGCGACCTCGGGTGAGGCGCCGATGTCTGGCGCCGCGCCACCCGGCGTGTCGCCTGCGTCCGAGGCCTCCGAAGCGGTGGACGACGCCTCGTCCGAACAAGCGGACAGCGCGAACGAGAGGCCGACGACGACGGCTACGGTCGAGGTGATCATGCGGCGTGTAAGCATTGCTTTCCTTCCAGAATCGCTGACCCGGGTGCCTGCGATGTAGTGCGGGGTCGTCCCATCGACAGGGGAAAAGACCGTTTCATGTCATGTCGCGTCGGTGCTCCGGACGGCACTGCGGACCGGCGCGGGCTCAGAGCGGGCAATCATGGCGCAAGCGACTCGCGGTAGACAGGAAATCCAGATGAGTCGAGCAGGGCGCGGATACGTGGCTTGGCGGCCCGCTTCACCCCGGCGACAGACCCCGAAGCACCCGTATCCCAGAGTGCATGGCCCGTGGCCTGGTTGATCGCCGCCGCGCGAGGGCGCAGGCTCGGACGAGGAGGTTGCCCGTGGTCCATCCGCTCGTCGTCCGCTCGGTCTCTCGCGAGGAGGTGCCGCTGCTCCTTCGTTTGGTATTGGAGCTCGCCGAATACGAGCGCTTGGCTCACTGCGTCACGGCCACCGAGGCCGACTACGAGCAGGCGCTCTTCGGCGCTGGGTCCCACGCCGAAGCAGCCCTCGCCTGGGAGGGCGACGTGGTGGTGGGGTACCTCGTGTGGTTTCGTTCGTTCTCCACCTTCAAGGCCCGGTCGAAGCTCTACCTCGAGGACCTCTATGTCCGGCCGGAGCTCCGCGGGCGGGGCCACGGCAAGGCGCTCCTCGGCTGGCTGGCACGGCGCGCGGTGGAGGAAGGCTATTGGCGCGTGCACTGGCAGGTGCTGGACTGGAACCAGCCCGCGATCGACTTCTATCGCCGGCTGGGCGCCGAGCTCACCACGGAGTGGGTCGACTGCCGAATCGAGGGCGAGGCCCTTCACGCGCTCGCCGCTTCCTCGCCGTGAAGACGCGGCACCACACCTCCACCGAAGCGCTCCGCGCCGACTCGGTACGCGAGGTGGTGGACGGCTTCCCGCCGCTGGTATGGCACCACGACGGGCGCATCGAGACCTGCGCGCTGCCGGCCTTCACGCGCGACGCCTGGTGCGAGTCCGCGGGGGGCCGACAGGGTGGCCGCTTGCGCCACACAGACCGCGCGGACGCGGTCGCCCTGCTCTGCGAGCCATTCCTGGACACGGAGTTCACGCCCGAGGACGCCGCACGCACGGAGGAGCAGCTGGGACGCCTGGGCTTCGCGCCGGCCGAGGTGGCCGAGCACCGCAAGCGGCTCTCCGGACCCATGCTCGCGTACAACGCCATTCACTGGGAGTGGGCGCATCTCGGCGTCAGTGACGTGTGCGCGGCGCTTCGCGACGGCGACGCATTCTGCCAGTCGGTCTTGAATCGGGCCTGGACCCACCAGGGCGCCGTGCCCCCGCGGCCGGTAGTGGGCTCGGACCCGGCCCACGAGCTCTCGGAGGCGTTCGCCGCCATCGCAGGTGACGTCGCCGTTGCGGGTTGGGGGGCGCGACGGGACGCGCTCCGCGACGAGGTCCTGCGCGCCTACGCCGAAGGGGTGGGTGAGGACGGCGGCGTCCGGGCGTTTCACACCGCGCGCCACCTCGCGGAAGCATGGGCGATCGGCCGGGCCTCCCTGGCGCGGCAGCGGGGCGACGGCGAGACCCAACGACAGCTCGCCTGGGTGGTGCTCTACCACGACGTGGTCTATCGGACGCCCGGCAGCCGGTCCGTGCACCCGAGGGACAACGAGGGCGAGAGTGCCCGGTGGTGCGACCGCCGGATGCACGAGGCGGGCGAGCCGGCCGGGTTCCGCGACGCCGTGGTGCACGCGATCCGGTGGTCGGCGAGGCACGAGCGTTCGTCTGCCACCACGCCCCTGCTTCGGGCGTTCTTCGACGCCGACATGGGGATCCTGGGGCTCGGGCCGAGCCGCTACGACGGGTACGTGGCCGCTGTGTCCGTCGAGTACGCCGCGCTGGGCACCGAGGCGTTCAATCGTGGGCGCCTGGCCTTCTTGGATACGCTCGCCGCGCAGCTCGACGCCGGCCCGTATTACTTCGGCCTCGACCCGCTCCACGACCGCCTCGCGCGCGAAAACGTGGCCCGCGAACGCGCGGCACGGCGGGCCACAGTGGCCTGAGGGCTGGGTCGAAGCCGCGGCGTCTAGGGACCCGTTGCGCCGGGAGCCGGGCCCGCTTAGCGTGCAGGTATGCCTGCCGTTCACTTTCGCACCTGTCACCTCTGTGAGGCGATGTGTGGCCTCGAGATCACGACCGAGAGCGGACGGGTCACGAACGTTCGCGGTGACGACGCGGACGTGTTCTCTCGGGGTCATCTGTGCCCCAAGGGCGCGGCGATCGGGGAGCAATACGACGACCCCGACCGCGTCCGAGTGCCCCTTCGCCGCCGCCCGGACGGCCGCTTCGAGGCCATCTCGTGGGAGGCGGCGCTCGACTTCGCGGTAGCTGGCCTCGAGGCCGCCCGCCGCGCTCACGGTCGTAACGGCGTGGCGTTCTACATCGGCAACCCCACGGTCCATAACCACAGCGCGCTGATCCTCAGCCAGGCGTTCGCCCGCGGCCTCGGCACGCGCAACCTCTACGACGCGAACTCGCTGGACGCGAACCCGAGGTTGCTCGCCAGCTTGCTGCTGTACGGCGCCGCCACGGCCGTGCCCATACCTGACGTGGACCACACCGACTTCCTCCTGATGCTGGGCGCCAACCCCGCGGCGTCCAACGGGAGCCTCCTCACGATGGGCGACGTCCGGGGTCGCCTGAAGGGCATACGGGCCCGCGGCGCGCGCCTCGTCCTGGTGGATCCGCGCCGAACCGAGACCGCCGAGTGGGCAACCGAGCACCACTTCATCCGGCCCGGCGGGGACGCGGCGTTCCTCCTCGGCATCGTCCACACGCTGTTCCAGGACGGGCTCGTCGACAGCCAGCGCGTGTCAGCGATCGCCGACGGCCTCGACGACGTGAAGCGAGCCGTGGCCGCCTTCCCCCCGGAGCGCGTGGCCGCCCGCTGCGGCGTGGACGCGGACGTCATCCGACGGCTCGCGCGCGAGCTGGCCGCAGCCAAGTCGGCCGCCGTCTACGGTCGCATCGGGACCTGCCTGAACGAGTTCGGGACCACGGCAAGCTGGCTCATCGACGTCTGCAACGTGATCACCGGCAACTTCGACCGCCGGGGCGGGGTGCTCTTCCCGTCGCCGGCGGCCGACCCCTCCGGCCTCGCGAAGAAGCTGGGCGTGAACCGCTATGCCCGCTGGCGGTCGCGAGTGCGCGGCCTGCCCGAATTCACGGGTGCGCTGCCCACGGCGGCACTCGCGGAGGAGATCACTACCCCCGGCGAGGGCCAGGTGCGGGCGCTGGTCACACTGGCCGGCAACCCGGCGCGCTCGGCGCCAGACAGCGGCGCGCTCGAGAAGGCGCTCGCGTCCCTCGATCACTACGTGGCCATCGACACGTACATCAACGAGACCACGCGGCACGCCCACGTGATCCTCCCGCCCGTACACGCGCTCGAGCGCGGCCACTTCGATCTGCTGTTCCACGGCTTCGCCGTGCGCAACACGGTGAAGTACTCGGTTCCGGTGTTCCCGAAGCCCGCTGACGGCCGCGAGGAGTGGGAGATCCTCTACACCCTGGGCATGCGGCTCGGCGGCCTCCGGTTCGGGATCCCCGTCCTCGATCGCACCCTGCACCTCGGCTGGAAGGCCGGAATTCGCCTGGACCCGGATCGCGTCATCGATCACCTGCTCCGCACCGGGGCGCACGGCGATCGCTACTCACCGCTCTCGAAGGGGCTCAACCTCGCGAAGCTCAAGCAGAGTCCGCACGGCATCGACCTCGGCCCGCTGAAGCCGGGAGCCGCCCCGCGCATCGCCGGTGGCCGCGTCGCCCTGGCTCCCGAGCTGCTCCTCCGCGACCTCGAGCGCGTGGCCGCAGACCTCGAAGCCTCGAGTGTCGCGCTCGTGCTCATCGGGCGCCGCCACGTCCGCTCCAACAACAGCTGGATGCACAACGTCCCCTCGCTGGTTCGGGGCAAAGACCGCGCGACTGCCTGGGTTCACCCCACGGACGCTGCGGCGGCGGGCGTGGTCAACGGGCAGCGTGTCCGGGTCACCTCCAGCGTGGGCTCGATCGAAGCCACCGCCGAGGTAACGGAGGATGTGATGCGGGGGGTGGTGTCGATCCCTCACGGCTTCGGACACGGCGTCGTCGGCGACACGCTTCGGGTCGCCGCCAAGCTCGCGGGGCCCAACCTCAACGACGTCACTGACTCGTCGCGGGTCGATGCGATCTCCGGAACCGCCGCCCTGAACGGCACTCCGATACGCCTCTCAGCGGCGAAACCGGCCTCCAGAGCACGAGCGCGTCCGTCTCGCGCTGCTTCAACGCGCGTCCGCGAGGGATGAACCGGTCCGGGCCCCGGTCGACGGCGTCACGATGTGCCGATTGACAGCACCACCGGGCCACCGACACCCTCCCGTCATGCGTTGCGCCCTCTTTGCACTCATCTTCGCCTGCTTTGCGCCGGGCGCGCGCGCAGAGATCCATCTCCACGACAGCGTCGAGTGGCTCTGCCAGCGCTCCGAGCAGGTGGCCCGGGGCACGCTCACCGCGGTGTCACCGGACGAGCCCTCGGAGCAAGACGGCAAGAGCAGGGACCTCGTGAGCCTCACGCTGCGCCCCACCGAGGTCTTGCGCGGGGGATCCCCCTCCGCGGGCTCCACGGGGCAACTTGCGCCGATCCACTTCTCGATGCGCGTGGACGACACCGTCCGACTCCGTCAGTGGATGCGCGACCGCACGGAGCTGGTGGTGTTTCTGCGCAGCACCGCCCAGGGCTATCGCCGCGACGGGATCAGCTACAACCTCTGGCCGGTTCGCGAGACTGGGAGCGCTGAACAAGTGCTGGTGGAGCTGGCGCGACCCCACGTCCATCTGCTGGCGGCGGGCGACATGACGGTCGTCACCACCCCCGCGCAGCTCTCCGCCGCCTGCGCTCGGGTCCGTGGCGCGCCGCCCCCGGCAGCGGACCCGCCGAAGCCCGAGCTGCTCGAGGTGCCCCACCAGAGCGCGGTCTACAGCGTGCTCTACTCGGGCAGCGCCTGTTACCTCTACGTCCCTCCCGGCCTCTTCAAGGGCTCGCAGCGCGGTCTCTGAGCGCGGCAGCACCCGACTAACAGGTGACGTAGTGACTGGACAACGCGGCCTGCGTGCCGATCCCGGCCCGCTCGAGGTCCGCTTCCCACCGGAGCTGCCGATCTCGGCGCGCGCTGCGGACATCGCCGATGCGCTGGAGTCTCGCCAGGTCGTGATCGTGGCGGGCGCCACCGGGAGCGGCAAGACCACGCAGCTCCCCAAGGTTGCCCTCGCGCTGGGCCGGGGTGAGCGCGGCCTCATCGGCGTGACGCAGCCCCGCCGGATCGCAGCGACCAGCGTGGCGGCTCGCGTCGCCGCCGAGCTCGGCACGTCGCTCGGTCACGCCGTGGGCTATCAGATCCGCTTCGAAGACCGCAGCTCTCCCGCCACGCGGGTGAAGTTCATGACCGACGGCATCCTGCTGGCCGAGATCCAAGGCGACCCCGACCTCCGTCGTTACGACACGCTCATCCTCGAC
>SXOO01000285.1 GCA_005776725.1 Pseudomonadota bacterium | reverse complement strand
TTCCAGGTCAACGTGGAGGAGGGCCGGCACCTCCGGGCCATGGTCTACCTCCTGCACCGCTACTTCGGGCGCGATGGCCGCGAGGAGGCCGAGGAGCTGCTGCAGCGGCGCTCCGGGCACCGTGACACGCCGCGGATCCTCGAGACCTTCAACAAGCCGTGCGAAGACTGGCTGTCGTTCTTCTGCTTCACCATGTTCACGGACCGGGACGGCAAGTATCAGCTGGCCGCGCTTGCCGAGTCGGGCTTCGACCCGCTCGCGCGCAGCACCCAGTTCATGCTCACGGAGGAGGCGCACCACCTCTTCGTCGGCGATACCGGCGTCGGCCGCGTGGTGGAGCGCACCGCCGAGCTCATGAAGGTGGCTCCCGGCGGCGACGTGAAGGCGCTCGGGGCGATCCCGCTCGAGATCATCCAGAAGTACATCAACGAGTGGTACTCGAGCTCCCTCGACCTCTTCGGGGGCGAAGACTCCTCCAACGCCGCCACGTACTTCGCCCAGGGGCTGAAGGGGCGGTTCAAGGAGTCCACCAGCTCCAAGATCACCGATCACGTGGCGCTCGAGGGCAGCTACGGGCTGGACGTGCCCGATGGCCGCGGCGGCGCGCGCACCGACGACATCCCGCTCCGGCGCGCCATGAACCTCGTGCTCCGAGACAGCTACTCGGAGGACTGCGTGCGCGCGCTCGATCGCTGGAACGGCGTCCTCGAGAAGGCTGGCCTCTCCGAGCGCCTGTACCTGCCGTCTACGCGCTTCAACCGCCGCATGGGCGCCTGGGCGAACCTGCCCGTAGCTCCCGACGGCAGCCCCATGGCGCCCGAGGCCTTCGCGGCGCGGCTCAGCGGCTGGCTGCCCACGCCGGCCGATCTGGCGTACGTGAAGGCCTGCATGGTCCCCGTCTACGAGCCGGGCAAGTACGCGTCGTGGATCGCGCCCCCGAAGAAGGGCATCAACGGCAATCCCGGCGAGTTCGAGTACGTGCTGTTCCACTGAGTGCCGGATCGGGGGGCCCCGCCCCAGCGCCCGGCGCCGCTGTCCCCGACTGCCGCGCTTTGGGGCCCACAGGCCAACGCTCAACGGATCGCTCCCTGGTTTCTTGATGCGGGGCGGAGTCGCCCCGGAGGTGTCGCGTGACGCTCCAGAGTTTCGTCCTCGGCCGCTGGGTAAGTGGCGCCGGTCCCGTCGTCCCCCTCCTCGACCCCTCGACGGAGGAGGTCCTCGGCGAAGCCAGCACCGGGGGGCTCGACTGGAGCGCCGCGCTCGACTCCGCCCGGCGGGTCGGCGGCCCGGCGCTTCGAGCGATGACCTTCGCGGAGCGCGCGGAGCGGCTCGAGGCCCTGGTGAAGGCGCTGCACGTCCACCGGGACGCGCTCATCGAGCTGGCCGTGGCCAGCGGCGGAAACACCCGCGGCGACGCCAAGTTCGACATCGACGGCGGCTTCGGCACGGCCATGGCGTACGTGGCGATCGGCAAGGCGCTCGGCGCCCGCCGCGGGATCCTGGACGGTGAGGCCGAGGCGCTCACGCGGGGGCCGCGGTACGTCGGGCAACACGCGCTCGCGTCCGTCCCGGGCGTGGCCATCCACCTCAACGCGTTCAACTTCCCGGTCTGGGGGCTCTTCGAGAAGCTGGGCCCGGCGCTGATCGCAGGCGTGCCCGTGCTGGCGAAGCCGGCGCTGCCGTCCGCGCTCCTGGCCCACCGGGTCACGCAGCTGGCGGTGGAGTGCGGCGCCTTGCCCGAGGGCGCGCTGTCGGTGGCTTTCGCCGAGCCCGAGGGGCTGCTCGACGCGGTCCAACCCGGCGACGTGGTGTCGTTTACCGGCTCGTCGCGCGTGGGGCGCCTGGTCCGGGCCCATCCCGCGGTGCTGGACGGGTTCGTGCGCGTCAACGTCGAGGCCGACAGCGTGAACGCCGCGGTGCTGGGGCCCGAGGTCGAGGATGAGACGTTCGACCTCTTCCTGGCCGAGGTCGCTCGAGAGATCACGCAGAAGGCGGGGCAGAAGTGCACCGCCGTCCGCCGGATCTTCGTGCCCGCCGATCGGCTCGCGGAGGTCGAGGGAGAGCTCTCGGCGCGGCTCGCGGCCGTTGTGATGGGGAACCCGCGCAGTAGCGGCGTGAAGCTCGGACCTGTGATGAGCGCGGCGCAACGGCAGCACGTGAGCGACGGGATCCTCCGCCTCGACGGCGCGTGCACACGCGTCCTCGGTGGAGGGCGCGGCCAGCCGCTCGAGGTGCCCGAGGGCAAGGGCTTCTTCGTGGAGCCCACGCTCTTCCGGGCGCCCAACGCCGACGTGGGGGTGGTTCACCACGAGGAGGTCTTCGGGCCCGTGGCCACGCTGGTCCCCTACGATGGCTCGCCAGAGTCCGCCGGGGCGCTCGTCGCGCGCGGACGGGGTGGGTTGTGCGCGTCAGTCTACTCGGACGACAAGGCGTTCCTCGAGCGCGCTCTGCCGCTGGCGGCCCCGTGGGTCGGTCGGCTCAACGTGGGCAGCGCCAAGATCGCGCCGCACTCGCCCGGCCACGGCGCCGTGTTGCCGTCCAGCTGCCACGGCGGGCCCGGACGCGCGGGCGGCGGCCAGGAGCTCGGCGGCCGGCGCGGCCTCGAGCTCTACCTGCAGCGCACGGCGTACCAGGGCGACCGCCCGCTCCTCGAGAAGCTCCTCGATGGCTGAGCGGCGCCCGCGCAAGCTCCAGGGACACCTCCTGGCGCGCGCGGTGCTCTTCTTCGTCTGGATAGCGGCCCTGATCGCGCTCATCCACTGGGGTGGCTGAGCGGCTGGCGCGAGGGTGCCCGGCAGCGCGCCCGGTCGACCGCAGCAACGGCGCTGACCCGGTTCGCGCTCCCGTTACTTCGTCAGCGCTTCCACGTCCGCGAGGTCCTTCGCGCGACCGGTCGCCCGCTTGTTCGCCAGGAGATCTGGCAGCGAGATGTAGTGGACGTCGTAGCCGTTCAGGCGCCCCGGGATTCGGTTCCGGAACACGTCCTCCGTCGCGACGCCGGTGACGGAGGTCAGCACGTCGATGCGGTTCGGCGGTTGTCCCAGCTGGATGACCTGGCCTTCGGTCAAGAGGTCCGCCTCGGTCACCCCGAGCGAGCCGAATCCGAACGCCGTCAGAGCGCGAACCACGCGCTTCGCGTTCTCTGGCGTGGCCCTTACGAGGAAGTCGACATTGCCTGTGTACCGGGGGTGGCCGTGCCAGGCCACCGCGTGCCCCACCGACCACGACGAACTCAACCCTCTCCGAGGCGAGCGATTCGACCCACTCGCTGAAGTCGTCGTTCGCCATAGCCGTGTTCCCTCCGGTAGCGGGCTTCGAGTTCAGCCGCGATCGCCATCCGTTGGTCAGGCGTAAGTGACCGGTAGTACTCGCGATCGGCCGCGTCGCTCTCCTCGAACGAGGCGAAGCGCCGGGCGGGCCTTGCTTGGGCTGTGTCGGGCGAGCTCACTCCGCCAGCGTAAGCGTTCGCCCGAGCACGGGCAATGAGCTCGCTCGGCCTCTGCGGGAGCGTGTCCGATGGGCGCCTTCGACGATTCGGCCTCCCCATGGCCGACCGGGCGTGAGGAATCAGTTCGTGAGCGTGAACACAACGCTCCGCGCGCCCTTCGGGAGGGTCGCGCGGGTGCCGGTCGCGAGGTCCTGCACGGCGTCGAGGGGCTCACCCGCCACAGTCACCGCCGCTTCTCGGTGTCCGAGCAGCTCCACGACGAGGTCCACGTCGAAGACGGTGCCCCCGTCCGAGCTGACCGTGATCGCCTTGCCTGAGCGGGTCAGCGTGAGCACGGTGCCGTCGTACAGAGTGAATGTGCGCGTTTCGTCGGCCTCGGGCGGCGTACACACCACCCACAGCGGCCCCGGGGAGGTGGCGAAGGAGTCGACGTCGGGCGACTCGACCGGGGCGAGAGTGTCGATCGTGTCGCGGAGCAGGGGCAGGAGGGCCCCGGCGCGCAGCAGCACGGGGAGTTGCTCCAGGGGCGCCGGGAGCGTGACATCAGCCCCGCCCTGGACGATCGCGCCGGTGAGGAGGTCGGTCCACGTGCCCTCCGGGAGCGGCACGCTCACTTCAGTGACGCCCGGCCGCACCGCGGGGGCGACCAGGACGTCGTCGCCCAGGAGGTAGACGAAGTCTGGGTGCGGATCCGCGGCGAAGGGCAGGGCGTAGACGAACCCGAGCGGGCGCTGGATCGCGCGGCCCGTGGTCGCCAGCGCCTTCGCGTGGGTCCAGAGATAGGGGAAGAGCCGCAAGTGGAGCCGCGCGTAGCGCTGGTACTGCGCGACGATGTCGGGGTCGTCCACCTTGTCGTTGCCGAACGCCCACGGCAGGTCGTTGGTGTTGGTCCCGACCTGCATCACCGGCGTGAACGCGCTCTGAGCCAGCCAGCGGAGATAGGTCTCTTTGGACGGCGGAGCATTGCGATAACCGCCGGTGTCGGCCGCGAAGAACGCGTACCCCGAGAGGCCGAGGGACGAGCCCGCGGCTACGGCCGCCGGGAGCCCGCCCACCGAGACGTAGCTCTCGCCAGAGGGCGCGGTGACGGACTCGCCGTGGAGCGACAGGCTCGCGTCGATGTCGCCCGGCCACACGATGGGGCCGTGGACCTGGTCGCCGTAGCCTCCGGCGCGGACCAGGAGGAAGCCGCCGTCCTCGGGGAGCACGTCGGCGTACACCTCGTGGTACAGCGCCTGGGCGCGGCGGTGCATCGTGAGCTCGTCGGAGCCGTCGGCGAAGCGCCACGGCGACCGCACGCCGAACGCGCCGGCCAGGACCTCCTCGCCGTAGTCGAGCTTGTAGCCCTCGATGCCAAGCGCCTCGTAGGCCCCGAGCCGCTCGCGCCAATACGCGACCGCGTCCGGGTTCGTGAAGTCGAGGGTGGCGCCCCAGTTGGGGGTCTGTGCGCCGATGGTGGGTGGGTAGTAGCCCTTGGCCTTCGCGGCGGCGTGCTCCGCGGCCGTGGCGTCGTCGTCGGGGTCGAGGTAGGGCGTGTGCCAGAGCGCCATCCGGAAGCCGAGGGCGTGGGCGGTGTCGATCATCGCGCCCGGATCGGGGTAGTCGTCGGCGGCGAAGTCGAACGTATTGATCGCGGTCGCGTACGGCCGGTCGATCCAGTACCCGGAGGCGGCGAGGTCGCGCTGGCGGATCGTGCTCAGATCCTCCAAGACCTGCGCCTCGCCCGACACCTCGTCGCGCCAGAGCCACGGGCCGAGGGCCCACGGGGCCGGGAGCTTCGGGAAGCCGGTGGTCTCGTAGTAGCGCAGGGTGACGTCGAGCGCGGTCTCTGCCGTGTAGAGGTGGACGGTGAGCCCCGAGGTCCAGTCGGCGCCGAGGCCGAAGGTGGCTCGGACGAGGTCGGGGGCGTGGGTGCCGAACGCGAAGACGCCCGGTCGATACGTCTCGGCGAAGAGGCCCCACCCGGTGGTGCCGATCACGAGCGGAACGGCCACGTGGACCTCGTTGTAGCCCGAGTCCAGCATCGAGAGCTCGATCTGCATCGGGCGCACCTTGCCGCGATGCTCCGGCCCGTCGAAGACCTCGCCCATCCCGTAGAAGCCCTCCTCGGCGTCACCCCGCACGCCGAGGCGCAGGTAGGGCGCGGGCGCGCCGTCAGGAGAGGTCGTGAGCTGGAGGCTCACGCGGTCGTCACCACCGGTCGTGACGGTGATGGAGACGCGGCGTCCGCCGTCGAGGACCACGCTGAGCCCGGTGTCCGAGGCCTCGAAGCGGGTGCCGGCGTGCCACTCGAGGCCTGCCGGGGGCGTGTAGAGGTGCGCGAGCGGGACGTCCGGCTCGAAGTAGGTGGGGTCGTAGTTCGCCACCTCGTCGAGCGCCGTGACGGTGCCGATCGCGATGTCCGAGGGCGTGAGGCGCAGCAGCGCCCGTCCGTCGCGGAGCAGCTCCAGGGCACCGTCGGGGCCAAGGCGCAGCGCGGTCGGGCCCGCGGTGACCAACGGAGCGGGCTCCGACGGCGCGTCTGCGAGTGGGGGGACGTCGTCGCTGGGGAGCGCCGGGGTGTCTGGCGTGGAGGTGTCGCTGGCGCTGTCTGCGTCGCTCGCGGTGTGCGTATCCACGGGGGGCTCCGCCGGATCGCTGCAGGCAGGCAGGAGGACAGCGAGGACCAGGAGGGCAGGGCGTAGTGGTTTCATGGGCGTGGGAACACGGTAGGGGGTGGGGCGAGTGGGGGTCAAGGCGGGCGCGAAGGGGCCTTGACGAAGCTTGATACTGAACGCATGATCAGGCTTCAGATATGAAGCTCACTCCCCTCCGCGTCCCCGAACCCAGCACCCGCCCCGGCGATGCGTCGTCCACAGGGCGAGATCGTGGTGCGGTCGAGGCCCTCACGGCGGCGCTGAGCCGCCGATTCCCGGGCATGGTGGAGTCGATCGGGGCCGCCGACGTCGTGGAGGGCACGGCTCGGCCGGGTAGGGCGGCCGAGCTCCGAGATGGCTCGATCACGGAGGTGGTGGGCCTCCCCGGAGAGGGGGGCACCACGCGGGTCCTCGAGGGCATGGCGCAGGTGCTGGGGCGGCGCCCGCGGCGGTTTGCGCTCTGGCTCGACCTCGAGGGCACCTTCTACCCCCCGGCCGCGGCCCAGCTCGGGGTGCCGCTCGAGCGGCTGCTGCTCGTCCGCACGGCAGACCTCGCCACCGGGCTCGCTGCGGTCGAGCTGTCGCTGCGGGGAGGGGCTGTATGCATGGCCGCAGTCGACGTGCCTGCATCCGTGCAGCCGCTCCGCCTCTCGCTCTACCACCGTCTCCGGCGGCGCGTCCGGGAGAGCGGCGGTGTGCTCGTGGTGTTGTCGCGCCACTCGATCATCCCAGCGGATCAGCGGGTGCTCCTCGGGGACGGGCGCCCCTCGGGCTCGGTGGTGGACTCCCCCCTCCACATCCCCGCTTCGGGTGGCCGCGCCTCCATGCGGTCTCTCAGTGGTGCGTGAGCGGCCCTCGCTTCGCGTGTGTGCTCCTGCCCCGCCTCGCCGTTCAGACGGTGCTGCGCGAGCGGTACGGCGATGGCGGGGCCGACGTGCCGCTGGGGCTCTTCCGCCGCGCGGGTGAGCAACGGCGCGGCCTCACGGGAGCCAGCGCCGCCGCCGAGGGGCTCGGGATCCGGGCGGGGATGACCGTCAGCGCCGCCGAAGGCATCTACCCCGATCTGGTGCTGGTCGACGACACCGAGGCCCAGCCGGGCGACGCGCTCCTCGCCGTAGCCGACGCCCTCCACGCGTTCGGCCCGATCGTGGCCACCGAGCTCGAGCTGCCGGGCGACGGGGGGCGACAGGTGCTGTCCGAGGCCGTGTGGGTCGACACGGCGCGGGTTCACGGCGTGGAGGTGAGCGTCTCGGCGCTGGTCGGCTGTGTGCGGGCGCTCGGGCTGCAGGCGGTCGCGGCGATCGCCACCACGCCGTCCGCGGCGTTGGCGCTGGCCCACGCCGCCGCGCGCGGCGCCTCGGGGCCCGTCGAGCGGCTCCCACTGCGCGACGCGCAGCTCCCGCCGCGGGCCTACGAGGCGCTCCACGTCGTGGGGATCCGCACCATCGGCGCGTTCCTCGCGCTGTCGCCCTCCGGGATTGACCGTCGCTTCGGGCCCGTCGCGGGGGCCCTCCACCGAGCGCTTCGCGGCGCCGAGGGAGTGCTCGTCCCCACGACGGTGCCGCAGACGTTCGCAGAGCGCTTCGCCTTCGAGAGCGCCATCGAGGGGCGGGAGCCGCTCGGCTTTCCGCTCAAGGCCGGGGTCGACCGCCTGATGCGGCGGCTCGTCGGGCGGGGGCTCGGCATGCGCGCGATGCTCGTCGAGCTCGAGCTCGAGACGTTCGGCGACCCGGAGGGGGCCTTCCTCGACGCGCTGGGGATGCCGGCGCAAGCGCCCCCACGGCGGCACACGCTCGACGTGTCGATGGGGCTCACCACGCAAGACGGCGCGCTCGTCCGGAGCCTCCTCGACGAGCAGCTGGCCCGCTATCCGCCGCCCGCCGGGGTGCTGGGGCTCACGCTCACGATCATCGACGCGGCCCCGATCGCGCCTTGCCAGCTCGACCTCTTCGCCGAGCCCGAGCCGCGGGAGTCCATCGCCGCCACGGCCGCGCGGCTCGCGAGCCTGCTCGGCGACGATGTGCTCCATCCGGTGCTCGTCGAAGACTTCCGCCCGGAGCGCGCGTGGACCCTTCGCCCCCCAGGGGGGGGCTCCCTCGACGCTTCCGGGCGCGGCGTCGGCCCCTCGTCCGGGGCTCGGGCGCCGCTCGGGCCCCGACCCACACGGCTCTACCGCGAGCCCAAAGCGCTGGAGGCCCACATGGCCTCGGGCGACGCGCCCCCCGGGGGAGCGCTGTCAGGGCCGGAGCGCCTGGTCACAGGGTGGTGGGACGAGACCCCCGCCGCGCGGGAGTACTGGGTCGTGGCCGATCGGTGGGGGCGGCGGGCCTGGGTCTTTCGAGATCTGGGCACGGGGCGCTGGTACCAACACGGCGTCTTCGACTGACCCGCGCGTCGGCGCCGTCCCGCGACGGTCAGTCGCTCTCGGGCAGGCTCGTGCGCGCGATCACGAACTCAGCCGTGTAGCCCAGCGCCCACACGGTGCCGAGCCCCTGGTCGGCGAAGCCGTCGTTGTTCAGGTCCGTCAGCTCGATCGTGCCGCCCTCGATGGTCACGGGGCCGATCACGCTGTCGACCAAGAACGGCGACATCACGAAGGTCGTGCCGCTCACGATGCCTTCGATGTGGCTCACGCTGGCCTGGTTGAACACCGAGAGGATCACGCCTGCCACCTTCCCGCCCTTCGACTGAAGGAAGGCCAGCTCGCCCGAGAGGCTCCCCGAGATCGGCTGCGAGATCGTGATGGTGCCGCTCCACTTCCCCGAGACGTCCACATCCGGGGGCGTGCCGGTCTTGAAGCCGATGACGATCGGCTGGTGCAGCTTCTGTCCCAGCGTGGCCACGAGGCCCGGCTTCACGGTGATCTCGTGTGACGTATCGATCGGCAGCACCGGGTTCGCCGGCTTGAAGCGCGCATACCGACCGCTCACGGTCCAGACGCCCGGCACCGGCGTGCTCGCCCCGCCCTCGATCGAGCTCGTGATGCTGAACAGGTGCTCCTGGCCGGCGGTCAGCACCTGCGAGAAGACGAGCTCGATGGCCGACTCGGTGAAGACGTGGTTGTCGCCGTTGAGCGGCAAGGCGCTGTTGAGATACAGCGCGTCGCCCGGCACCTCGCGCACATACTGCGTGAGCGCGTCCAGCTCCTCGGCAGTGAGCGTCGCCTCTGTGAACTCCACGGCGTAAGCCACCATCTCCTCGAGCGTGCCCCACGACGCCTGCCGGCCGTACGGCGCGGTGTCGTACACCCCGATCAGCGACGGGACGTCGGTGAGCATGCCCTCCGTCTTGCCCCCCACGGTCTGCTTCGACGTGAAGAGCGGCCCCGAGTGGCAGCCCCCGCAGCCGGCCGTGGTCTCGAACAGCACCTTGCCGATCTGGCCGAGCTCGGTCAGCTGACCGCCGGGCCCCGCGAACGGGTTGGGAGGCGCTGTGACCGACTGCATGTACGTGGTGAGGAGCTCCATCTCCTCGCCGCTCGCGTCGGCGCCCACGAGCTTCAGCACCTCGCGCGAGAAGTCGAACAGCGTGGGCAGCTGCCCGCCCCAGAGGAACGGCCCGGTGCCGCCGACGTTGCGGAACGCCAGCGTATTCACGTTGCCGTCCACCAACAGGTTCCACACGAGGCCATCGGTGAGCCCGTCGATGTGGCAGTTGTTGCAGGAGAAGTCGTGGTTCTTGGAGAAAGCGGCGTCGTTGAACATCCGCTGCCCCTGCCGAACCTCGAGCGGCGTCGGATCTTTGCCCACCTCCACCGAGACGACGTCCGCGAGGCCCGTCGTGGGGGTGAGCGCGCTCGGCACACCGACCAGGCGATTGTCGAGCCAGGCGTAGGTCCACAGGCGGCCCGCCATCGGCACGAGCCCGCGCGGATCGTTCCCCGTCGTGAAGCGCCCGAGCTCGGCGTGCGTCTGGTCGTCCAGCACGAGCACGGCGCCGCCAGCGGAGAGCGTGACGAACAGCTGACCGGCGGTGGGGTTCGCATGGATGGTCATCGGGCTGGCGGCGGGGCCGACGGAGCCGTCGTTCGTGTCGAGGTCGAGCTGCACCACGTTGGCCGCAGTGACCGCGTCGCCGGACACGTCCACGAAGGCGAGCCCGTGCGTGTGCGGCTGCGAGTCCGCGGCGATCTCGGCGAAGAGGTTGTTCGAGTGGGTGAGGCCCACCGCCAGCGTGTTCCCGCCCGGGAGAAGCGCGCCGCCCCGCAGGATGGTCCCGATCTCGGGGCCGAAGGACACAGTGAAGGTCTCGAGGTCGATGATCGCGAGGTCCCGTGGGGCAGGCGTCTCCTCCACCTTCGCGCGGGGATGTGCGTTCGAGCTGATGAGCGACAGCGCGAAGACTCGGTTGCCCGCTGTGTCGAGGATGAGCGCGCGCGGCTCTTGCCCCACGTCCACGGCGCCCAGCACCGAGCGGGTCGCGAGGTTCACCTTGGCGACGCGGTGCTCCGCGGCGAGCGAGACGTAGGCGATGTCTCCCACGATGACGAGGCCGGTCGGCTCGTTGCCCACACGGAAGGCGTCGGTGACCCGGCCGAGCGCCGGATCGAGGAAGCCGAGCGTATCGCGGCCCGTAGACGACACCACGAGCTGGGTGCCCCAGCTCGCCAGCGCCGTGGGCCACGAGCCCGTCGGGATCAGGGCGCCGAGAGTCGGGTTGCCGCCCGGCGCGATGTCGACCAGCTGAACAGCGTTCGACGTGGGCGTGGCCACCGCCAGAGTGTCGGCGTCGACAGCGACGACGGGGTTCTCCGGCGTGTAGTTGTAGTTGAGGAACGTGTCGGGCGTGGCCCCGCCGGCCTCCACCGTGACGGCGAGCTGGTGATGGCCCACATCCACGACGTAGAGCCCGGGGACGTCGGGCGTGAGCCGCAGGTTGCCCGCGAGCGGGGCCCCGGCGAGCGTGGCGGTGGACCCCATCGGGACCGCAGCGAGGACCACCTCGCACGGGGCTCCCAGCGGCCAGAACGCCAGATAGTCGTCGCCGCCGAAGAACAAGGTGTCGCCCAGCGGGAAGGTGACCGGGTGGACGATCGGAGGCTGGTCCAGCACCGCGCAAGGGTCATCCACGCCATCCGTGGCGTCGGCGCCATCGGTCGCGTCCACGGCATCGGTCGCGTCCGCGCCGTCCGTGGCGTCAGCGCTGTCCGTAGCGTCAGCGCTGTCCGTAGCGTCAGCGCTGTCCGTAGCGTCAGCGCTGTCCGTAGCGTCAGCGCTGTCCGTAGCGTCTGCGCTGTCCGTGGCGTCTGCGCTGTCCGTGGCGTCTGCGCTGTCCGTGGCGTCTGCGCTGTCGGTGGCGTCTGCGCTGTCGGTGGCGTCGGCGCTGTCGGTGGCGTCGGCGCTGTCGGTGGCGTCGGCGCTGTCGGTGGCGTCGGCGCTGTCGGCACTGTCCCCGGCGGCCGTGGCGTCGCCGCCGTCGGCGCTGTCGGTGGAGTCGGCGCTGTCCGTGGCGTCCGCTGCGCCGTCGGTGGAGTCAACGGCACCCTCGTCGGCCGACTCGCTGCTCCCCTCGCATGCTGAGAGAGCAGCCGCCACCAGCCAGACCTTCCAAGACAGCCACGAACGAGATGTGCGCATGAAGACCTCCGCGAGCCGGCGGGAGGGTAACATAGTCGCGGCCATGTGGAACTGGGTTTCACGTTCGCTACGGGGTCTCCGCGTGCTAAACGGGGCGAAGCCATGATCGTCGCAACGCTTCAGCGTCCGAGCCGAATCCATCTGCTCTACGCGTGCGCGGCCACCGCGATCCTGGGCGGGCTCCTGTGGGCTGGCGCTCGCGCGTCACCCGAGCTCCCGCCGCTGGTCGCGGCTGCGCCCGTGGTCGACCGCCTCCTCGGCCATGTCGCCGCCCGAGACGCAACCTCGCTGGCGCGCGAGCTGCCGACTGACGCCTTCGGCGCGCGCTCGGCGCGGGAGGTGGAGTTGCTGCTCGCGCCTGTCCTTCACGATCGCGGCTGGTCGGAGCTCCGGGTCCTCCGCCGCGAGCTGCGCGAAGGGCTCTCCGTGACTTCGGTCGTGGCCCAGCTCGACCTCGTGCTCCTCCCGCCTGGCCGCGGTTCGTTGCGCGCCCGGCTGGGAGCGCACAAAGGCTTCGCGGCAGTTCGTTTGGAGCTCAACCCGATCGGGGGCGCGTGGCAGGTCACGGCCATCGCCGTCACGCCGCTCGAGCTGTCGCCGGCCTTTCGTTTGTAATTCGCGCGAGCCGCGACTAAACAACCGCCCGCCGCGCGCCGATGTGGTTGCGGCGGACACGAGACCGCGCTGGAGGTTCCTTTGAAGATCACGGTCATGGGCACGGGCTATGTGGGGCTCGTTGCCGGCACCTGTTTCGCCGAGCTTGGAAATCAGGTGACCTGCGTCGACGTCGATGCCGCCAAGGTCAGAGCGCTCGAGCAGGGGATTATCCCTATCTACGAGCCCGGGCTCGACGAGCT
>SXOO01000284.1 GCA_005776725.1 Pseudomonadota bacterium | reverse complement strand
GTCGAGGCAGGGGATCACGCGGGTTGCCAGCATCGGTGCACGGTAACGAAGGTCGCGCGACAGGTCACGCGGGGCTAGTCTGTCGACGACATGTCACCGATTCGCCGCGCTTGGCTCGTTGCCATCACCCTCGCCGTTGGGGTCACGGCGTGTCACCTCGTGGTGATCTCGCCCGAGACCCTCGTCCACGACTGGCACGGCTGGCGCCAAGCCGACACGCAGAGCATCGCGCGCATCTTCCACAGGGAGGGCATCGACCTCCTGCGCCCCCGGATCGCGTGGGGCGGCGATGGGAGCGGGATCGTCGAGGCGGAGCTGCCGCTCTTCCCTGCCGTCGTCGCCGTAATCATGAAGGTCACCGGCGAGGTGGAGTGGGCAGGGCGCGCCGTGTCTGCGCTGGCAATCGCGCTCACTGGCCTCCTGATCTTCGCCTGGCTCGCGCCTCGAAGGGGCCCCGCGGCAGCGCTCGCCGCCCAGGCGCTGTTCCTCGGGAGCCAGGGGGCCGTCTTCCTCGTCTCTGTTCAACCGGACGCGCTCGGGCTCTGCTTCGTGGTCGCCAGCCTCGTGGCTACGGCCCTCTGGGTCGAGTCAGACCACCCGGGCCACGCGGCGGCCTCCAGCGCCCTCTTGATCGTGGGCGCGCTGCTGAAGCCCACGCTCCTCGCGATCTCCGCGGCGCGCGGAATTCTGGTCGCCTGGAGCGCTCCGGGCCGCCTCACTCGCCTCCTGCCATGGGCGCTCGGCACGCTGGAGCTGGGCGCGGTGGCCGCATGGCTCGCCTGGGGCGCCCACCTGCACGCCACTCACGGAAACACGTTCGGTGTGATCAGCGGCGGCGACAGCAAGTTCCCTACGCTCGACCGGCTGCTCTCGCCGATGCAGTACGTCCGGCTCGTGGAGGTGGGCCTCACGTACGGCCCAGGCCTCCTCGGCGCCGTGGCGCTCGCGGTCGCGGCCTTTCGGCGCACCCTTGACGCAGCCACAGCCGGGCTCGGGGTGGCCTATGCCGCCACGGGCGTCATCGCCATGCGGTACATGACCGAGAGCTGGCTCGGGTCTCACTACCACGCCCTCGGGATCGTGGCTGGCGCAGCCGCGCTTGCGGCGGCCCTGGAGGGCGTTCGCGCCTCCCGTGTGCTCTGGCTGGCGCCGGCGCTGCTGGCACCGTGGCTGGTCGCCCTCCAATCGCGCCCGGTCGCGGCAGCGGGCTGGGCCAGTGCAGAGATCGAAGCGGCACAGCAGCTGCGCACGGTGCGCCCTCCAAACGACGGGACGCTCGTGATCGTGAGGAGCCGGGTCGAGAGCCGGGTGGACCACTGGGGCGGAATCAACAACTTCGAGGACCCGCGCGTCTTCTACCTCGCGGACGCGACGGGCTGGGTGGTCCCCTCTGACCGCTGGGATGCGACCGAGCTCGAGGACTTCCGTCGACGCGGCGCGCGGTGGTACGTGGCGCCTGGGGGCCCTCCTGCGCCGCCGGTGGACGGTTGGTTGGCCCAGACCGCCGAGCGGCGCTACCCCCTCCCTTCTGGGGGCGTGGTGGTGGCGCTGCGGCCTCCCCCCTGAGGGCAGCGCTACAGGCTCTCGAGCGTCACCCCGCAGGTGCCATTACACGCGGCGATCTTCGGGGCGCCACACTTGTCCAGCGCCTTGAGCTCGGTACCGCACTCCAGCACCACCTTCGAGAGCGGGATGTCCTTCGTGCACGCCTGAAGCCCACCCACCTCGGCGGCGCAGCCCTCCTGCCCGAGGCAGCCCAGGAGCCCCGAGATCAGGCAATCGCGACAGACCTTCGTCCCCGAGCACTGCACCACGCAGCGCGACACGCCGTGACCGCCGCCGACGCAGTCCTCGAAGCAGGTCTCGAAGCCCGGACAGTCTCCGCCCCCGGCGCCCGCCGGCGGGGTGTAGGGCAGCTGCACCATGAGGTAGTGGAGGCACATCTCGTCGCGGGTGCCCTCCCCCCAGCGGACGTCGATCGGCTCGACCTGCACGCCGTCGATCAGCGGCTGATTGGCCGCCGAGTTGTCGAACGTGCAGGCCATGTGGAGCGTGTCGCCCGGCTTCAGGATCAAGGGCTCTTCGGTCCGGAACAGGTACGACTGCTGCCAGTCGAAGTCCCAACGGGGGATGTCGATGACGCAGGCGTCCCCGCCCTCAACCGTGACCTTCATGGCCTTGCCCAGCTTGTGCATGTGCGCGAGCACGCCCACGACCCGCGCCTCTTTGATCGTGGGGAAGCTCTTCTCTTGCACGCTGTCGGCGTCCCCTGCGGGGACCAGCAGTCCGGGGTGGGCCCGCGCCTGAATGTCGAGCAGGTACTTCGGCGTGGTCTTCGTTCGCCACATCTCCAAGGTGCTCGCGTCCGCCTCGGCAGGCGCGAAGAGCGTGTTGTAGTGCATCTGAAGGACCAGACGCGACCCCTTGGGAATCCGGATCGCTGTGTCGGCCGGCATGAGGCCGAGGCCCCCGCCGGGCACCCAGCCCCCGATGTTCCGCGCAGGGACCCCAGGCCCAGAGGTGCACCGGTACCCCGTCCCGGGCTCCGCGGCATCCATCGCGTCGAGCGTGTCGGCCGCAGCGCCTGACACCTCGAAGACGATCACGTGATGCACGATCGCGGTCTTGTCCGGCACCACGACGAGCCGCTCGATGTCGGTGTCTTCGTCGAACACGTCTCCGACGAGGATGCACCGGAGATCGTCCCCGCTCGGGTCCGTGGGTGTGTAGGGCGAGTCGGTGCGCAGCGCGAAGTCCGGCGGCCCCGGGTCCACCGGTTCCGGCAGCGCGGGCGCCACGTAGTCGGAAGGGTCACCCTCGGGCGAGCCAGCCGCCTCCCAGGCTGCGACCGTAGCCTTGTCGGCCGCCGAGACCACGTTCTCGCCGAGGTAGTGTCGGCAGTCCTCGGTGCTGGCAAGGAACGGCGGCATCACGCCAGCCTCCAGGTCCAGCACGATCGACCTCGACCACGGGAGGGTCGCCGCATAGTCGCTGGCGTCGAACGGGGCTGGGCCGCCTTCGACATGGCAGCTGGCGCAGTGCCGAGCCATGATCCCGCGAACCTCGCCGTGCCACGTGGGCGCCCCGCCTGCTGGCGCGACGTCGGCGCCACCGCCAGACACGTCTTCTTCAGTGACGCCTGACGTGTCAGGCGACCCCGCGACGGCGTCCCCGGGGATCAACCCCGCATCGTTCGATCCCAGGTTCGTGCAGGCGCATGCCAGCGCCGCCGAGAAGCTCCAGAGTCCGTTCCGCATCGTCGTCCCTCCTTGGGGCCCAGAGACCCGGGCCGGGTCCACGGCCACAGCAGGCTCCGTACCATCTAGAGCCTTCAGTAACTTCAACCACTTGAATCGGGCAAGCTGTCGACCGCCCGCGACACCCCGGCGCGCCTGTCAGGCCGCCTTGACACTGGGCTTCATCATGAATGGCAGACACAAGAGGCAGAGCGTCCCGATGGCCGCGTCGACGAGCAGTGTCTGGGGATATCCCCACCGCTCGGCAGCCCAGCCCATCCACTTCGCGCTGTACGAGATCGCGAGGTTCGAGAGGGCCATGTAGGCGGTGAACTGAGTCGCCGCCACCGCGGGATTCGTGACGTCCATGAACACGGCGGACTTCACCCCGTAGGCGAGGCCCTGAGGTATCGAGTAGGCCAGGGTCAACACCCAGTACGCGGTGACGAGGGCGCCAGGCACGGCGACCTTCCCGAGCTCCTCCTTGCGCAGCGGCATGTTCCAGCCGTGGCGCCACATGATGTACGCCATCCCAACGGTGACACCCGCCATGGTCAGGTAGCTGAGCGTGAGGATGGCGCGACGGCCAACGGTGTCCGAGAGCCTCCCTCCGAGCACGCAGAAGCCGCCGGCGAGGACGCTGCTGAAGAGCCCAACGGTGGCGATGTCGTCGTCTCCGAGGCCGAACTCCACTGCGAGGTTGGAGCCGATCGCGAGCGACAGGCCCAGCGCGCCCGATGGCAGGAGCGCGAGCAATACGCCCACCGCGGCCCCGCGCGACTTGAAGAACGAGCCCACGGCCTGGCGGACGAAGCTCCAGAGCTCGCCCATGACCCGGGGGAGCGCGGGGCCCACGGCGGGCGCCTGCGGCCGCGGCACCTCCCGCAGCGGCCAGGCCACGAAGACCGTGACGCAGAGGAGCACTGCGATGACCAACCCGAAGCTGGCGCGCAGGGCGCCGGCCGCGCCAAGGCTCTCCGACAGCGCGTCGCACACGAAGAGCACCCCGGCGCCGCCAATGGCCTGCCCGAGATAAGCGCCGCCGAACATGAGCCCGTTGGCGAAGCCGCGCTCCTTCTCGTCGAGCACCTCGCACGCGAGCGCGTCGATCGCCACGTCCTGTGTGGCCCCGAACGCGTTGTGGACCATGATGAGGGTGGTGAAGAGCCCGAGCTCGGCCACGAAGTCGACCGGGATGGCTGCGGCGAGGCTCAGGATCATGAGCACCTGCGCCCCCACGATCCACGCCCGACGGCGCCCGAAGCGATTCGGGGCGATGACATCCACGATGGGCCCGACCACCCACTTGAAGGCCCAGGGCAGGTAGAGCGACGCGACGAACCCACCGATCTCCTCGGGACCGAGCCCGAGGCGCCGCATGTACGTAGCCACGGCCGTGGCTGTGAAGCCGAGCGGGATCCCCTCCGTCAGGTAGAGGAAGAAGAACGCGGTGAGTCGTCCCCGTCGGGTGGCGAGCAAGTTGGGCATGCGGGGACGGTACACGAGGTCCGTGGTCCGGTGTACCGTGTGCCGGTGACGGCGATCCCCCAAGGCGCCCGGCGCGCCGTCGTGATCCTCACGGCCATGAACCTCCTGAACTACGTGGACAGGTACGTCCCGAGCGCGGTGAAGGAGCTGCTCAAGACCGATCTGGGCCTCACGGACGAGGAGACGAGCTACCCGCTCACCGCGTTCGTCATCGTCTACATGCTCGCCAGCCCGATCTTCGGCTCCCTGGCCGACCGCTATCCCCGCCGCGTGGTGATCGCCGCCGGCGTGGCCCTCTGGTCGCTCGCCACCGCCCTCGCTGCTTTCGCGACGGGCTTCTGGTCGCTCCTCGTCGCCCGCGCCTTCGTGGGGGTCGGCGAAGCGGCGTACGCCACGTTGAGCCCAGCGCTGCTCTCGGACTATTACCCGCCCGAGCGGCGCAACAAGGTCCTCACCCTCTTCTACGTAGCGATCCCGGTGGGCTCAGCGCTCGGCTTCGCCCTCGGCGGGTGGCTCGGCGAGCTCTACGGGTGGCGCGCCGCGTTCATGGCCGTGGGTTTTCCCGGTGTCTTGGCGGCCCTCCTGGTGCTCCGCGTCCCCGACCCTGGCCGTGGGACCTTCGACGCCGACCGCCACGAGGCGCCTGTGGGATGGCCGATCGCCCTCCGACGCCTCTTCGCAACCCCCGAGTACGTCTACGCCGTAGGCGGCTATGTCCTCGTCACGTTCGCTGCGGGCGCCCTGGCCGACTGGTTCCCCACCTACCTCCACCGTGTCCACGAGATGCCCCTCGACAAAGCGGGCACGGTCGTCGGTGGAGCCACCGTGATCGGGGGAATCGGCGGCACTGTCCTCGGCGGCTGGCTGGGTGACTGGCTCCGGGGCCGCACCAGAAACCCCTATCTCGCCGTCTCCGCCGTCACCCTGGCGCTCGCGGCTGGTTTCGCGGTGCTCGCGTTGCGCGCCACCGGGACGTGGACCATCGCGGCCCTCATCGCCCTCGCCCAGGTCTTTCTGTGGGCCTACAACGCGCCCGTCAACGCGATCATCGTCAACGCCGTGCCCTCCACCCTCCGGGTGCGCGCAGCCGCGTTCTCGATCCTGGCCATTCACCTCTTCGGAGACGCGATCTCGCCGCCGATCGTCGGGCTGATCAGTACGGCCACCGGAAACCTCGGCCTGGCGTTGGCGCTGGTGCCGGTCACCATGGCGCTTGGGGCGCTGGTTTGGTTCGCAGGCTGGCGACGGATCCCCGCTTGAGCCGTCTGCTGCTCCACTTCCTGCTGACGCTGGTGCGCGTGTTCTACACGCCTATTCGCGCAGTCTTCTCCGGGGGCAGGCCGCCCACGGGGCCCCGGATCTTCGTGGCCAATCACCCGAACGGCCTCCTCGACCCGGTGATCGTGCGCCTCGCGCTCGGCAGCGACGTCCACTTCCTAGCCAAGAGCACGCTCTTTCGGAGCGCGATCGGGCGCTTTACCCTCGGCGCGTTCGGCGGAATCCCCGTGTACCGCGCCCGCGACGGCCAGAACACCCAGGACAACGAACGAACCTTCGCCGCCTGCCGAGACGTGTTGGCCGCAGGCGGCTCGATCGCGCTGTTCCCAGAGGGCACGAGCCACAGCGATCCCAGCCTCAAGCCCCTCAAGACCGGCGCCGCCCGTATCGCGCTCTCGGCGGTGGCAGAGCGAGGCCTTGTTAGCCTGCCGATCTACCCGACGGGCCTCACCTACGAGTCGAAGGACGTGTTCCGCACGGGCGTCCTCGCCACATTCGGCGAGCCCATAGACGCCGCAGTGTTCGCTCGCCAACACGGAACCGACTTCGCGGCCGCAGAAGCGCTGACCGAGGACATCCATAGGGCCCTCTCCGGGGTGCTGCTCGAGGCAGATACCCAGGAGCTCTGGCGCGGCTTTCTCGCGGTCGCGGCGTGGACCGATCCCGTCTGTCGCGACGACCTCGCGGCGCGTCACGCTCGGGCGCGAGTGCTGCGCGACGCGTTTCAGCGGCTGCACTCTCAGGATCCGGCCGCGGCCGAGACCCTGGTGGAGAGGGCGCGCTCGCTCGTTCGTGCCATGGAGCAGGCGGGCGTGAGCGATCCCCTCGCCATCGCCGAGCCACCGCCAATCGCGCCACTCGGCTCCGTGGCCCTCTTGCTGCTCGTGTGGCCCCTTGCCGCGGTCGGCGCCGTGCTCGCATGGGCGCCCTATCGGCTCGTGCGCCCGATCGCGCTCCGGATAGCAGGCAGCGACACGGACCTGGTCTCCACGGTCAAGCTCCTCCTGGGGCTGGCGGTGTTGGCCGCCACCTACTCCCTCGAGGCCCTCGTCGTAGGCGTCTCTGTCGGGCCAGTGGCGGGGCTGGCCACGCTCGTCCTTGGGCCGGCGCTCGGCTTCGTGGCGCTCCGTTATGGCGAGCGCCTGGAAGCGCGCCAGAGCGTCCTCCGGGCCCACTGGTTACGCGCCACGGCTGCCCAACGCCGAACGGCGCTCCTGGAGAGCCGAGAGGCCCTCGCCGTCGCGGTCGCGGACGCCCTAGGGACCACCCCATGAACCAACCACTCACCCCGAGCCACCTGCTCGACGCGATCCACCACGCGTCAGACGGGATCCTGATCGCGGACGCCGCGCTCGCGCCCGTCCGGCGCGCGGTGCTCTTCGTCAACGAGGCCTTCTGCGGGATCTCGGGCTACGCCGCGGAGGAGGTGGTGGGTGTGTCCCCGCGGCTCCTCTGGGGACCGCGGACCGAGCCAGAGGTCGTCGAGGCCCTGAGGATCTGCCTCGCGGCGGGAAAGCCCTTCTCGGGCACCACGTGGGCTTACCGCAAGGACGGCCGGGAGTTCCTGCTGGAACAGCATGTGAACCCCGTCCGAACGCGAAACGGTGAGCTGCTCTACTGGATCAGCATCCTGCGCGACGTCACGGAGGCGGCCCAGCGAAGCGCCGAGCTGGAGATCGCCCGCGCGGAGGCGAGCCACGCGCAACGAATCGATACCATCGGCCGCATCGCGAGCGGGGTCGCGCACGACTTCAACAACGTCCTCGCAGTTGTGCTGACTACGGCGGCCGCCCTGCTGGAAGAGACCGAGGATCCCGGTCTTCGCGAAGGCATCGACGAGATCCGGAGCGCCGCCGAGCTGGGTGCGCGGCTCACCCGGAAGATGCTGGGCCTCGCGAGCCGGCGTGTGCTCCCGCCGCAGCCCATCTCCCTCAACGTCGCGGTCGCGGACACCGTGCGGATCATCCGCCGCCTCATACCAGAAGGGGTGAGGCTCACTACGGCGTTGGACCCCGGGGCCCCCACCGTGATGGCTGACCCAGGTGAGCTGGCGCAGGTGGTGCTGAACCTCGTCCTGAACGCCCGCGACGCAGTGGGCGGCATGGGCACCGTGAGCCTCGGCACCTGCCAGTTGGACACCACGCCCCGGTGGGCGGTCCTCACCGTTCGCGACTCGGGACCCGGCATGGATCCCGTCACGGCGCGGGCCGTGATGTACCCCGACTTCACGCTGAAACCGCATGGCCACGGCCTCGGACTCACCACGGTCCGCGCTGTCGTGGAGCGCCTCGGGGGCCGGGTCACGCTCGAGACCCAGCCCGGAAGCGGCTCCTCTTTCTCCGTCGCGCTCCCACTCATCGACCCGCCGGCGCCCAGCCACAGCCCAGACGTTGCGTTCTTACCCCGGGGTCAAGGCCAGCGCGTGCTGGTGGTCAGGCACGATGAAGTGCCCTGCGCAGCCACCGCGAGCATCCTGAGGCGCGCGGGCTATTCGGTCTCGCGGTTCACCTCGCCCGCAGAGGCGCTGTTGTCCGCTGAGCTCGGCCCGGTCCGCCGCTTCGAGGCCGCGGTGCTCGACGAGCAGCTCCCGTTACTCCCGGGCGCACGGCTCGCGAAGCGGCTCACCGACTTGGGTGCGCTTCCCGCAGGGAGCGAGGTGCTCCTGGGACCCTGCGACGCCGAGCACCCGGGTCCGCTCCCTCCGGACGTCGCGGTGGAGGATCTCTGCAGAGCCGTCGCCGCTCGCGTTCAGCGGCGGCCCGTCCACGAGTAGGCCACGGGCGCAGCCGCCCCCGGTCCCACGGCGCGAAAGTCCACGCGCAAAGCGTCGCGCGTCACCGTCACGATCGAGAAGCCCAGCTGCAGCGCCTTCCAGCGCGCGCAGTCCCGCGACGCCGGGGACGCGCAGCGGCGACCGTCTGCGTCGAAGCGCATCGTGCGCACCTGGGCGCCGGCGCCCTGGATGAAGATCTCCGCCGTCTGCCCCGCGAAGTGCTCCTGGTGGTGGTCGTGGCCGAAGAAGAACGCGTCGATCACCCCGGGCTTGAGCCAAGGTGCGAAGAAGGCGCCCACGGCTTCGTCGTCCCCATGGGCGCCGCTCGACCGGTGCGGGTGGTGGCCGAAGACCAGAGTCCACCGCGCCTTCGCCGCGGCGCTCTGAGGCAAGCCCCGCTCGAGCCACGTGCGCTGGGCGTTCACGCCCTCGGCGTAGCCCTTGTGAATCGAGTAGGTGTCCACGGCGACGAGGTCTAGCCAGGGCGGGAGACCCGGCACCGTGTACATGGGCGCGGGCATGAACCAGTACGGCCCTCGCGACATCCGCTTGGCGACGTCGGTGTATTCGATCTCCATCGCGGGGTCGCCGTACCAGTCGTGGTTGCCGAGCGACAGCCACACCGGCATGTCCAGCGCCGCGTACGGCTTCCGAAACCAGGTGATGAAGCGCGGATCGTCGACGCGCTCAGGTCCGTCGTAGAGGTTGTCGCCCACCGTGATGACGAACCGGCACCGCGCTTCGCTGCAAGCCGCCGCGAGCGCCCCGGCCACCTGATGTTGCTCCGCCGAGCCGGTGCCCATGTCACCGAGCACCGCGAAGACCACGGACTCCTCTGCTCTGAGGTCCGGGTACCTGCCCGCGAGATAGGCCTCGCACGGCTGCAGCCCCGACTCCTTGTCGGCCTGAACGGGCGCAGCGCCTCCCCCGGAGTGGCAGAGCGCGCGCGGCCACGGCGGATCGGCGGAAGCGAGGGCAGGGATCAGGAGGCCCAACACGAGGAGACGCGACATGCGGCGGACTATCCAGCCCGGCCGCGAGTTTGACAACGACCGTGGCTCGACCGACACACGCAGGATGGAACAAGAGAATCGCTCGTCGTCGCTCTATAACGAGGACCTCGCACCCACACGCCCTGACCAGCGCACGTGGAACCTCTGGCACATCGCGGCCCTCTGGGTGGGAATGGCCGTTTGCGTCCCCACCTACACGCTCGCCTCGGGCCTCTTGTCGCAGGGCCTCAGCTGGGCCGCCGCCATCGGGATCATCCTCGTCGGCAACCTCATCGTGCTCATCCCCATGGCGTTGAACGCCCACCCCGGAGCGGCCTACGGCATCCCGTTCCCCGTGCTGGCGCGCGCCTCGTTCGGGACCCGAGGCGCCAACGTCCCCGCGCTCCTCCGCGCCCTGGTCGCGTGCGGCTGGTTCGGCATCCAGACCTGGTTCGGCGGCCTCGCCATCTACCAGCTGGGCCTCGCGATTTGGCCGGGGCTCGCGGAGAGCCCGGATCTGGGCGCCTTCTTGGGTCTCAACGCCGCGCAGCTCGTGTGCTTCTTCATCTTCTGGTCGCTCAACATGTGGCTGGTCGTCCGCGGGATGGAGTCGATCCGCTGGCTCGAGGCGTGGTCGGCACCTGTCCTGATCGCGGTCGGGATCGGCCTCTTGGTCTGGGGCATCTCGGCCGGCGGCAGCCTCGGGCGCGTGCTCGATCACTCGGGAGAGCTGGGGCGCGCGCCGCTCGCGGCCACGGTCACGGAGGGCGAAGAGGCCGTCCTCACCATCTCCCCCGTGTTGATCGACGGCGAGCCACGCCACATCACCGAGTATCGCGTGGCGATCACCCAGGCTGACGACGCCAAGGGCCTCCTGGAGAAAGCGGAGTGGCGGCCGTACACGGGACCCGAGATGCGGGTGCCGGCGATCGGCGCGGTCGCGGACAGCGTCCTCAAGGTGGCCGCTCAGCTTCGCTCCGACGCAGCGCCCAAGGGCACCGCCATCCTCATGGCCGAGACGAAGGTCTTGCCGCGGAGGGAGCCGGGCGCACCGCCCCCCGCTCCCGCCCCGGCCAAGAGCTACTTCTGGGCCGTGGTGCTCCCGGCGCTCACGGCCATGGTTGGGTACTGGGCCACGCTGTCCCTCAATATCCCTGACTTCACGCGCTTCGCCCGCTCGCAGCGCGACCAGCTCCTCGGGCAGAGCATCGGGCTCCCGCCCACGATGGCCTTCTACTCGTTCATCGGCGTGGTCGCCACGGCGGCCGGTGTGGTGGCGCTACCGGACGTACTCACGTCGGCCGACGCCCCTTGGGACCCGGTCAGCCTGATCGGGCGCTTCGACAACCCGCTGGTGCTGGGAATCACGATGTTCGCGCTCTCCATCGCCACGCTCACCACGAACATCGCCGCCAACGTCGTCTCCCCCGCCAACGACTTCGCCAACCTCGCCCCGAAGTACATCTCGTTCCGAACGGGCGGCATCATCACGGGCGTGCTGGGCGCGCTGATGATGCCTTGGAAGCTCCTGGCTACGGCGGGCAGCTACCTGTTCACCTGGCTCATCGGCTACTCGGCCCTCCTCGGGCCCATCGGCGGCATCCTGATCGCCGACTACTTCATCTGTCGCAAGCGCCGGCTGGACGTTGACGCGCTCTACCGGGAGGACGGCGAGTACGCGTTCGGCGGCTCTGGGGTGAACTGGCGGGCCATGGCGATCCTGCTGGTCTCTGTGCTCCCGAACGTGCCCGGCTTCCTCGCCGCGGCGGGCCTCGTCGCGCACGACGCCGTTCCCGAGATCCTACATACGTCCTACACCTACTCGTGGTTCGGCGGGTTCGCGCTCGCCTTCGCCCTGTACGCGTGGGTGGGGCTGCCGAAGGGCGCACGCACAGCTCCCCAGGGGGCAGCGAACGCTTGACCGCGTCCGTCCTGCGCGCCGCGCTGGCGGTCCTCGCGTTGGCCGGGTGCCGCTCGAACGACCCCACAGAGCTCATCGTCTTCGCCGCCTCGTCGCTGGGCGACGTGGCGTACGAGGTGGCCCGCGAGTTCGAGGCGGCGCACCCCGGCGTCACCGTCACCCTGCGCACCGCCGGCTCGCAGGAGCTGCGCGCGCAGCTGGAGCACGGGGCCCACGCCCACGTCGTGGCCCTGGCAGACGCGGCGCCGCTCGAGGCCCTCTTCGCGGCGGGCCTCACCGGCGCGCCCCTGCCGTTGGCCGAGAACGAGCTCGTCATCGCCACCCCGCCGGACGACGCGCGGATCACCGACCTCGCGGGCCTCGCCACGGTCGAGCGGCTGGCCCTCGCCGCGACGGAGGTCCCCGCGGGCCGCCACGCCGAGGCGCTCCTCCTCCGCGCCGAGACAGTGCACGGCGCGGGGTTTCGGGCGCGCGTCCTCGCCCGCGTGGTCACGCGGGACCTCAACGTCAGACAGGTCCTGAGCCGCATTCGGCTCGGAGAGGTAGACGCTGGGATCGTGTACGCCTCCGACACGATCGACGCCCCGGTGCGCACCGTGCGCGTGCCGCCCGAGCTCGCCGAGCGCGTGGTGTCTGCCGTAGCGATCGTCCGTGACGCGCCGCCTCTGGCCGCCGAGCTCCTCAGCGCCCTCCGCGGGGCCCACGAGGTGCTGCGCCGGCGCGGGATGCACCCCGCGGCGCCGTGACGCTCCGGTGAACCAGCGGCTCCTCCTCGCTGTCGTGGGCGGCCTCCTCGCGGTGTTCCTGCTCCTCCCCGTGCTCCTGGTGGTCGCTACGCCCGACTGGCTCGACGGCATGAGCCACCCGACGATTCTCCCGGCGCTGCGTCTCAGCCTCTGGACCTCGTCCGTCGCGCTCGTGCTGGTGCTGCTCCTGGGTACACCGCTGGCCTGGCTCCTCGCTACCAGCACCTCCCGCGGCGCCCGGGTGCTCGAGGCCGCGGTGCAGCTCCCGATGGTGCTCCCCCCCGCCGTGGCGGGCGTGGCGCTGTTGCTCGCGTTCGGCCGCCGAGGCGTCCTGGCCGGGTGGCTCTTCCCCGAGAGCTGGACCCCGGCGTTCTCCACGGTGGCCGTAATCCTAGCGCAGGTCTTCGTGGCGGCGCCGCTCTACATCCAAGGGGCCTCCAGCGCGTTTCGGCAGGTCCCCGCCGAGGTCCTGGCGCTATCTCGGGTCTTCGGCGCTTCGCCGCTGGCGCTCCTGCTCCAGGTCGCCGTGCCGATCGCCCGCCCTGCCCTCCTGGCGGCCGCGGCGCTCGCCTGGGCGCGCGCGCTCGGCGAGTTCGGCGCCACCCTGATGTTCGCGGGCAACCTCGTCGGCGAGACCCAGACGCTCCCGCTCGCGATCTACACCGCGCTCGAGTCCGACTGGCAGGCCGCGCGCGCGCTCGCGGTGGTGCTCATCGGGGTCGCGCTGCTCCTGCTCCTCGCGGTGAAGGCCCTCACACCGCGGTCAACCACCTCCCACCGGAGCGCGCGCCCGTGACCACGCTGCTCTCCGTACACGTCGAGGCGCAGCTCGGCGCTCTTCAGCTCGACGTCCGCTTCGAGACCGAGGGACCCGTGGTGTTGACGGGCGTGAACGGCGCCGGGAAGTCGTCCACGCTGGCGCTGATCCTGGGCCTCCTCACGCCCAGCCGCGGCGCCGTTCGTTTGGGCACACGCACCCTCTTTGACTCGCACGCCCGCGTGGACGTGCCTGTCGAGGGCCGCCGCCTCGGCTTCGTGCCGCAGTCCGACGCGCTGCTGCCGAACGCCACGGTCGTGGACAACCTGGCGCTCCCCATGCGCTGGCGCTTCGGGAAGGCCGATCCCGCAGCGATCCTGCAGCTGCTCGAGGAG
>SXOO01000283.1 GCA_005776725.1 Pseudomonadota bacterium | reverse complement strand
GCTCGTCCAGCGGATGGACGACATCCGCCACCTGGCGATGTGGGTACTCGCTGTTCGTGCGGAATCGGTCGGGCGGGTGTCGACGTGGTTGGGCCAAGGCGTCGTGCAGGTCGAGCATCCGGTAACGGAGTGCATCACCGGCCTCGACCTCGTGAAGCTCCAGCTCGAGGTGGCCGCCGGGAAGCCGCTGCCGTTCACGCAAGAGCAGCTGACTCGGACGGGTCACGCGGTGGAGTGCCGGCTCTACGCCGAGGACCCGTGGCAGAACTTCATGCCCTCTCCCGGACCGCTGGTCCGCTATCGCCCGCCCACCGGGGTGGGGATCCGCGTGGACGACGGCGTCGAGGAGGGTGACGAGGTCAGCCAGTTCTATGATCCCATGGTCGCCAAGATCGTCGCCTCGGGTCCGGACCGCGAGACGGCGATCCAGCGCATGCGGGCCGCGCTGCGTCAGCTGGAGGTGGCCGGGATCCGAACGAACCGCGAGTTCCTCGACGTCCTGCTGGCTCACCCGGACTTCGTCGCGGGACGGTACTCCACGGCGCTCATCGGCTCCATGGGCCCCCTGGTGGCGCCGTTCGGTCGCACCGATCTGCAGCTTGCGGCCGAGATCACGGCGGCGGTGTTGGCCTTCCGTGAAAACGCCTCGGCAGCCCGATTCGCCGTGCGGGGAAATCGCGACGTGGTGGTGGAGGTGACTCGAGACGCGACGGGCCCCGCGCTCGGACTGGTGCGCGTGGACGCGGCGGGGGAGTCTCGGGAGCTTACGCACCGCGTGGAGCGCCGCGGCGATGCGGTGGTGGTCCGGGTGGACGACAGGGTCTTCCGGTTCGCGCTGGCCGAGCTGAACCGTCCGGCCTCGCGGGACCACTCGCACCGCCCGGGCGGCTTCAATGGGGGGCACGCCACGGAGCTCTCAGAGTCCCAGCCGCGGACTTTCGCGTTCTTCGGCCTCGGCGAGGCCATCAACCTTACGGTGCTCCCCGAGCGCGAGACGTGGTTCGGCGCCTCCCAGGGTGACCGGGGCGGCGGCGCGGTCTCTGTGGCGATGCCGGGCAAGGTCGTCGCGGTGGACGTGCAGGTCGACCAGGCCGTGGTGCGCGGGCAACGCCTGTTGGTCATCGAGGCCATGAAGATGGAGAACGACGTGAAGGCCCCCAGAGATGGCGTGGTGCGGGCGGTGCGCTGCGCCGTGGGCGACAGCGTCGAGGCCGGAGCGCCGCTAATCGACCTGAGCTGAGCTCAGGGCGCGGCCAACGCGGCCATTGCCTCTCCGGGCACGAGCCCGAGGGTCAGGGTCACCGTCTTGTCGGCGCCGTCTACCTTCCACGTCGCTGCCGCGTTGCCCATGCGCTGTACGAACGAGCTGCCCGCTTCGGCGCCAGCCGGTGGTCCGCCCGCGCCGATCCGGGTTGTGAGCGCCGCGATCCGGGCAGCCAGCGCAGCTTTTCGCTCTGCCGGCAGGGCTCCTTGTTCGATCGCCTCCGCCAACACCGACCCAAGCTCGCCAACGCTGCGCGCCAGCTGACTGGCGCCGCCGTCGGCTGCCTTGCGCTGGTCGTGACGCCAGAGGTCCGCCCGCGCGACCACGCCGGGCACCGCGCCCGGCGCGTCCAAGGTAACCGCGAGTGACAGCCTGGGTGCGCTGCTCCTGAGGTCAGCGACCACTCGAACGCCGGTTAGCTTTGGACCGGGGGGCGGGGTCGTGCCCGGGAAGGCCGACAGCCAGTCGCGCGCTGGAGCCCGGTCCCAGTGGAACGCCGGCCCCGACGCGTTGAGCTCCGCCATCTCCTGGCTCTTCTCGAGGGACTGTTCGATGCGCCGCAGGCTGTCGACGGCGGCCGTGGGACCGATCACCCGTTCGTCCCCGATGCAGTCCTCGCCACCCGCGCAGCCCTCCGCCAGGACGGCGACAACAGAGTCGTCGGCCAGGCGGATCAACACGACATGGCCCTCGAGCGGGGAGGGCAGGCCGTCGGGCAGCGAGCCGGCGGCTGCGGTGAGCCATGCCCGCACGCTCGCGTCGGGCGGCGGGGCGTCAGCCAACGAGGCGAAGCGGACGCTGGTGACGCTGACGGCATCCGACGGCACCAGGCGGAACGGGGACGTGGAGCGGCCGAGCCACCAGGTCACTCCGTAGAGCGCAGCGGCCACCCCGATGAGTGAGAGCCCGAGGAGCCCCCAAACGCGCGCGCGGAACGCCATGAGCGGCCCCTCCGCGCCGGAGTCCTTGCGTCGCTCCACCGCCCACGCCCCGAGGACCCCGACCCAGTAGAGGAGGTTCAAGGGGACGGCCATCATCGTCTGGCTGATCGGATCTGGGGGGGTGAGGATGCCCGCCACCACGAAGCTCACCACGATGAAATAGCGGAACACCCGGATGTAAGTCCGCGCCGTGACGAGCCCCATCGCTGCCAGGAAGAACATGACCATCGGCAGCTCGAAGGACACGCCGAAGCCCAGCAACAGCAGGATCGCGAAGTCGAACGCGCTCTTGACGGTGACGTCCATCTCGACGCCGCTGGTGTCTAGTGTGAGCTCCGCCAGGTAGCTGGCGAGGAAGGGGAGGACGACCTCGTACGCGAACCAGGCGCCGAGCATGAAGAACAGGCACGAAAAGAATATGACGGGGTAGATCGCCTGCCGCTCGCGCTCGTAGAGGCCCGGGGCTACGAACCTCCAGAGCTCGCCGAAGGTGAGCGGCAGGGTGAGCATGATCGCAGCGACAACCGAGAGCTTGAGGTAGACGAACATCGTCTCGGCGATCTCGATCGATCGGAACGTGTAGACACCGTGTGCTGCCAAGCCGTCGCGGATGGGAGCGGCCACGAAGGTGAAGAGGGCCTCGTGAAACTCCCACGTCACGAAGAAGGCGGCGACTACGTACAGCGTGACGCGTACGAGGCGGTCCCTGAGCTCCTTCAGGTGCTCGAAGAAGGTCATGCTGTGTTCGGGCGTGTCTGACACGGTTCCCCTGGAGTCCCGATAGGGTAGAGGGCGTCTGGTGGAGCCCGACGAAGCGGCGGGAGGGCGACGCGCAGGGGCCGCTCCCCAGAAGAGCGCTGCGGCGGACTAGAGCAGCACCTCGGGGCGCGGAGGTGCGTTGGCGGTCTCCGCACTCGGCGTGACGGCGGGCCCCGAGCCTTCGGCAGTCGGTTCGCCTGCGGCGGCGGGCTTGGCCATGGCGGCGAGCTCTCCATAAGGCTGGGCCGAGGGCGCCGGCCGAATGCGAGCTGCCACTGGCTGCGGCGGAGCGCTGGCTCGAGGCGGAGCCTCGCCGGGCTCCTCTGGGTAGCCGTCGTGCCCAGGTGGCTCGTATTCGATCTCGGCGGCCACGTCACCGGCAGCGGCCTCAGAGGTGACCTCGGCCGGGGGAGGGTAGGGCGGCGGGATCTTCGACGGCGGCGCGGCGGGGCGCTCCACGCTCTGCTCAGCGGCCGTGGTGACCTCCCGTTTGAAGTCGTTGGCGGCGCGTTGCAGGTCGCGCACGCCCTTGCCCAGCTGCGCCGCGAGCTTGGGCAGTTGCTGCGGGCCGAGCACGATGAGCGCGACAGCCAGGATGATGATGATCTCGGTGGTGCTGAGGCCGAACACCCTTAACGCACGCTCCCCTCGTCTACAGGCGGTGCCCACGTCTCGTGGCTCACGCGGGCGCCAGATGGCCGCCCTCCCGTGAAGAGCGTCACCGAGGTGCGTCGCCGCTGCGCCGTCCCGGCGGCGTCGTACCAGGTGATCACGTGGTCGCTGAGTGCCCCGGACGGTCCGGCGTGCACGAACCGCTCTTCCCGCGCCCCTCGCGCCTGCCCGCGGCCGTCGACAGTATCGGAAGAGACGGATAGCACCCGCCCGCGTGCGTCTACGACACGTCGCTCGTGCTCGTGCTCCACGATCTCATCGTCCACGTCGAACGAGTAGCGATGAACATGCAGGCCGCGCCACTCCACAAGGGAGCGCGCGCGCTGCTCCCCATTTGCGGCGTAGACGGACGTGTCAGCAGCCGTCCATTGCTCGCCACTGGCGCCACGACATTCCTGCTTCGTGGCGGCGCCGACGAGCTCCGTTCCGGCATCCAGCCTGGCGGCGCCCTGGCCCGCCGCCGACGGCTTGGCCGCGCACTCGAAGCGGCGCGTGAGCGTGTAGCGGATCTCCAGGACCTCGCCCGCGGCGTCGCGGCGCGTCCCGGTAGTGAGCACCCCCGCGGGATCGGGCTCGTGCTCGACGATCTCGATCTCGAGCAACTGGCCCGTCGCGTCCAACTCGCGCCGCTCGGAGCGGGGCGGCAGCTGGGGCTGGCCCTTCTCAGCCGGTCGCGCCGCTTCGTAGTCGGTGATGCCTCGGCCCATCAACGTGCCGTCTGCCGAGTATCGCGAGAACTCGACCCGCTCGAGGCGGTCCATCCGGTAGGTGCGCTGGATGACGGTGCGGCCAGCGGGGCGGGAATCCGCGTCGAAGCGTTCGATCGTGCGCTTAACCTCACGACCCCGAGCGTCGTACATCACGCGCTCGACGTCGGCGCTCGCGTGAATCAGCGCCGACTCCGTGGGGAACCGCGCAGACGCCACGAATGGAGCGGCGGCGAGCGCAACGGAGAGGGCAGGGCCGATGAAGCGACGCATGAGACCTCCTGAGAAAAGCCGGCCCGCAGCGTTCGCTCGGGCCGAGGAGCGCATGCGTCGAAGGGAGCCTCCGTCGCACGAACCACGCGGCGAGGGTAACGGCTGGCCCGGCTCAGGGCAAACCCCCGAGGTGTCAGCGCACCAGACCTGCGACGATCAAGAGGTGGCGGAGCATGTGATGGGTCAATCCCCAGATTATGTAACCTTGCCACCGCCAGCAGGGTAACTGGACCTGCGTCCCCCCGGGGAGCTCGTACGCGTAGGTCCCGTATGTCTCGGGCGCGGCGAGGACGCGGAGCGGGACCCAGACGGCCTCCTGAACCTCGGCGCTGGGTGAGGCGGAGACGGCACCCGTGACTGCGAAGACGAAGGGGGCGATGACGAGGTCGGTTCGCCGGCCGCGGGCCATGGCCTGCGTGTCGTCCAGTCGACCCAGCGTCACGGCGGTGCGGAGGTCGACGCCAACCTCTTCGAAGGTCTCACGAACCGCTGTGTGGTGCAGCGTGAGGTCTGCGGCATCTTGCTTACCGCCGGGCATGGCCATCTGACCCGACCAGGGATCCGTGGGAGACTCGGTGCGCCGGATGAGCAGCACCTCCGCGCCAGCTTCGGTGTCGCGAAGCACCGCGGCCACTGCGGCATAACGGCCTGCATCCTCCCTCAGGGTGGGACGGTATGCGGACAGGACCTGGCTGAGATGGCTGATCGTGGGCACGGTAGTAGCGGTTTTCTGTGGGACTTGGGCCTGGGTCAAGCGACGACGGTCGTGATTCGCGAGTTACCATAATGTTTCTTATCGGACCCTGCTGTACTGTCGGGGCCCCTTCATGGCCGCGTGTTTGCCCCCCCGTCGCTGCATCGGCTATCCTCGGGGCCGTTCGACGCCCCTCGGAGGATTTCTTGGCCCGTCTGGTATTCCGCGCGGACTCCGGCGAAACCATGGAGTTGACCATCGGTCCGGCCATCCCTGAGGCCACCGTCGGTCGCCACAAGACGTGCGCCATCATCACGGCAGACAGCACGGTCTCCCGGCGCCACGCTCAGGTCCGCTGGGTAGACGGATCGTATCTTCTCGAGGACCTTGGCTCCTCGAACGGGACCTTCTTCGATGGCCAGCGCGTTCAGCAGCACTGGCTCGAGGACGGCGACGACTTCGCGTGCGGCGCCTTCCGCGTGCACTTCGAGCTCGACGAGAACGACCGCGTTTCCACCGTGGAGCCCCTCGACAACGACTCGGACATCATCGAGGCCGTCGAGTTCGCACCCCACGACTACGAAGTGCCCGAGCCGCGCACGTCCGCGCAGGAGATCCCGGAGCTGCTCGGCGGCCGGCCCACGGACGCGCTCCTCGATGAGAGCCCTTGGTCCGCTGCCCCTCCCCCCGCCGCCGCTGGGACTGACCTAGCTGACGCGGGGCTCTTGCCGGCCAGCTCCTGGGACCAGCTGGAGAGCGAGGCCTCGCCCGCACCACCGGCCCCGCCGCAACCCAGCGACAGCCGACGCATCGAGCCGGAGCGTCGCGACACCTTCTCCGAGTTCAACCGCCACCTGGACGAGAAGGACGAGCTGATCCGCCAGCTCCGCGACGACCTGCGGGTGGCTGCGGAGGCGGCCGAGCGAGCGGAGGACGCGAAGTCGCGCGCCTTGCAGGAGCTCGAGACGCGGCGGTCGAGCGGAGTGAGCGCTGGCGAACACGAGGCGCTCCGCGCCGACCACGCCGCCTTGCAGGCCGAGGCCGCCCGCCTCGATACCCGCGTGCGCGAGCAAGACGAACGACAGATGTCGCTGGAGGCGCAGATCCGCCGGGTGCAGGAGGCGGGCGTCAGCGAGAAGGAGATCCAGCGACTTCGAGACGCAGCCGCCGAGCGCGACCAGCTCTGGGAGCAGCGCGAGGCACTCGAGCTGCGTATCCTCGGGCTCAGGAAACAGCTCGCGGGCGGCCAGCTACAGGACGGCGACCCGGAGGAGCTCGCGCGCGAGCTGGGAGACCGACTGCGCGCTACTCAAGAAGACCTGGGTGACGCTCTCGAACGGCTGAAGGAGCTCGAGGCCCAGCGGCTCGCATCTTCCCAAGAGCTGGAGCGGATCCGTCGCGAGTCAGACGAGCAACGAGCCGCTGCCGAGCAGCGCTTCGAGCGGGTGAACGACGAGCTCCTGCGCGCGGAGAACCGCATCGATGAGCTGGAGCGTCGCCCCACCGAAGAGACGCTGCGGGAGGCGGAGCAGACGCTCGCCCATGCCCGCGAGCGGGCAGCCGGGATCGAGGCAGAGCTGGCCAAGGCGCTCGAGGACGGCGTGGTCACCCAGGAGGAGCGCGCAGCCCTGGCCGCTCGGGTCAACGCGCTCGACACTGAGCTCGGCGATGCTCGCTGCGACCTCGAGCGGACACGCGCCGCCTCGGTCGACCGCGCTGATCTGGAACGCGAACGCGCCCGCGCGGCGCGGGCTGAGTCGGAGCTGGAGGCGGCGCGGCGCGTCGCCCAGGCTGCCGAGCGGGAGCGCGACGCGCTGAACGGCACCCTCGTGAGCGTGCGCGCCGAGTTGGCAGACGGCGCGCGGCTCGTGGCGTCCCGCGACCGCGAGATCATTGAACTGAAGGAGATCATCACCGCCCTGCCCGACCGCGACATGGTGGCGGCGATCGAACGTCAGCGCGACGCCGCGCTGCGCGAGCGCGACGCAGCCGAGGCCGAGCGGGCGCGCATCATCTCCGAGGGCACTGGCCTTCGCGGCCGCTCAGCTGAGCTGGAGAAGGAGCTCCACTCCACTCGCGAGCGCATGGCGGCCGACCTTCGGCGGGCGGAGGGCGAGCGGGCGGCGGTGGAACAGCGCCTGGCTGCCAGCGAACGCAAGGCGCGCGAGCTCGAGGACGTCCTGGTCACGGCGCCCTCGCGCACCGAGGTCGAGGGCATGTCCGGCCGGATCTCCGCGACGGAGCGCGAACGAGACGCCGCGATGGCGCGCGCCGACTCGCTCGATCGCCGTGGTCGCGATCTCGAGCAGCAGCTCGCGGCCGCCCGAAACGGCGAGGAAGCCCTGCGACGCGAGGTCACCGCGCAGCGCGCTGCGCTGGAGGCCAAGACCGCGGGAGACAAGGCGGCGGTAGGCCGAGTGGCCGAACTCGAGCGCGCCGTTCGTGAGGCCGAAGAACGACGGGAGCGCGCCGAGCAAGCCGCCGCCGCGGTGGACGCCCACCTCACTCAGGCGCGCGCGGCCGAGCAGAACGCGGCGGACCGTGCGGCCGAGGTCGAGCGGCGACGCGCCGCGTTGGAGCAAGAACTCCGAGCCGCGCAGGATGCCCGGACGGCTGCCGAGGCCCTCGCGGCCAAGCACGCTGCGGACTCGCGCTCGGTCGCGGCGCTCACGGAGGAACGCAACGAGCTGCTTGCTGCCAGCCGAAGCCAGCTGAAGCGCGTGACGTCACTCCAAAAACAGCTCGAAGACGCTCAAGCTGCGAGGCCCGCCGCCCCCTCGCCCGACCGGATCGCCGTGCTCGAGCGCGAGAGGACCGACGCGCTCGCCGAAGCGGAGCGGTTCAGGGCGCAGTCAGCCGCGCGCGACGGTGAGAACGCCACTGCCGCCGCGCGGATCAGGGAGCTCGAGGGCGCGCTCGAGCGGGCCCGGGTCGGCGGCTCCGCGCTCGCCGAAGCGCAACGCACCGAGGCAGAGCTCCGCGCCACGGTCGAGCGACTCGAGCGGGAGAAGGCGTCTGCCCCCCCGCCTGGCGCGGCAGACGCCCTTCGCGACGCCCAGCGCGTCGAGGCCGAGCTGCGCTCCGAGATCTCCCGTCTGGAGCGCGAGAAGGCAGCCACCCCACCCCCTTCCAGCGGCGGCGGCGACGCTGCGCAGCTGAGCCGCCGCATCGACGACTTGAACGACCGGCTGTCAGCCCTGAAGAATAACGACGAAACCATTCAGTTTTGTGTGCAAGACGTCCGAAATGGCGTGGACGTTGCCGGCAACTTCTCCGCGGCGATGGAGATGCTGGAGGCGAACGGCCGCGAATTCGATGCACTCAAGGAGTCCATTCGTCGGTTCCGCCGAGGGGGCATCTGAGGGCATGGAGCGGCCCCTGCGATACGGGGCGCGCGGCGTTGCCGCGCTGAAGGAGCGTTAAGAATGGGGGCGCTTGGGCGTTTGCCTAATGAAGATCAGGGGATCACGGCGGTCACGGTTCGTGAAGGCCGTGCGTCGGTCTTGTCGGGTCGCATCCTCGTCGCGAAGGACAGGGGCATCGTCGCCCGCTTCGACGCCGATGGTGGTGGCGTCCCCGAACGAGGGCAGATCGTGACCCTCTTGTACGCAGGCGCCGAGCGGATCCTGCGCCTGCGCACACGGGTCAGCGAGATCATCGACGGCGACGGCCCGAAGGGGGCAGACAAGTTCAAGCTGCTCCTCGAGCCCGAGGGCGTCGTCACAGAGGGCGAGCGCCGTGAGTTCCTGCGCTCGGAGACGCCCGTGGATATCCGCGCCGAGCGCGTGGGTGCTGATGCCACCGATGTGGTCGGGCGCACCGTATCCACGCCGTGGGAGCGACAGGTCGCCGACTTGTCGGGCTCGGGCGTGAGCTTCCTCTCGGACATCCCGGCCGATCGCGGCGATCTCCTGTTCGTTCAGCTGGTGCTGGCGACCACGGCCTCGCCTGTCGTCAACTGCATCGCCGAGGTCATCCGGGCGCAGCCCGAGGAGGGTCGGATCCGATTGGCTGTGCACTATCGCACCGTCGACGAACGCGACCGGGACGTGCTCATCAATCACGTCTTCCGCCGGCACTACGAGCAGCTCGGCTCCAAGCTCGGCGCGGCGTTCGAGCCCGACGCCTGACATGCCGGGGGCCCGGGCGGCGCGTTGTCTCTGTGGCCTCACGAAGACGCCCCCGTGGTGCGATGGATCCCACTACGGTCACGGACTCCGCCCCCCTGCCCTCCCTTCGCTCGAGTTGATCGACACGCGCGTGCTTGACAGCGAGTCGGACGTGAGCCAAATCGAACTCGGACCAGCGCAGTCCGAGATCGCCCCTCGAGCACCGGAATCACACGCCATGTCAGCGACTACTCGCCTCTCACCCTCCGAAGTCACCGCCCGCCTCGAGGCCGCCCTGCCGGGCGCGCAGGTCGCGGTTCGCGACCTCACGGGGACACAGGATCACTACGAGGCCACCGTCATCTGGGATGGTTTCCGAGGCAAGGGGCTGCTCGATCAGCACCGCATGGTCAACTCGGCGCTCGCCGAGGAGCTCAAGGGCCCAATTCACGCCCTCAAACTCACCACCCGCCCCGCCTGAAGGAGCCAGAAATGCGAGATGTACGCGCCGAGATCGACGAGGCCGTCAAGTCCAATGCCGTGATTGTGTTCATGAAGGGCACGCCGGCCTTCCCCCAGTGCGGGTTCTCCGCCACGGTGGCCGATATCTTCCGACGGCTCGAGGTCCCCTTCTCGGGTGTGAACGTGCTCGCCGACGCCGAGGTGCGCCAGGGCATCAAGGAATACACCAACTGGCCCACGATCCCGCAGATCTTCATCGGCGGCGAGTTCGTTGGCGGGTGCGACATCGCGACCCAGATGTACGAGTCCGGAGAGCTGAAGCAGAAGGTGGACGCCGTCCTCAGCCGGAGCTGAGCGCCGTCCGCCGCAGCAGGCAGGCACGCGCGGCGAGGTCGCGGATCGCTCCCCAGGCTCTCGCCGCCACCACCGGTTTCGGTACCAACCAACTGCCCCCCACGGCCAAGACGTTGCCGTTGGCGAGCCATTTCGTCGCGTCGGGCTCCGTGATGCCGCCGGTTGGGCAGAACGCCAAATCGGGCAGCACAGGGGCCACTGCCGCCAGAAAACCCACGCCGACCACGCTCGCCGGAAAGAGCTTGGCGACGGTGAACCCCGCCTCGCGGACACGCATCGCCTCCGACACCGTCGCGACGCCGGGCAAGAACGGGAGACCCGAGCGACGAACCGCCTCTAGGAGTGCTGGCGTGGCTCCGGGGCTCACCCCGAACTCGGCACCTGCGTCCTGCGCCGCCAGGAGGAGCCGCTCGTCGAGCACGGTGCCGGCCCCCACTGCGATCCCGGGCAACTGGTCACGCACCGCGCGGATCGCCGAGAGCGCCGCGGATGTCCGGAGCGTGATCTCGATGCAGGTGATCCCGCCCTCCAGCAGCGCTCCGGCCACGTTCACCGCCTCGTCTGCGGCCTCGAACGTCACCACGGGGACCACTGGCGAACGGGCCAGCAACTCTCTCACGGCGTCCCCCCTCATCAGAATCGCACCGTGGCTGAGAGCCCGGGGGTGTTGCCAAACCAGGGGCTCACCTCCACCGCGGTGCCCTCGGCCCACTGCGACGTGGTGTGTCCGAGAACCGCCGTAATCAATCCAGCAGCTGCCACCGCCCCGCCCACGCCGTAGAAGATCGAAGCGTCGCGCGCGAGCGCCTCTCCATCAGCCACCTTGCCCTTGGCGCTGTTGAGCGTGGTGGTGCATACGCTGCCCTCGCAGGCGTCCTCGAGCTCGGCCTGGAGGTCGTCAGCCTGGAGGCCGAGCACCACGCCGACCACGGAGAGTAGGGCTCCCACACCAACGGCGCTCCAGCCTGACGCGATGAGGGCGTCATCGAGCCCGCTCTCGTCCGGCTCCGGCAGCACCACGGCAGCGCGGAAGGCCGCCAGCGCGGCGGCCACGGCGCAGGTCTCGCCAGCGCGGCAGTCGTGGGCGCCCTCATAAGGGGAGAAGCCCTCCTTGGACACCCGAACCTTGATGCGACCTGGAGCCACCTCGACCCGATCGACGCCATCCGGCAGGAGGCGCCCCTCCACCTCCACGCGGGCCCCCGGCTCGTTCACTGAGACCACGACCACGGCAAACTGGGCGGACGTAACCTCGCCCACCAGCGCGGTGGCGACGTTGATCGCCTCGGCGACGTCGAGCGCGACGACGCGGCTCCGCGAGACGTCGCCGAAGGTATCCCGCCCGATCTGCTTCACGGTCACCGTGAGGCCCTGGGCTGCGGGGGCGAGCCTCACGAGGAGGAAACTACGCGCTCCCAAACGTCCTCGTGCAGCCCGGAGGCACTCGTCGTCATACAGGCACGAGCCAGGAGATGCCGGCCCGCCGTACCCGATCTGCGTACGCACCTCGTCCAACGGCAGGAACGCGCCCTCGACGCCACGCCCGAGCGCGAACGCCAGCGGTTCGCCGATGTCGGTCTCGAAGTCCTCGGGGATCCCTGCCCCGGTGACGACCACGGCGAGCGCGTCCGGAACCACGGGCTCGGTGGCGCGTGCAACCGACCCGACCAACGCGGCGATGAGGACCATGCGATGCATGCCTCGCATGCTAGTGGCCCGAAAGACGCATACGCAAGTTCCCCGACGTCGGTGTATGGTTGGCCTTCGTGAAATCCCCCCTTGCCCGCGTCTGTCGTCTTGGTCGTCTTGGTCGTCTTGTTCGCATCCTACTCGTCGCCGCGGCGGCGGCGTGCGCGATAGAGGTGGATCAGCCCTGCCCTCCCGGCCCTCAGCCGGCGCTGGCCATAAGCCCGGTGGGGCCGAAGGGACGGCTCTGCGACGCCGTGGTCACCGCCAACGACGCAGAGACCGGCGTCTTTGTGGAAGAGCTCATCCCAGATGAGAGCTGTGTGCACAGAGGGCTCGTGGACAAGCCTGCGCCCTATAAGGTCGTGGTAACCGCGGACGGCTTCGCGCCCGTGACCATCTGGCCCGACGCCAGCGAGACGCTGTGCGGCCACTCGAACACGTTCTCCGTGACTGTGACAATGACGCCGACGCTCGCTGTCCCCTGAGGCTGCGCGAGCTCGAGGGTGCGCTCAGTCGACGGTGACGAGCGTGGCCACTGCGAAGCGCATCTGCTCGACCACGGTGTCCTCCGGCGTGACGCCCCCCATCCAACCGACGAGCTGGGCGAACCAGATCTGCTGGAGAAGAAACGCTATCCGTTGGTCTGTTGGCGGCGGCTGGCCTTCGCCCGCGATCGTGAGATTGATCAGCGTAGAGATCGCGCTGTGGAAGCGCATTACGCGCTCCGTGAGATCGGGATCGCCGGACGCCAAAGCCTTGAGTACCGCGCGCGCGAAGTGTGGCTTGCCGCACAAGGCCGTGGTGGCGAGTGCAAAGAACTGAGAAACGCGGTCTCGTGCCCTCTCCCCGGGGATGGGCCACGTTCGAATCATGCCGTCGAAGGTCTCCATCTCGCGTTCCAGCGCAGCGATCAGGATGTCTTCCTTGCTCCGGAAGCGCTTGTAGACGGTCCCGAGGGCGACCCCCGCGCGCTCCGCGACGTCGCGCATCCGCACCGACTCGAAGCCACCGCTCTCTGCAAGCTCGATGGCCGTGTCCACGATTCTCTTGGCTCGTTCTTCCACCGCGGCCTTCTACAACGCCAGCCCCAACCGACGCAAACTCGTGGCTCCGGCCGTCTTGTGGCCCTCTGGGAATCGGGCGCTGTCTGATTCATAATCCCGAGGTGCCGACTAATACCGATAAGGGCGCTCCGGTGGCCGATGCTTCCCTCTCAGCGGGCGGCCTCCCGGCGGTGCATTCGCGTTCGTCCCCGGCGGGAGCACCCTCGGAGACTTGGAACAACCGGGCCGGACTCGGCACGCACGGCGACCGGCACGCCAGCCCAGCGGAGCTCAGGGCGCCATCCGCGAGTCCCGGACCGAACGTCGACGCCGACGAATTCGCGAGCCGTGTCCGCATTGCCCTGGCGCTCCACGGCGAGGTCGGCGAAGAGGTCGTCGCCGCGCTCATCGATGCCGTCCCAGAGACGAGCCGCGCCGCGGTGCTCGCGCGAGTGCAGAGAGCGCTGGCCACAACACAGCCCGAATTCAACCTGGAGCCCGCCCCTGATCTCGATCCGGACGATCCGGCGCGCGAGTTGGTGCAGGAGGTGGACGCGTTCGTGCTGCGGCTCGAGTCCGGTCACTATTTCCGCGGGCTCGAGTGGGACGAGCTGCGCCGCGAAGAGCGCAGCTTCGGGGACGAGACGTGGGCGCGTGAAATGGACCGTTTCCTCGGCCGCGCCGCCACCGTGTACTGGGGTGGCAACGAGAGCCTCGCTGTGCACCTCTACGCGAGGCTCCTGGGCGCCTTTCGCCACGAGGGCAAGGTGGGTGTCTTTTGCGGTCCGGAGCCCGCGAGCCGGATGGTCGAGTCCGATCTCGGAGAGGCGCGCCGCCGTTATCTCCGCGCTCTACTCCGAACCGTTGACGGCGACAGCCGGATCACGCGCTTCGTCGCGGAGTTCGTTCGCCTCCGCGACGTCGGTGAGGGCGAGCTCAACCTCACGCAGCTCGTCACCGGCGACGAGGACGGGCCCGGGCTGGCGGATCCGCAGGCGTTCGGTCAGGCGCTCAGCGCGTGGCTCGCCGGCGTCGATAGAGAGAACCACGCGAACGCGCGTGAGATGCGCAGGCTGTCCCGCGAGGCCGTGATGCTCGCCGACGGCATGGCCGGGCTTGTGCGGCTGGCGCGAATGGATGGCGCCAGCCACCCGGAGGCGTGGCACGACTGGGTCGGCTCCCTGGTGCGCGCTGGCGACCTCCACGCCGCAGCGCTCGGCGCGAGAGAGGCACTGAACGTGCTCTCGGACACCACCTATCGCGCCCGAATGGCTGACCGGCTGGTGGGGCTGGCCGCGAGGCTCGGCCAGCCGGAGGTCCGGCTCGGGGCGGCGCGCACTGCGCTCCGCACCTCCCCGACCGAGACTCGCCTCCTCCAGTTCGTCGCCGCGGCACGGGCAGCGAACGCGCCGGCGGCATTGGACCTCGAGGCGGGCGAGGCAGTCCGCCCGGGCTCGCTCTATCCTGAGGCGATCGCCGCACGTGTCTTGCTCCTTGCAGGTCGCCTGGAAGACGCATTGGCTCGCTTCCAGCGCGCAGACTCAGTGGGCTGGGGCCGCAAGGACCACGCGGCAACAGTGGTGCTGCCTGCGCTCTGCCTCTGCCTGGGGGTCGAGCGTCGACCCGGCACGGTCGTGGCGCGCCTCTGGGACGAGCTCGACGGGCCCGCGCAGGGCTACTTCGACCGCCGACTGCTCCTCGACCGCATCGCAGCGGACGACGAACCCGAGCCCGAGGTCGAGCCGCTCTCCGCGCTGCTCGAGGAGAGCCTACGGCAACATGGTCTGCTCAACGGTGGCCCGGTGACGATCGATCCCCGTGTGGGCGGACGGAAGACCCGCGTCCCATCCGGCCGGATCCTTGGGTTCGTTGAGGCCAAGCTCGACGCGTCGGCCCGCGAGCTCGTGCGCAGCCACCAGCGTCGCGCCCAGGTGACCGCCGCGGTCCTCTTGGCCACGCTCGCAGAGATCCTCACGGTCACGACCAGCCCCGAGACGGCCAAGAACATCCTGAAGAGCGGCCGAAAGCTCGCCGCGCCGGCCTCGGCGTTCGCCGAAGCGCTCGAGTCACTCCGCCTCGGCTCTCCCATCCTCACGCCCGGGCGCAGCTGAGCGGAGAGCGCGAGGCTCTCGCGCGTTCCCGTAGTGCTCCACGCGGGAGGCGCGCGCAGACCGTCTCGGGCCGTCAGGGGCTCAGGGACTGGCGATGGGTCAGCCTCAGTCGAGCGACACCGTCGTCACGCCAGGCGATCTCCAAGTGTGAGCTGCCGACCACGCGGTCCACCTCCTCGAGGCACGCTGTGAGGTCCACTGCCCCCCGCCCGTCGTCCGCCGGGGGCACCTCTGCCTGAGAGCGTCCGCGGCTCAGGTGCAGCGACTCGCTTCCTCGCCGCATGCAGGCCCTCGCCAGGGCAATGCGAAGCCAGCCGCCGTCGCCGCGACTCGTGGCCAAGATCAATACGTCACCCTCCAGCGGGCGCGACTCGGTCGTGAGGGTGTCGAGGACGGTGGCGAGGCTGCGCTCTGCGTCGCTGACCGAGAGCCAGCCCGGCGGGGCGGCCATCCAGACGGACGCGTCGTCCCCTGAGCGGTAGCTGGGCTCCCACGAGCGCAGCAGCCGCGGGCCATCGACGCGACTTGCGGGCAGCCCCATAGCGCCGACCGCCCGGTCCTCCAAGACCGTAAGCCCCCCGCTCGCTGCCATCTTATCCAGCCCTTGCGCGTACGCGACCGGATCCGGGAGCTGGGTCACCATCCATCGCGTCACCGTTCCGTCGGCGTCTCGCTCTCCGCCGAGCGCCGCCATGCCGTCCCCTCCGGGTCCGACGAGCCACTCGCTCACCCGCCCACCGCGCCTGAAGACAGCCTCGAATGGGCCACCATCTCCCCCCGCGAGGCGCGGACCCGCCTCGGCCACGCGCAGCGCCTCGAGCTCACCGAGCTCCGCGCTCGCGCTCCATCCACCCGGAGTGCTGACGACGCGCACCCACCAGGAACCGCCCACATCGACGCCGAGTCCCTCAGACATGGCGCCGGCCCCCGCCGTGCCCGCGGGATGACCCGCCGACGCTGGGGGGACCGTGAGCGGCCCCCGGCTCTCGGCGAGCAGGACCTCGACGCACCCCGAGATGGCGCCCTCACCCGGCCGCCACGAGATCGCCGCACGTGCAGCACTGGCATTGCCGCGCCCGGCCTGGCACGGCACTGAATGCGTCAGCCAGCCCTCCTGGACCAGCCCCGCTCTGAGGAGCTCGCCGCCCCATTGCGGCTCGCGTCCCTCGATGAGCCTGAAGGCCTGCCCAGCGGCGTCGACTCGCTCCGTCTCGCGCAAGAGGAGGGCGGTGCGCTCGCTTCGGGTGCGTCCGCGGTGCCGTGCGTAGGCGGCGCCGGGGCCGGCGAATACGGTGACCAGCTCCCCAGCCCTACCCCACGGGTGCTGTGACCGGTAGGCCCGGAACGCGCCAGAGGTCGCCAGCGTCGAGGCCGCGGCGCGCGCTCCGAGCGAGGCCTCGATGGCCGCTCGAGTCGTCCCTACCAGGGTCACGTTCCCGAGCTCCACGAGGTACTGGTCCACCACTCCGTCGGCGGAGTGGATGCGCCGCCCAGCCTCACCCGTCGGAGCGACGAAGGTGCTCTCGAGGAGGCTCGTGACGCGGCCGCGAGCGTCCTGCTCGGCCGCGGACAGCGCCCGTCGAAGGCGCACGGGGTCCTCGGGTACCAGCACCGCGACCACGTCGGGGAGGAGGGAGCCGCCACCACCGCCGAGCAGCGCCCAACCGACGGACGTGGCCGCCTCGCCAACCGGCGCCGAGCCCAGCAGGAGCCGCGAGGCAATCGCTTCCAGCGCGGACTCGGGGAGCCCACTAGCCAACTCCGGCAGGAGCGTCCGCACAAAGTTGTAAAGCCGTAGCGGATCGTTGGCGGCGACGGGCCGGCCCGGCCTCAACGACTCGCCGGCGAAGTACTGGGCCGCCCCGGGCACATAGGCCGCCATGGGCTCCATGGGTACCTCGACGTCCGCGTCGACAGAGGCCAACGGGACTCCGGAGATCACGAGTTCCCGGCGCCCTGCTGGCGTCACTTCCCCTGGGGCGACCGTCTCGCCGAGCGCCTCACCACGAGGCCCCAGGGTCCGCCACGTAGCGGCCAACGCCGCTCGGAAGCGGCCCGGCAGCGCGGCGTCCAGTGCAGCGCCTTGCACCGCGACGCGCAGCCGAACTGACGCCGCGGCGCACTGCGTCAGCGTGTCGTCGGCGCCACAAGTGGCCCGCAGCACCACCTCTATGGATGCGGGAGCGCGCTGTCCCCCTGCGATCCGAAGGAAGAGCGCTCGCCCTCCATCCGAGAGCGCCCCAATCGTGTACCTCGTGGGTCCGCCCGAGGCCGCGGTCGCTATCGCTCGAACCGGCGCTTCGGCTATGGACCCACCCCAGAGCCCCACGGGCAGCTCCGCGACCACGTAGGTTGCCCCCGCCCGGCCGAACTGCGCCTGCGCTGTGGCTGTGGCGACCAATTCTTCGGCGGGCGGCTCCGGCGTCGGCTCGAGGCTCTGCGGCGCCGGGACCCACTCGGGCTCATCGTCCGCGCATCCGGCGAACACGAGGACGAGGACCACTAGATTGGGGAGCAGCGTGCGGTGCACGGGAGGATGCAACCGCCCCCGGGTCCAAAGGTCAACTTCCTGGCGCGCAGCCGCTGCTGTTCCCCGAGCCAGCCACCCTGCGATCCAGTCCCCCGCTGATCGCCTTCGAGCGTCCTTGACAAGCCCGAGCGCGTGACGATGATTTGCGCGCTTTTTTCCGACCCTCCCCCGGGAGCGGAATGAGCGGCGACCTGGTCGGGTTCCTCGGCGGAACCCGCCTGAACCTCGACCGGTTCGGGTTGGTTATGTGGTCGGGTCTCTAAGGGCGGTCGTCGCCCCACAAACCTCGAGGGCCCTCCCTCGTGAGCCCGTCGGCGCGTCAGCGACGTCGGGTGTTCGGTTCTCATCAAGGCGTCCGCAGAGTCGGCGTCTACAATCAGGAGAGCGTCAGCACCATGAAGAAGCTCAGCGTCATCGGCCTCGCGCTGGTCGCCGTTACCGCGTGTGGCGGCAACAAGGGCAATCAGCCGGCCGGCGGTGGCTCCGCCCAGCCCGCACAGCCGCAGGCTGTCCCCGCGCCCGCCCCCGCCGCCGCTCCCGCCGCTCCCGCGGCTGCCGCGCCG
>SXOO01000282.1 GCA_005776725.1 Pseudomonadota bacterium | reverse complement strand
GCTGAGCTCTACCCCCGAGAGGCCTTCGCGTAGCGCGAAAGCGGGCGGACCTATACCGTCGCTCCGGGGCCGAATCAAGCGGGTTGTTCGGGTAGCGTGCTTTTTTCGCCGCGCCGGGGTACGGTCCTCGCCATGAGACGCGCTCGCCTGCTCACCCGTCTTCTCCCCCTCAGCTGGTGCTTCACCGCCCTCCTCGGATGCGCCGAGGACTTCGTCTGCGCAGTGGACTACGACTGTCCCGCCTCCGAGGTCTGCAACGTGTCCTCCGGCCAGTGCGAGGCGTTCACCTGTGAGGTGGCCACCGACTGCCCGAACCCGACGGACGCGTGCATCACGAACCGCTGCACGCCCAAGGCCGGCCAGGGCTGAGGCGCTCCGGCGCCCGCAATGCACGACCTCGTGGTCAGAGAGCCCAGCCCGCGCGAGCGACGGCTGTTCTCCCCTTACCTCGAGACGGCTCGGTGCGTGCTGGAGCCGCCCCGCATGAGCGACGCCCACGCCGTGCTGGCCGGGTGGGCTCGTGATGAAGAGGCCACGCGATACCTCTTGTGGTCCCCTCATACGGGGATGGACGTCACCCTCCTGGTGCTGGCCCAGATGGCGCACGCGTGGACCGAGGAGGCGCCGAGTCGCCCGTGGGTCATCCGTGTCCGAGGTGATCACAAGCCCATCGGGATGATCGCCGCCGAGGTCGAGCAGCACCGAGTGCAGCTCGGCTACGTGCTGGCGCGCAGCGCTTGGGGACAGGGCTACATGACCGAGATCGTGAGCGAGCTCACCACGAGAGCCCTCGAGGCCGGCTTTGCGCGGGTGGAGGGCCTCGTTCATCCGGAGAACCGGGGGTCTCTTCGTGTGCTGGAGAAGGCCGGCTTCGCCTTGGAGGGTCGCCTCCGCCGATACCACGTCTTCCCTACGCTCGGCTCCGAGCCGTGCGACACGCTGATTCTCTCTCGGTGTGCCTGAGCACCTTTGGGGTCCCTCGAGCCTGGCCCGGGGTCGCGCCCGCCCTCACTCGCCTGAGGAGAAGAGCTTCAAGGCCGCCGCGCGAGCCGTGGGCCGAGGCTCGATGACGGCGCCCATTCGCTCGAAACGCGAGGCGCCCACCGCAGGGCGGGCCACCGCAGGGGCCACGCGCACGGTGAGGCGTCCGGAGGCCTCCGGAGCTCGTGCCAGCTCCCGCAAGCCGTACACGTCGGTCAGCACTACGAGCGGCTCCGCGGGAGGCTGAGGCACCTCGGGCAGCGGCTCGATCGAGTCGAACGGCGTCGGGGCGAGTGGAGTCCCTGGCCTGCTCAGGGCGACGAGCGGCTCGACGTCACTGACCACCGCACGCGCCGCCCCAGCCATGGCCGGACGACCCGCAGCCGAGGCCCGACCCGCAACCGGGGCCCCTCCTGGCCGGGGCACGACGAGACGCTGCCCAGCGCGCACCCGATCGGGGTTGGTGATGCCGTTTGCCGCGCAGAGCTCGGCCACGCCGATACCGAAACGCCGAGCGATAGCGCCCAGAGTCTCGCGAGGGCCCACTACGACCTCGACGCGTTGACCGGCCGCTGTGCCCGCTGCGGGCAGCGAGACATCCTCCGGATCACGGGTCAGCTCTCCGGCGGAGCTATTGATGGCCCACGAGCACGCGGCAACGAAACAACGAATGAACAGGCTATCTTTCACGCCAGCGCCCCCCGGATCTACGCTGTGGACAGTTTGGTTGCAGCCCCCCTCCCCGTCAAAAATTCACACCATCGCGCTAACGCGTGCGCCCCGCGCTGGTATCCTGCGCCGCCATGACGCTTCGTGACATCGTGTACGTGCTCGTCCTCCTCGGCTGCGGTTTCGCGGTGGGGTATCAGACCGGCGTGGATCGCACGCGGACTGACGGGAGCGCCGAGGGCGTCGCTGACGCCCCGCACGCGGTCGGGCGCGTAGACGGCGTGGTCGCGGCGCCCACTGCATCGTCGCCAGCGGGTGAAGCCGCGCCAACAGTCGCGACTGAAACAGTCGGGGCCGCCGACACCGGGGACACGACCGCGCCGTCCAGTCCGCAGCCAGACACTGATCGGGCGGACGCGGGGCCGACGGACGCGGGTGCTCAGCTCGCCCCGGACTCCTGGGTCACGCCGCCGGAGTTGCTCGCGGGCGACGCGAACAACCTGCCGGCTGCGGTCAAGTCTCGCCTTCCGAATATGTCGTCGAGCCTCAAGGGCATCCCGATCCTGGGGGACGTGTTCACCGCGAAGGTCTTGATCACGATCTTCGGCGACCTGCAGTGCCGCTACACCGCCGAGGGGCTGGCAGCGCTCGAGGCAGCGATGGCAGCGAACCCGGGCCTCCTCGCGATCGGGTTTCGCCATTTCCCGATGACACACCACCAATGGGCCCGCGGGGGGAGCCTGGCGGCGTGGGCAGCGGGTGAGCAAGGCAAGTTCTGGGAGTACATCCGCAAGGTCATGGCGGCGCAGAACGACCAGTCGGAAGCCGCGCTCCGACGCATCGCAGAGGAGCTGGGCTTGGACCTCGCCCGCTTCGATCGCGACCGGGCTTCTCCCAGCGCCGACTGGCAGTTGCAGGCCGACGCCGTGGTGGGCCGGTCCATCGACGCAGATGCCACGCCGACGCTGCTGGTCAATGGGCGACGCTTCCTGGGGCTTCCGGATCCCGACGTGTTCTCGATGCTGCTCGACCAGAGCCGCCGAGAGGTCGAGGAGCTCATGGCCAAGGGTGAACCGTTGCTTCAAGCGCGCGGCAAGGCGTGCGAGAGGGCCGAGCTTCGGATGCCCTTACGCAACTTCAAGGAGAGCGGACTCGACCTCCTCCTGCGCGTCCCGATGGACTCCGCGCCGAGGCGCGGCGCGAAGGACCCTCTCGTTGGCATTGTGGTCTTCAGCGACTTCCAGTGCCCGCCTTGCTCGCGCACCGCGCAGCTACTCACCGAGCTCGTGGCGGAGGACCCGGAGGTCGCGCTCTCGTTCCGCCAATTCCCCATGCAGATCCACGATCACGCGCGGGACGCCGCTCTGGCCAGCCTGTTCGCCCACGACTTCGGGAAGTTCTGGGAGCTGCACGACGAGATGATGGCGTCGCAGAGCCAGCTCGACCGGGCCAGCCTCGAGGCGGCGGCGGCAAAGATCGGCCTCGATCCCGCGCTGCTCCGCCGCGCGTTCACCAACGAGGCGCTGGCGATGCAGCTGCGCCAAGACATGCTCCTCGGCAGCCTCGTGGGCGTGAGCGGGACGCCCTCCGTCTTCGTGAACGGCCGCCTCTTGGCCGGCGTGCCCAAGAGGGACGCCCTCCTGCAAGCGATCAAGGACGCGAAGGCGCTGTCCGTGGATGTGATGAAGGCCTACCAGCTCCCGCGGGAGGGCTATTACGACGCCCTGATGAACCTCATCAAGCCGAACTGAGCAGCGCGCCGGGAGGCTTCGGGCGGGCCAGCACCGCTCTCAGGGTGGCGGCCAGTGCGTGCGGCTGAAAGGGCTTGTCGAGGAAACACTCAGGCTGCGCCGACAGCGCGCGGCGCACGCCGTCGTCCGCGGCATGTCCCGACATGTAGACCACGGGGAGATCCGGGCGGCTCGCCCGAAGGCACAGCGCCAGCTCGTGACCCGAGCGCCCTGGCATGACGATGTCGGTTACGAGCGCGTCCAGCCGCTCGGCGGCCGCCGCAAGCTGCTCCGCTTGGTCCGCGCCTTCCGCGACGAGCACTTCGTAGCCGAGCGACCGAAGGATCCGCGCCACGGCTCGACGAACGAGCGGTTCGTCCTCGACGAAGAGGATGACCTCGCCCGAGCCGTCGAGTGGGACCTTCTCCGTGCTGCTCTGAACCGGCTCGCAGGGCGTCCCGGCAATCGGCAGCGCGACGACTACCTCGGTGCCGCGCCCGGGCTCGGAGTCGACCATGATGCGACCGCCGAACTGTTCGACGATGCCGAATGAGGTGGCGAGGCCCAGCCCAGTCCCGGTGCCGTCGGGCTTCGTGGTGAAGAAGGGCTCGAAGAGGTGCGCCTTGACCGCCTCGGTCATGCCGTGGCCCGTATCACGCACCCAGAGCTCGACCGCGGGTCCGGCAGCGACCGGCACCCTCGCGCGACGGGACCCCAAGACGAGCTGCCCGCCGCGGGACATCGCGTCACGTGCGTTGAGCGCGAGGTTGACCACCACCTGCTCGATCTGACCGGGGTCGGCCATCACCGACGGGAGCGCGGGATCGAGGTCAGCCACGAGCTCAACAGAGGGGTCCAAGAGGCGGCGCATCATCTTGGCGACCGAGGCGAGGACCTTGTTGAGGTCGATGGGGCGGGGCGCTACCACCTGTCGGCGGCTGAAGGCCAGCAGCTGGCGCATCATCTCGGCGCCACGTGTGGCGGCATGGAGCAGCTCATCCGACAACTCGAAGGCGGGGGAGCCTCGGGGAGCGGCTTCGCGGAGCTGGCTACCCGCGCTGGTGATCACCGTGAGGAGGTTGTTCACGTCGTGCGCGATACCACCCGCGAGGCGACCGAGCGCCTCCATCTTCTGCGCGTGATTCTGCGCGTGCCTCACCCGATCGTCGCGCTCACGCGCGCGGTTGAGCGCCAACCTGCGGTCAGTGACATCGGCGCCGAGGCAGAATAGGCCCGCGGCTCCATCGGAGCCCCGCGCCGCCGTGGTGACGTGCCAGCGAACGGAGCGCGGCTCCCCACGAGCGTCGCGCAGCTCCGCCTCGAGCTGGCTGTTGGACAAGCCGCCAGTCCCGGCCACGTGGGCGAGGGGCGTGAGCGGGTCGTCCTGCGTGGCGAACTCGGCCCACGCACGCCCCACGAGCTCGCCGCCGCCCGAGCTCAGCAGCTCCCGGGCATACCGGTTGGCGTAGGTGAGCCGGCCCGCCGGGTCCAGGGCGATCGCGAGCATGTCGATCTTCCCGAGCACGTTCTGTAGGCGTCCTCGCGACTCTGCGAGAGCGTCCTGGGCTTCGCGGAGCCTCTTGGCGTTCTCTTCCCTCCGCGCGCCCTCACGAACCTCGGCGGTGACGTCGGTGTGCAGAGTGAGGTACACCCCGCCGTCGCCGGGGCTCGCCGAAGGAACAGGCGTCGAGTCGGCGCCAAGCGAACAACCGCGCACGTCCAACCACAAGATGTCGCCGTTCGCGCGGCGCGCCCTGATCCTGCCGCTGAAATGGCGCCCGGCGGAGATCGCTTCAAGGACCGCCTCACACGGGTTGGGGCCGAACTCCGGGGGGCAGAGCACCTCACCAGGGCAGCGGCCGATGAACTCCGAGTTGGGGAACCCGGTGAAAGTGGCGAAGGACTCGGACACCCAGGTGGCCCTGCCTGCCGCGTCCAACACAACGACGCCGGCCCCAAGGAGGCGGGAGACTGCGTCCAACTGGGGTCCAGTAGTCATCGTGGGTCACCGAGCAGCTCCAGCGCCTCCGCGTCGCTGAGGAGGCGTGACCACGCGCGGTACTGGAGGTCTGCCACCCGCGGGTCGAACGCCTTCACGCGGGCGTCGGCAGCCCCATATCGAACCGAAACGACCGGGATCCCACGCGCCGTCAGGGCTGCGTCCACTGAGCGCGCGTGCTTCTCCTTGTCGTCAACGAAGACCACGTGGCGCGCCCGGTAAGCCTGGAGGTCGAGGAAAGCCAGGAGCGCCTCCCCCTTCGAGGCGTGCTCACCCACATAGAGGATCCCCCCGCGGTAGATAGCGCGCGCCGCCGCGTCGAGGACCACCTGGTTCACCCCAAAGGCCGCGGTGGAGAGCTGGTAACCGACTGAGCGCAGCTGCCGCTCCGTCGGTCCAGACACATCCTCGGAGCGCGCCGTCAGCGCCATCACGCGGAGGCCGCGCGCTTGGAGCGCCCGAACGCGCTCGGGCGTGTCCGACTCGACCGGCCGCACCTCCGTGGAGAGCTGGACGCGGTTCCAGATGTTGTTGGCTTCGGTGTGCGCGGCTCGCTCGTCGCGGCCGGTCGCGCGCAAGGCGCTCACGAGGTGGTAGTACCACTGGTCCGAGCCCAGCGTCTGAACGGGCTCGATCAGCGTGTTGTCGAGATCGAAGACGATGAGCGTGTCGTCTCCCACGATCCCATCGAGCGCGGCCATCGTGGCGCTCTCGCGCACCTCGGACCGCGCGTGGCGGGCGAACGACGCTACCGCCAGTAGACATAGGGCGAGTGGGGCCAGGGTCTTGGCTCGCGCGCTACCGTCCCGAGAGGCACGCAGCGAGGAGCGAAGTTCGGGAGACCGCGGCTGGCGTAGCGGCTCGGACCTCAGTCGGCGAGGGAGCGCCTCTTGTTGTTCTGCACCAGTGTGGGCAGCTCCGAGGGCTCGCGCTTGAAGTACTGCTCTCCCATCGGGTTCACGTTGTACTTGAAGATGCACCATAACGCCGACACCCCGTCTTTCCAGGTGATCTTCTTCCCCTCAGCGTAGGTGCGGCCATGGTAGCTGATCGGGACCTCGTACACGACCACGTCACGCATCTTCGCCAGCTTCGCCGTGACCTCGGGCTCAAAGCCGAAGCGGTTCGACTCGAGCAGGATATTCTGTATCACCTCGCGCTTGAAGACCTTGTAGCAGGTCTCCATGTCCGTGAGGTTGAGGTCGGTGAAGAGGTTCGAGAGGAAGGTGAGGAACTTGTTCCCCATCGTGTGCCGGTAATAGAGGACCCGGCCGGGCCCCCCTTGGAAACGCGATCCGTAAACCACGTCGGCGCGGCCGTCGACGATGGGCTGGAGCAGGTTCGGGTAGTCGTCGGGCGAGTATTCGAGGTCTGCGTCCTGGATGATGACCACGTCGCCCCGAGCCTCTTCGAAGCCGCGCCGCAAGGCGGCCCCCTTTCCCATGTTGTGCGGCTGGTAGAAGACCTTGACCTCAGCGTCGCCCTCCCAAGCGGCGAGCCGCTCGCGAGTGCGGTCCTTGGAGCCGTCTTCGACGACGATGATCTCCTTCTCGTACGGGACCTTCTTCACCGTCTCGAGGATGGAGTCGATGGTCGCCTCCTCGTTGTAGCAGGGGATGACGATGCTGAGCTTCACGATGGGACTCCCCGGGCGTGCCGTAGGCGGATAGTTAGAACGTCGCGAAACATGCGGGCGGAGTCTCTGATGGGACTCACGCTGGAGCGCTCGTCGTTGCGCCAAGTCACGGGCACCTCGGCGATCGCGTGCCCGCGCCGCTGAGCGAGGTGGAGCACCTCGACGTCGAACGCGAACCCGTGAATGGTGACGGAGCGGAACAGCTCCTGCGCCACGCCAGCCCGAAACAGCTTGAAGCCGCATTGTGTGTCTTCGATACCCGGAACGGCCAGACCCTGGACGATGCGGTTGAAGACGCGCCCCATGGCCTCTCGATATTTGGGCTGGTGAACAGCGACGTTCGAGGTGGCCAGCGCGCGTGAGCCAATGGCGATCGGGTGCGACTCCAGCGCTTGGGCCAGCACCGCGTAGTCCTCGATAGGCGTGGAGAGATCCGCGTCCGTGAAGAGGATCTGCTCTCCGCGGGCCGCCAGGACCCCGTTGCGAACCGAGTACCCCTTGCCACGGTTGCGGCCGTTCTGGACCAGGCGCACCTTGGCGGGCCGCTGCTGCGTCTGCTCCTCGTACCGGCGCGCAACGTCGGCCGTGGCGTCGGGGCTGCCGTCGTCGACGACGAGGATCTCAACCCGGCCCCGGAGCGCCGTCTCCTGAGCCCACGCGAGGATGCGATCGAGCGTGGGCCCGAGGCGCTGGGCCTCCTTGTACGCGGGAATCACAATCGACAGGAAGGGATGACTCACGGGGGCGGCATCCTCACGGATCACCTTGGCACCGTCAACGGCGACCAGCGTGTCGTGGTGGGCGGGTCTTCTCGAGCACCCTGTGCGACGCCCAAGCGCGCCGCGGCCGGCGGGCCTCGCTCAGGGAGCGGGGCGCTGGAGCTTAGAGGGGGTATGCGCCGCGCGCGGCCAGCGCGTCGGCGATGAGATCTCGATCCGCTACGACGTCGGAGCGAAGCGCGGGCGACCACGCGTCCAGGCGGCTCAGGAGGGCGTCCAGGGCGGGGCCGCTCGCGAGCGCGCGGGCGCAGCGGCGAGCGTTCGCGTGGGCGCGATCCGTCGTATGCGATGCGGTGACACGCGCCATCGCGTCGGAGACGTCGGTGGGGAGCCCCTTCGCGCGGCGCTGGAGGGCTCGGCCCACCGCTGAGTCGCAGAGGTAGGCGTCGATGATCAGGTCGGCCAGCATCAGGAGGACCTGCTGCTCCTTCTCCAGGGCCTGCATGTGCTTCAGCGCAGCGGCCTGGAGGACAACGCCGGCCAACCCTTTGAGCCGATCAGCGGCGTCGCGCTCGGCGCTGAGGGGGCCCTCAGGAGGTGCGGCAGGCCCGTCGCCGAGGCGCCCAAGCCACTGCATGACGCCCAGACGGCCCTTCATGGCGCGCTTCAGCAGCATGCCGGGGATCAGGAGGCGGTTCACCTCGTTGGTGCCCTCGAAGATCATGTTGATCCGCGCGTCGCGGAACATGCGCTCGGCCGGATAGTCCTCGACGTATCCGTAGCCACCGTACATCTGGAGGCACTCGGACGCCGCAACGTTGAGCATGTCGGAGCACCAGACCTTCGCGATCGAGGCCTCGATGGCGTACTCCTCGATGGGCTTCATCTTGTCTGCGCCGGTGAGCGCCTTGCCGCTCTGGGCCGTCTCCTCCGCCAGGGTGTCCACGAGCCCAGCCACGCGGTAGCCCATGGCCTCCATGCCGAAGATCGTCACGGCGATCTCGGCGGCCTTCTGGCGCAGCGCCCCGAAGCGCATGAGGGGCACGCCGAACTGCTTGCGCTCGGTGGCGTACTCCATCGCCAGCTTCAGGCCCTCTTTGACCCCACCGATCGTGCCGATGGCCAGGTTGTAGCGGCCGACGTTGAGGATGTTGAACGCGATCTTCGCGCCGTCACCCACCGCGCCCAGGCGGTTCTCCACTGGGATGAGCGCCTCCTGGAACGTGAGCGGCGTGGTGGAGGAGCCGCGGATCCCTAGCTTGTGCTCCTCGCGCCCCACCTCGAAGCCGGGCGTCCCGAGCTCGACCATGAGCGCCGAGAACTCGAGCTTCCCGGAGCCGTCGTCGATCTGGCAGAAGACCGTGAAGAGGTCCGCGATGGCGCCGTTGGTGATCCACTGCTTTGCGCCGGTCACCACGTAGTGCTTGCCGTCAGCCGAGAGCTTGGCGAGCGTCTTCGCCGCCTGGGCGTCTGACCCCGAGCCGGGCTCGCTCAGCGCGTAGGCAGCGATCAGCTCCCCCGACGCGAGGCGCGGGAGCCACTTCGACTTCTGCTCCTCGGTCCCGAAGTAGACGAGGGGCTGGGTGCCGATCTTCGTGTGTGCACCATGGGAGACCGAGAAGCCGCCGTAGAGCGAGACGGACTCCGAGATGAGCCCCGAGACCCGGTTCGGGAGCCCGAGGCCGCCGTACTCCTCGGGGACGGCCGTCATGAGCAGGCCCAGCTCTCCCGCTCGCTGCAGCAAGCGGCGCGTCTCGGCGAAGTCCTTGTTCTCCATCGCGGGGATCTTGGGCAGCACTTCCCGCTCCATGAAGCGCCGCGCCGTGGCCGCGAGCTCGAGCTCGTCGCGGCTGAAGTCTTCCGGGACGAAGAAGGCCCGCGCACCACAAGGCTCGAGCAGGAATTGGGCGCCGAGTACAGGCATCGCGGGACCTCCTAGCGCCAACGAATGAGCGCTCATTCAGCTTACGCGCGGCGGCGCCGTGGTCAAGGCGGGCGGCGGCGATGCCCCGTGGGTATGGGGGCCCCCAACATGAATTGCGCGGGGCACGAGGGTCCGCGATAGTCCCGCGGTGACGAACGCACCGGCCGACTCGAGCGGACAACGGCGAAGCAAGCCGCCCGAGGACGCCAGGTCCGAGAGCGCCGCCCCGCTCCGGGACGTCTCGGGAGGGGGGTGGCGCCTGGTGCTGGGCCTCACGCTGGCGGCGCTGGCGCTCATCGGGGCGACGACCGACGCCTTCTATTTGGCGACTGACGACTGGTTCTTCGTGGACTTCGGGCGCCGAAGCCACGCGCTCGGGGAGCTGTTCGAGCTGAAGCGCACCGGCACCCCGGCGGTGCGTCCTCTCGCGCTCGCGTGGGCACGCCTCGAGCACCTCGCTTTCGGTGACGCGCTCCTGCCGCGGCGCCTCGCGCTGATCGCCCTCCACGTGCTGACGGCATTGGCGCTGCGCCAGGTTCTGACCGCGCTCACTTCACGGCGAGCGGCCACTTGGGCCGCGGTGGCCTTCGCGTGCTGGCCGCTCCACGCAGAGCCGCTCACCTGGTACCACTCCGGCGTCACGACGATCCCGGTGGTGGCGCTGATGCTCGGTAGCGCGGTGCTGCAGCTGAACGGCCGCCGAGCGGGCTCTTGTGTCGCGCTCGCCCTGGCGCTGATGACGCGTGAGAACGCGGTGGTCCTGGCTCCAACGCTGGTGGCGCTGGATCTGGGGCGAGGCCGCTCTGTCCGGGAGGCGCTTCGCGCGGCGGCGCCCCAGCTCGCGCTGACGACCGCCTTCGTGGCCTGGCGGGCCTTTCAGGTGGTGTCCGCCCTCGGACACGGCGGGGCCGAGCTCCCGTTCGGGCAGAGCGGGCTCATGACCGCGGCCTACCTCACGTTCCACCTGGTGATCCCCGTCCATCCAGCCGTCCCCGGCGCCGTGGTGCTGGCTGCCCTCACGGGCCTGCTGGCGCTGGCGCTCCTCGCCGGGTCCCTCCCCCAGCTTCGACGGGCGGCACCGCTCATGGTGCTGATGTCGCTCCCCTTCGCCCCGCTGTACGACACGGGCGACCCGCTCTTCGCCGTGGGCGACCCGGAGTACGAGCGCCGCTGGTACCACCTGTATCCGCTGGTGCTCGCGCTCGCGTGGCCCGTCGGGGAGACGCTGGCGAGGCTCCGCACGGCGGTCGCCGCGTCGCTGGCGGTGGGGCTGTTGGCGCTACAGCTGCTCAACGCTCGCGTGTGGGCCGAGCCCGGTGCGTTGCTCGCAAGCAGCCTGCAGGCCTCGAGGGCGGCCCTCGAGAGCGGGGCGCCGCTGGCGCTCGTGCTGACTGCGGAGCCCGAGGGGCGCGCCGCGGTGAACGCCGAGCTCCTCGAGCACCAGTTCCTCGATCTGCCGCGGATCCTGGGCCGTCGTGCGCTCGCGATCTACAAGGTGGACCCTGACGGTGTTCGCGCCGTCTCGGAGCTGGACGAGCGCGGTTACCCACGCTGGCGCGGACTCCCCCCAACCGAGGCTCCCTCCGCGCACACGCGGTATCTGCGGTGGACGGCCGGAGCGTTCGAGGAGGTGCCCCCCTCGAGCTTGCCGACACGACCGGAGGACTCCGAGTGATTCGTCGTTCCCTCCTCGACAACCGTCACGCCCAGACGCTGGGCGGCTTCTTCCTGCGGCACCCCGTCGCCGGCCCAGAGTGGCGCAGACGCCGCCTCGAGCTCGAGGACGGAGACTTCGTGGACCTGGACGAGCTCACGCCGCAAGGCTTCCGCGGGGGCCGCCGGGCCTTGCTGCTGCACGGCCTCGAGGGCTCCAGCCAGTCCGGCTACCTGAGGGTGACCGCGCTCCGGCTAGCGCGCGCTGGCTTCGCCGTCTCCGCGTTGAACTTCCGCGGCTGCTCCGGCGAGCCGAACCGCGCGCGCCGCAGCTACCACGCTGGGGAGACCGATGATCTCGCGGCGGTGGTCCGGGACCTCTCGCGAGAGAACACGACCCTGGTGGCCGCAGGCTTCTCGCTGGGCGGTAACGTGCTGCTGAAGTATCTCGGCGAGCGGGGCGAGTCCTCGGGTATCGCTCGGGCAGCCGCGGTCTCGGTGCCGTACGACCTCGGCGCGTGTGCCCGCGCGCTCGCTCGGGGCTTCTCCCGTGTATATGGGCGGCACCTCCTCGGCTCCCTCAAGCGCAAGCTGGCCGCGCGGCGGGCGCTGCTCGGCCCGGCGTGCGATGTCGAGCGGGGGCTCCGAGCCGCGACGTTCGTGGAGTGGGACGACGCGATCACCGCGCCGCTCCACGGGTTCGGGACCGCAGAGGTGTATTTCCGGGCGTGCTCCTCGGCGCAGTTCGTGGGCGACATCCGCGTGCCTGCGCTGCTCCTCCAGGCCGTCGATGATCCCTTCGTTCCGGGCGAGACGATCCCGTGGGTTCAGGCACGGAGAAACCCACGGGTCCAGATGGATGTACGCCGCGTCGGCGGGCATGTCGGCTTCGTGGGTCCGGGGCCCCGCTTCGAGGCCGAGGACGCGATCGTGGCACACCTCCGAGTTGCGTGAAGCCAGCGGCACCGCTAATGTCCGCCGCCGCCCACCGTTCCATGTCGACTGCAGCCACCTGAGGAGAATTTCGCGAATGAAGAAGGAGAACTTCGTCATCGGCCTCGTCCTCGTGGGGACCGTTGCGTTCTTCCTCGGAAGACTCAGCGTCTCGCCCCGCGAAGCCGCACAGAAACCCGCGGCCGCAGCGCCCGCCGCAGCAGCGCCGATCGCGGTCGCGCCAGCCGCCCCCGCCGCCGCTCCAGTCGCCGCACCCACGCCGGT
>SXOO01000281.1 GCA_005776725.1 Pseudomonadota bacterium | reverse complement strand
TCTGCGTGATCAGCGAGCGTCCCATTGCACGGTCCGAGGTGATCCTCTCCGCGCGCGTGGTGGGGGGCCTGCGGATGATCGATGGCGGAGAGGCCGACGACAAGATCGTGGCCGTGCTGGTCTCGGACGCCATCTGGAGCCGGGCGCGGGAGCTCGACGACCTCCCGCCGGCGCTCGTGGACCGGCTCCGGCACTATTTCGAGACCTACAAGCAGGTGCCGGGGACCAACCCGGTCGTCATCGACGCCGTCTACGGACGCGAGCACGCCGAGACGGTGGTGCGCGCCGCGATGGCCGACTGGCAGGCCGGATACGGCGCCCTCGCCGCGATGGCCGGGGGGCTCGGGGGGCTCGCGCCCCATTGACGCGTCGCCCGGCGTGACCGTGACGCCGCGTCAGTCGTCCATACGCCGGATGTCGCGCCGGATCTCGATGTTGAGCGCCTTGAGCTTGTTGTAGAGCGTCTGACGCGTCACCCCGAGGCGCCGCGCTGCTTCTACTTTGTTCCCACTCGACGCCTCGAGCGACGCGAGGATCGCGCGCTCTTCCAGCGCGTCGAGCGTCATGTTGGCCAGGTCGAGGAGCTCGTGGCCCGAAGCTCCGGGCAGCGGCGGCACCGCGCCCTTCTTGTTCGGACGGCGGTCCGCGTACAGCTCCGGCTTGTGGGCGAAGTGCGCATCACTGAGCACCTCGCCGTCGCTGAACAAGCAGGCGTTCAACACACAGGCCTCCAGCTCGCGAACGTTGCCCGGCCACTCGTAGCGCAGCAGGCGGTCCATGGCGCCCTGGGAGATTCTGAAGTTCCGGCCCTGCTCCTTGCCCAGCCGATCCATGAAGCGGTGGACGAGCAGGGCGATGTCCTCCCCGCGCTCCCGCAAGGGCGGGAGGACCACGCGCACCACGTTCAATCGGAAGAACAGGTCCTGCCGAAACGACCCGTCGCGCACCAGGTCCGCGAGGTCGCGGTTGCACGCCGCCACGATGCGGACGTCCACGCGGATGGCCCTGCGGGCGCCGACCGGCCAGATCTCCCCCTCCTGCAGCGCCCGGAGCAGCTTCGCTTGCATCCCCAGCGACATGTCGGCGACCTCGTCGAGGAAGAGCGTGCCGCGGTCCGCGACCTCGAAGAGGCCCTTGCGGTCGCGTTCGGATCCGGTGAAGGCGCCCTTCACGTGACCGAAGAGCTCGGACTCGAGCAGCGTCTCGGTGAGCGCTGCGCAGTTCACCGACACGAACTCGTGGTCCTTGCGCGCCGAGTTGAAGTGGATGGCGCGCGCCACGAGCTCCTTCCCGGTGCCGCTCTCGCCCTGCACCAGCACAGGGACCGAGGTGTCGGTGACCCGGTCGAGCACCCCGAAGAGGCGCTTCATGGGGGGGCTCTGGCCTACGATATTGTCGTAGCGGTACCGCGTCTCGAGCACCGTCCGCTGTCGCTCGAGGTGCGACTCGGCTTCTGCCAGACGCGTCGCCTGATCCTCCAGCCGCTTCTCGAGCTCACGGTTCAGCGCCTCCACGCGGGCGTGACTGGCAGCCAGCTCGCGCTGCGCCGTGGCCGCCTCCTCGTGCAGTCGCGCGTTCTCGAGAGCCACTGATGCCTGGTCGGCGAAGGCGCCGGCCGTGGGCAGATCGCGGTCGGAGAACGTGCTCGTTTGAAAGCGGTTGTCGAGATAGATGGCGCCGAAGGTCTTCCCGTGCGCCCTCAGCGGCAGACACAGGATCGAGCGCAGCTTCAGCGCGTGGACGCTCGCGGCGTCTCGAAAACGCGCGTCCTCGCCGGCGTCGACGGTGAGGATGGCCTCGCCGGTCTCGACCACGTCGCGCAGCACGGAGGTGGAGACGCGCGCTCGGTGCTTCTTCAGGCTCTCGTGGTCGATGTTGCGCGCGGCGCGGACGTCGAGGTCAGCGCCGTCGGAAGGACGCCCGAGGATGACGAAGCCGCGCTCGGCCCCCGTGAGCGAGATCGCCTCGTCCAGGATGTGCTCGAGCAGGCGCTGGACGTCGCGCTCGGAGACCAGGCGGCGGTTGATCTCCAGGATCCGGAGGAGCCGATCGATGTCGGCGCGCGGGAGGGGCTGGCCGGTGTCTGCGGCCTGACGCGCCTCCTCCAGGATCTTCGCGCGCTCCGGCTCACCGAGGAACAGCTCGCGCTCCCGGCCGGCCAGGTCCTGAGCGTCCGCGAGCAGGCGCTCCGCTGCGGCGCTGAGCCGCGTCCGGGCCTCGAGTGAGTTTCCCCGCTCTCGGTGGACGCGGCCGAGCGCGGCCTCGGCGAGCCAGCCCAGCTCCTTCTGATGGTGTCGGTCTGCGAGGGTGAGCGCCTCCCGGAGCTTCTCGAGGGCGGCCTCTGAGTCGCCCCGCAGCCGGTGGGCCTCCCCGCGCAAGAAAGCGATGGCGCTCAGCTGCTTCTCGGCGCCCGAGGCCCGCGCCTGCTGCTCGGCGGCGGCGGCGAAGTGCTCCATCCCGTTGGGATCAAGGGCGGTGCGCTCGATGAGACCGAGCTCGACGGACAGCTCGCCGGCCTCACCGGAGCTGCCCATCTCGCGCAAGCTGTCGAGCGCCGTCACGAGGCATCGCCGAGCGTCTGGGAGCTCTCCACGCCGGTGGTGGACCTTGCCCCGGAGGGCGAGGTTGTACGCCAATACGAGGCGCATCCCGTGCTGCCGGGCCAGGGCGTCCGAGCGATCGAGCCAGTGCAGCGCCTCCCCGAGACGGCCAAGGCTGGTCAGCGCGTTGCCGAGGTTGTTGGCGGCCCGGGCCACGGCTCCCTCGTCGCCGACCAGATCGGAGGCCGCCAGGCTCTCCCGGTAGCGCTCGGCCGCGGCTGCCGTCCGCCCCGTCTCCTGAAGAACGGTGCCCACGTTCATGGCTGCGATGGCCGCGCGCTTGCGGTCTCCCGAGAGGACAGCCAGACGGTGGCTCTCTTCGTATGCAGCGACGGCGGCGTCGAAGTCGCCGCGGCGATGGGCGATGAGCCCCACTCCGTTCACGGCCGCCGCTTGGCCGCTGAGGTCGCCAGCCTCTGCGAACGCCTTCGCGGAGGCCTCGAACGCGTCGCGCGCCGACTCAGCCTCGTTGGTGTAGTAGGCCGCGAGCGCGACGGACTGGCGCAGTCGTCCCGCCAGCGCAGGATCGCGAAGGTCGCCGGAGAGGGCGCCTCGCGCGACGCGGGCTCCGTCCTCGTACCGCCCGAGCAGGATTGATGCACGGGCCGCGACGGCGGCGGCCTCGCCGCTGCGCTCCGGCGGCAAGTCCAGCTTCGAGGCCTTCTCGTGAGCCTCTTCGAGCCTGCCACTGTCCAGGGCGAGCTCGGCCAGGAGCAGGGCGGCTTCGACCGACGCAGGCGGGGTGGCGGCGGCCGCTTCGGCGCGCGTCGCGGCCTCGGCGAGGTCGCCCGAGGCCCTCCAGGCGGCCGCGGCGCGGAGGAGGATCTGCCCACGCTCGGCTTCGTCGGGGGCTAGCACCGTGAGATCGTCGAGGAGCCGGCGAAGGGGGAGGCCGCGGAGGCCGTCCAGGGACGCGACCCCCGCGCGCCAGGCGATCCCGGCGAGGCGTCGGTCGCCGTGGCGTGCCGCGACGGCCGCGTGGTGGGCCGCGGCGTCGAGGCCAAAACCCGCGACGGTCTCGCGGGCGCCGAGCCCGAGCGTTGCCCGCGCCAGGCGGTAGTGTAGGTCCGCCGTGCGCTCGGGTGGGGCAGTGAGCGGGAGCTCCGAGCGGAGCGCACCGCCCTCTCTTCGTGTGAGGAGGCCGGCGGTGACCAGGCCGGCGACGGCGCTCTCGGTGCGCTGCTGATCAAGGCCCGCGGCCGTGGCCAGGAGCCCGGTCGGGATCGCGGTGCGGGCTGCCCGAACGAGGTCGAGGACATCCCGCTCCTCTGAAGTCAGCGCGGCCAGGCGTCGCGCGAGCGCCTCCTCGATGCCCGCGGGCAGGCCCGACAGGTGTTCGGCCAGGGCCGGGACGCCCTCATGCACCGAGACTTCGCCGGACTCGAGTAGGGCTTCGAGGAGAGTGGCGATGTGGCCGGGGTGGCCCTGCGTGAGCCGTTGGAGCGCCCCCACGAGCGCCTCGGGTCGCGACGCCGCCGACGTGTCCTCGCGCTCTCGTGCGGTGGGCTGGGACGCGCGGGGCGGACGCGCCCCCGAGCTGAAGACGGCTTCGACCCAGCGCGAGATGCCAGAGGGAGACAGCGGCGCTAGCGGGGCGGAGACGCTGACCCCGTCGTTCGAGGGGATGTCGAGTGGCGCGGAGCCCGCCAGCACCACCCGGAGGGCGCCGGAGGCGGGCTCGGCGAACGCGAGGCGGGTGAGCGCCACGCGGAGGGTGTCTCGGCTCTCGGCGTCGAGGAGCTCGCTGCGATCGACCACGAGGAGGGCAGGGCGCGAGGTCACCGCCTCCACCATGAGTGTGGCGACGCGATCCACCTGAGTCCAGCGATCGGCCGGCGGGTCATCAAAGCTTTGGATGTCTCTCTCGCCGAGCGCGAGGAGCGTCCGGCGAACCGCGTCGAACGACTCTGGGCCGGGCTCCAGGCTGATCACCGAGCACCCGGCGAGCCGCGCGCGATGAGACGCCTCGCGGCAGAAGCGCGAGCGGCCAGCGCCCGCGGCGCCGATGACGTTCAGGACCAGCGGGCGCGTTGGTGCCGGGCTCCCATCGAGCTCAGCTGCGCCCTCACTTTGCGCCGCACGAGCAGGGAGGAGCACCGTCAGCGCCGCCAGCGCCTCTTCCCGTTCGACCAGGGGGGCTGTGGCCACGGCAGCGCGAAACCTCTGTGTTGCTGAGGCAGGACGCCCCAACGCCTCACACAACCGTAGGGCGGCGGCGGCAGCGCTCGGGCGTTCTGCCTCGGTCTTCTCGACGAGCGCGAGGAGCGCGGCCTCGACGGGCGCCGACACGCCCGGCGGCGCCGCGATGGCGGACTCCTGGTGGGCGTGCAAGAGCGTCGCGGGCTCTAGGCCCGCAAAGGGGTGGCGTCCGGCGAGGAGCTCGATCGCCATCAGACCGGTGGCGTAGACGTCGCGCCCGGGCGTCACGGGAGCGTCGGTGAGCACCTCCGGCGCCGCGTAGAGCAGGGTGCCGGAGAGCCCACCGTGGCGGGCGCCGAGGCGACGGCAGAGGCCGAAGTCGACGAGGACGGGGTGGCGCTCCGTGCCGGACGACCTGAGCAGGACGTTGGCGGGCTTGACGTCGCCGTGTACGAGCCCCCGGGCGTGCAGGGCGGCCAGCGCCTCCAGCACCTCCAGCACCCAGCCGACGATCTCGTCGCGACCGGCTCCTCGCGCCGCGCGGTCGAGCGTGGGGCCGTCGATGAGCTCCTCGAGCAGGAGGGGCGGGGTGGAGCTGAGGTCGACGTCGAGCACACGCACGATGCCCGGGTGCGCGAAGGCGCGAAGCACCTCGACCTCGAGGACGGCGTCGCCCGCAGTGAGCCCCTTGGCAGCGAGGAGAGGAGCCTGGGCGCCGGCCGCGAGATCGCGCGCCAGGTGGACCTGGCCTGCGCCGCCGCTGCCGAGCGGACGAAGGAGCTGGTATCGAGCGGACATGGCCGGAGGATGACAAGGAATTAGACGCGTGTCTACACTCTGGGGTGTCGTGCCGTCACGAAGCGCTCCCCAAGCGCTTGGTGAGGTGGTACGGTTCCTGCTAAAAGGGTTGCTGCTAGAACGGGTCCTGGCTGGCGGGTTGGCTGGCTAGGGAGCTCGGGCCGCGATGCGGTCCGGTGGGCGGTGCCGCGGTGGCACGGGGAGGGTGGCGATGGCGACACGAACGCAGTTGTGCAAACTGGGGCTGGCTCGGGCAGCCGCCGTAGCGGTCCTCTGGGGCTGTGAGCCGGGTGTGATCGCGCCGCTACCGTCACCGGAGCAGCCCGACGACGACCGGATCATCACGTCGAGTCTCACGGCGTCGGAAGACACGGAGACGGACACCCTGGTCGCGGTTGTCGGCTTCGACGGCGCGGTCAGCGGGAGTCAGACCGTCGAGCTGACGAATCGGCGCACCGGCAAGGTCTTGACCGCGCGCACCACCGAGGCCGGCGGCTTCAGCGCAGCGGCATACGGCCGCTCCCTCGATACGCTCGAGCTTCGCGCAGTGGCCGACGACGGCCGGAAGAGCGAGGCGGTGGAGCTGGTGGTCACGGCGTACGCCGCCCCGGAGATCACTGCCCAGGGCGAGCCCACCGCGGGCCCACCGATGGCGCCGGGTTTCCAGGAGGACGCCGACAACGCCGGGGGCGGAGCCGTGGACGACACGAAGTCGCAGCGCCTCGACGTCATCTGGCAGTACGCGAACGGCGTGCTCAGCATCGACGCGAGCCCCGGGTTCACCTCGCCGGGAGACATCGTGATCCTGGCGAACAACGCCACTGGCGGCGTGGTGGCGGTGGCGGCGGACGGGACGGGCGCGGCGTACCTGGAGCTCGAAGCCGAGGTGGGAGACGAGATGCTGCTCTTCAACCAAGACGCCGGGAACCCGGGCCTCACGAGCCCCGCGGTGCGGTTCTTCGTGCCCGAAGCTGGGACTCCCGGAGGGACGGACACCTGATCGGGTGTCCGGTCTCCTGGGCCCGCGCTCGCGGACTGCGTCCAGAGCCCTCGCCGGAGGGCCCACCCACTACGCCGCCGCGCCCAGCCGAATGGAGATGTGGACACCGTCGGTCCACGGCCAGATGAGCACGTAGCGTGGGGTGACGAACGCGTCCGGGTCCGTGAACCCGAGCTGCCCCGGCCAGATCCCGCCGAAGCGCTTGAACGCCGCCTTCTGCCTGGCGGAGACCTCCGGGCCGCTCATGGAAGTGACCCGCACAGTGCATGCGGTGCTGAGCCACTGCTCAATCGACGCCCAGTCGGCGAGCGTAGTCACGCCAACGGCGCAGCCGAAGCGCACGTCCCATGTCCAACGAGCCCGAGGCCATGCGCGCTCCGCGCCCGGGAAGTGGGCGAGGATGGCGCTGACATCGGCGGGTGAGTAGTCGGGGTGGGCAATCATGGTCGCGCTCCAGGTGGTTCATGTGGAGCTTCGGGGCAGAGCTGCCCTCCGGTTAACCCCCACCCCAGAGATCGCCTCTCGAGGGAGCCCCGCTCCTCGGAGCGGTGCTCGCAGAGACTCCAAGCCTCAGCGCATGAGGGCCTTAACGAGCGGCAGACGACCAGCATAAGGCGGATAACGCAGCTTTGGATCGACCCACGTCGCTGCGTTCAGGATCGACTTGCGGTGGGAGAACACCTCGAAGCCGGCCCGGCCATGGTACGCGCCCAGGCCGCTGCCCCCTATGCCGCCGAACGGGAGGTCGGGCACTCCGAGGTGGACCATGGTGTGGTTGATGCAGCCCCCGCCGAACGGGACACGCTCGACCACGATCCGCTCTTCGGACGGGTCATTGGTGAATAGGTAGAGCGCGAGCGGGTTCGGGTGGCGCCTCACGGCGCTCACCGCGTCGGCGATGCTGTCGACCGTGAGGACAGGCAGGAGCGGTCCGAAGATCTCGTCTTGCATCACGGCGTCCTCGGGGGTGACGCCGTCGAGGATCGTGGGAGCGACATACCGCGCCTCAGCGTCCACCTCGCCTCCGTGCACCACGCGGCGAGGGTCGATGAGCGCTGCCAGGCGCCGCGCGTGGTGGGCGTTGACGATACGTCCGTAGTCCGGCGACTTTCGCGGATCGTCCCCGTAGAAGTCGCGCCAAGCGGCCTTGATGCCCGCGAGGAGGCGCTCCTTCACGTCGGAGTGGACCAAGAGGTAGTCCGGTGCCACGCAGGTCTGGCCGGCGTTGGTCGTCTTGCCCCACGCGATGCGGCGCGCGGCCACCTCGATGTCCGCCGACGGCATGACGATGGCCGGGCTCTTCCCGCCGAGCTCGAGGGTGACCCGTGCGAGGCGCTCCGCGGCTGCCCGGGCGACCATTCGACCCACGCGCGTCGAGCCGGTGAAGAAGACGTGGTCGAACGGGAGCTCGATGAGGGCTCTCGCCACCTCGGGCCCGCCGGTGACGCACGCGACGTGGCCGCGCTCGAAGGTGCCCGTGATGAGCGCGTCCAGCGCGGCGGAGGTGGCAGGGGCGATCTCGGACGGCTTGAGAACGGCCACGTTGCCCGCCGCGATGGCCGCGACGAGCGGCGCGAGCGCCAGGTTCACCGGGTAGTTCCACGGCGCGAGGATGAGGTTCGTGCCGATCGGCGTAGCCACGGTCCGAGCGCTGGCTGGCTGGAGGAGCATCGGGACGCTGGCGCGTTGCGGGCGCGCCCAACTCCGAAGGTGCGACAGCGCGTGCGTTATCTCGCCGCGGACGAGCCCGACCTCCAGCGCGAAGGCCTCCAGTTCACACTTGCCGAGGTCTTCACGCAGCGCGGCGAAGAGCTTCGCTTCGTGGCTGACCAGAGCAGACCGCAAGGCGAGCAGCCGCTCGCGGCGAAACTGGAGCGGCAGCGTGACGCCGGACTCGAAGGTGCGCGCTTGATGCGCAACGAGCTCGGCGTGAACGTCGGGCGCGGAGTCGCTGGCGAGATTCAAGGCGCGGTGTGGCATCGACGGCTCCGTCAGGGGGCCGCGCATTTTCCGTACGCGGGCTTCAGGGTGGTGGGCTTGCAGAGGAGGCCCGAATCACAGGTGTTGACGCCGGCGCTGAGGCATCCGGCGCCCGAGTTGCCTCGCTGGCAGACCGGCAGGGCGACGTCGTCGGCCGGGTCGGAGGGCGTGTCGCCGTCCCAGAGGGTGTGCGGGCGGCACGTGGTCCCGAGGGTGCAGTCGGCGTCGCTGGAGCAGCCGGAGGTGCAGTGCGCGTCCAGAAGGCCCAGCACATCGCCGAAGAGACAGCGACCGGTCGTGCACTGAGAGTCCTTGGCACAGAGCTCGCCGAAGGTGAACTGCGCGCCAGTCGGCGGCGTCCTGCACACGAAGCGGGTGGAGCCGTCGGGGGCCAGGACGGCGTCGCAGGAAGCCCCTGGGCAGTCCGCGTCCACCGTGCAAGCGGCGCCGAGGTCCTTGGCGCCGATACACGCGCCTACGACCGCACGCGGACCTCCGGGCACGGTGTCGCCGACGACGCCGAGGCAGCGCTCAGCCGGCGTGCACGCGCCGTCGGCCTTACACGGCTCGCGGCAGAGACCGCTGACGCAGAGATTGCTGGCACACGCCGACGAGGAGGCGCACGGCGCGCCACGCGGCGCGAGCGACCCGCCGGCCGAGCAAAACGGCGTGAGCTGGCCGTCCGACAACGCAAAGCCCGTGCAGCGGTCAGCGCCGCCGCACGTCGCGTCGTCATTGCAGCCCAGGGCGCCCCCGGCGCCCGCGGTGCAGTAGGAGATACAACCGTCCGGCCCCGGGACGCAGATGTCCGTGGGGCAGCCGAACTGCGTTCCGCGCGGGCCGCTCGCGCCGGCTCCGCACTCGGCGTTGCTGGCACAACGCTGGGTACAGACGCCGTAGAGGCAGCGCTCCGAGAGCGTGCAGTCCTGGCTGGAGGCGCATGCGCCGCCGAGTCCGCCCTGCAAGCCAGTGACTCGGGTGACCGTGAGCGTGACAGCCGTGTCGCTGAGGCTCTCCGGCGCCAGGCGGTCCAAGACCAGCCAAACCGACTCTCCCTCACGCGCGAAGAAGAACTCCTGAGAGAGCACGGGCGCGTCCTCGCGCCCCTCGCAAGACGAGATCCCGGTGCCGCACCCGGTAGGCCGATAGACGATCGGCGACCCGAGGCCCCCGGCCTTGGCCGAGTACGTGCCCGTGCCCGGGGCGACGAACCGGATGGCGGCGTCGGGGCTGGTGGTGCCTCGCCCACGACACGAGAAGTCGTTGCGGAGGGGGCCGAGATCGAGGGTGAGCGTGGAAGGCGCCGATGTGAGCGTTGGGGGAGACGCGCAGCTGTCCGCCGGCTCCGCCGCCACGCACGCGCTGTCGACGCACGCTTCTCCGGCCCCGCAGCCGCACGTCCGCCCGCACACGCGCCGGTCACACGGGGCGCCGACGCACGCTGCTGCGCAGTCCGTTGCCGTGACCGTGAACCCCGAGTCGATTGCCGGCACGGAGCGGTCGAGGACCCACGTGGTGGCCTCGCCCGCCTCGAGCGTTCGCACGACGTCGATCGGGGTTGTCATGGAGGCCGCGCAGCTGGATGGGTCGCCACACCGGGTCAGCTCGAAGGCGCGAAGGGCGTGGAGGGAGTCGAAGCGGAGGCCGAACTCGCCGGCATGCGGCGCGACGAAGCGCGTTACCGCGTCGGTGCCGGAGTCGCCGTCGAAGCACCTCTGCGCGTCGCTCGTGCCCGCGAGCGTGTAGCTGGCTGGCTGGTCGAGCGTTACTGTCAGCGGCGAGTCGCAGCCCTTCGTGGCCGTGGGCACCACGCAGAACCCGGCGACGCAGTCCTGTCCCGCGAAGCACGGACAGGTGGCGTCGCACGTGTCGCACGGCTCGACGCTGACGTTCACGGACGCCTCCGTGGGGCCGTCCACCACCAGCCACGCGGTTCGCCCGGCCGCCAGCACTGAGCCTCGCGGGGCCCCGGGGGTGGCGCGGCCCGAGGCGCTGCAGGAAGAGGCGACGTCACACGCCGTGACCAGCCGCGCTCCGACGTTGGCGTTGCTGGACTCCACGGTCACACGCACGCGCCGGTCGGTGAGCGGTGACAGGGTATAGATCGTGTCCACCGAGCCCTCTGGAGTGCACGAGTGGTCGCGCCCGTAGCCGTCGAGCGTCACGGCGATCCCCGTGGTGTTCGCGAGCGCACCTTGGGGTGAGGCGCTGAAACAAGCGTCGCCGGCCTTCGCCGGCCCGCACAGGCCGTCGGCGCGGCAGAAGGTGCCGGCGGGGCAGGCGCAGGGGATGCCGCAGGCGTTCTCGAGACACGAGGAGGGGGCGCAGGTCTCGTCGCAACGAGTGAGCGAGAGGGTCGCGGAGGTGATTTCGGCCGAGGCCGCCTCGAACGACACTGACCACGTCCCCACCGGCAGGACTAGTCGGTCGGACGGGCCGTCGAGGCAGGTTCCCGCGGTACCACAGACGCTCGTTCGTGTGAGGAGGCCCGCGCCGACGGTGACGACCTCGAGCAACGCGGGAGCATCCGGGGTGCGCACCTCGAGAGCGATGTCGGGCGCCCCCGCGCCGACCGGCGTGCCGTCGGCGGGCAGCGCGCACTGGGACTGATCGAGCACAGCTGTGACCAGCAGGCTGTTGGTCTCCGCGCCCGCGACGAGGACCCCCGGCGCGTCGCAGGTGCCGCCCAATGGCGCACAGGCGCCCACGACGCAGGCGAAGCCGGCTTCGCAGGTCCCGCATTCACCACCGCACCCGTCGGGACCGCAGGCGAAAGGCGCCTCCGCAGTGCCGCAGGAGGGGACGCAGCCGGTGTCTTCCACGCTGTCTTCCGGCTCGGCGTCTGTCGCCTCGCCGTCGGGCTCGGTCGAGGGCGCGTCCAGCGGAGTCGGGCCGGAGATCTCGGGCGGTGGGCCGAAGTCGAACTCGATGATCCAGGGGATATCGTTTGCCACGTCGGTGGCTGAGGTGACCGGGGTATCGGTGCAGCCGAGGAGGGCGAACAGGACGGGAGTGAGGCGTCGCACGGCAGCAGCTTACTCCGGTGCCCGGCCCAAAGCACGCACTTGGCTCGTGGGCGGAGGGGGGCTAGACCCGTCGCAGGGGGACCGTGGCGCAGCGGCGCCACGCCTGTTGTGCTGGCACCACGGACGGGCTCACCGCGTGCCGAGGCTCCACCCCGAGCCCGCGCGTCCGGCGAATGCGCTCCAGTACGTCGATCCCGCGCTCGGCACTCGCACCTGGCGCGCTCCTGGCGGCGGCGAAGGGACCCGGAGGTCGCGTGGCACACGTCGTGCTCTGAGTGGTGGCCGAGGCGCCAGCGTGCGGGCGCCACTGGAGCACACATGAATCCCTCCCGTATCGTCTCGCTTCTCCTCTCGATGTTCGCCTTCGTCTCGCTGACTGGCGCCCGGAGCTGCTCGGGCGGGGTCGGGGCGAGCTCTGGCTACGCCGGCGGAGGCGTGTACGTCGACGGACCGGGGACCGCGGTCGTCGTCGACTCCCCACCGCTCGTCATCGTCGATGCCCCGCCGGTCGCCCTGGTCGTGGGTGACGTGGCGCTGACCGTGCTCACTCCCTCGGGGGAGCTGCCGGGTACGACGCAGTCGTTCAGCCTGGTCGTCCGGGAGGACAGCGCCTACGGCCCGGTCGTCCTCGAGGGGCACGACTTCGTGTTCGACGCGAACGGTGTGGGGCCGGTCGACATCACCGCGCTGCCGTACGGCCTCTACGATCTCGAGCTCACCGGTTACGACGCTTGGGGTGGAATCTCCGGAGTGGGCGCGGCTACCGTGATGCTGGACGAGTCCGCCGCGTACGTCACCATCGAGCTCGAAGCGACGGCCTACGCTCCGGCGCAGGGTGATGTGGTGCTGGACCTCGTCGCGCCCGACGGCGGCGCCTTTGGGCCTCCGATCGACACGATCGACTACTACCTCTGGGCCTACGACCCACTGACCGGTGCCTTCACCTTCGTCGAGTCCGTCGGCTACATCCCGTTCGATGCTTTCAACCCTGCGGTCATTCCCGCGCTGGGTTACGGCAGCTACTACGTGGAGGTGGACGCGTTCGACTACGACGGCTACCTCATCTACGCGTACTCGGGCAGCTTCGAGCACTTCGCGGCCCTGACCAGCGTCAGCGACGTGATGTCCTACGCGGAGTAGGCGCCCTCGTCGAGGCGGGGCCGGCGTGAGATCCGGGCCGCCTCCTGCGCGCCGCGCCCACGACGTACACCCTCGCCTCCGTGCCACGAACTCACCCCGGCGAGGGGCGCTGTACTGGCGCCATGAGCCCTCGGCGCCTATGCTGCCGCCGCTCCATGGACGCCGCCCCGGCCATCGTCGTCAGTGACCTCCACAAACGTTTCGGCGACCACGTCGTGTTGGCGGGAATCGACCTCGAGATCCCTCGCGGCAAGACCACGATCATCATCGGTGGCTCTGGCTCGGGGAAGTCGGTGCTCATCAAGCACCTCCTGGGCCTACTCACCCCCGACCGCGGGCGTGTCGAGGTGGACGGCGAGGACATCGCTCGGGCCTCGGAGAGCGACCTCGTTCGCGTCCGCCGGAAGTTCGGCATGCTGTTCCAGCACGCGGCGCTCTTCGATTCCCTCACGGTGGCGGAGAACGTCGCCTTCCCGCTGGTCGAGCACACCAAGATGACGCGGCGCGAGATCGCCACGCTCGTGAGCGAGCGCCTCGAGCTGCTCGGCCTCGTCGGTGTGGAGAGGAAGTGGCCGGCCGACCTGTCCGGGGGCATGCGGAAGCGCGTAGCTCTGGCGCGGGCGCTCGCGATGAACCCCAGCTTTCTCATCTACGACGAGCCCACTACGGGCCTCGACCCGGTGCTGACGCGCCAGGTGGACCAGATGATCGTGGATACGCAGGCCCGCTTCGGCGTTACCAGTATCGTGGTCAGCCACGACATGGCGTCCACGTTTCGAATCGCCCACCACATCGCCATGTTGGGCCGGGGGAAGGTGATTGCGTCCGGCCCGCCGGAGATGCTCGCCGAGTCCGATGTGCCCGAGGTGAAAGAGTTCATGGAGGCCTCAGGCGTCCGCTTCCAGGCCGTGCGCGGCTATGCGTAACGCTCGGGCGGCCGCTCTCGTCGGTCTGGTAGTCATCCTCGGGGCAGCGGCCTTCGTCGCCAGCTACTCAGTCGCGCGCAAGCGCTTCAGCACGGACGACGGCGCGATGGCGGTGTATGCGCTCTTCGATGACGGCTCCGGGCTAGGGCCGGGGAGTCGCGTAACCATCGCCGGCGTACCCGTGGGGGAGGTCACCGCCGTCGGAATTGCGCCGGAGGACCCATCGCTCGCGCGAGTCGACTTCCTGGTCAGGAACGACGTTGTGCTGCGGGCGGGAGTGAAGGAGGGCGAGCGGCTCGAAGGGGCCGCGATCGTCTCGAAGAAGGCGGCGTCGTTGCTCGGCGACCAGTACCTCGAGCTCACCGCCGGGAGCCACGGCCCCAAGATTGGACACGGGGAGAAGATCCCACACGCCATCTCGGCCACCGGCATCAGCGCGATCATGAAGGAGATGGAGAAGTCCTCGAGCCTGATCGCGCGCGTCGACGGCATCTTCGAGCGCCTCGACACGATCGCCGAGGACGTGAAGGCCGTGACCGCCTCCGTGCGCTCGGTCGTGGGGACCGTAGAGGGCGCCGCGCGTATCGACCGGATCACCAAGAACATAGAGAACGCCAGCCGGGACATCGCAGACGTCGTCGGAGAGGTGAAAGGGATCGCCGGCGACGTGCGCGGCTTCATGGGCGAGTCGGTGCTCGGGCGCGGAGAACAGCTGAACCGCATCATCCTCAACGTGGAGCGCTTCACAGAGCGTGCCGCCAGCCTGGCCGAGGGCGCCAGCGGTTCTGCGTCCCGCATCTTGGATAATGTCGAGGTCGTCACCCGCGACGTGCGGGCGCTCATCTCCGGTAGCAAGGGTGAGGTGGAGTCCAGCCTCGGCTCCATCCGGGGGGCCCTGCGCTCCTTCACTCGGGCGCTCGAGACCCTCGAGGACACCATCGACACGGTCCGCTCTATCGCCACGAAGATCGACCGCGGTGAGGGCAGCCTCGGCAAGCTGGTGAACGACAGCGGCGTCGTGGACAAGGTCGAGGGCGTCGTGGCGAAGGTAGACGAGGTCGTCTCCGACGCGGGCGACCTGGTGAAGCGGGTCACGCGCATGGAGACGCGCGTGGAGCTCGAGTCGCAGTACAACTTCGAGGCCGAGGCCTTCAAGAACTACGTCCGGCTGCGCTTTCAGCCGCGCGAGGACAAGTACTACTTGCTCGAGCTCGTGGACGACCCCGGCGGCAAGTCGGAGACCGTGTCCCGCACGATCCAGAAGGACGACGGCTTGGGCGCGGTCGAGACCACCGAGGTGGTCACAGAGAACCGCAACGAACTTCGAGTGTCGTTGCAGTTCGCGAAGCGGTGGCTGTGGTTCACCGGACGCTTCGGTCTCATGGAGAGCACCGGGGGCATCGGCCTCGACGCCGAGTTCCTCGAGGACGCGCTCAAAGTCACTGTGGACCTGTTCGACTTCGACGACGCCGTGGCCCCCCGGATGCGGATCCTGGCCAGCTGGTCGTTCTATGAGCACTTCGCCGTCATGGGAGGCGTGGATCGAGTGCTCGACACCGACCGAATGGACTACTTCGTCGGCATCGGACTCCGCTTCACCGACGCCGATCTGAAGGCGCTCCTCACTGTGGCCCCCACCCCGAGCCTCTAGGTCGGTCCTGCCCCGTGGCGGCGCCGTGCTCCGTCCGCACGGTCCGAATTCTCGGTCCTCCAATGGAACTTTTTTTCGGGAACTCACTGCGCCGTCTTGGCCGGCGCTTTTCCTGTCAGTATCCTCCCTTCGGCTGCTCTGCGGCTTGGGCGGCGAGGTGCGGCTCTTCGGGGGTGCGGCATGGACGTAGACCTAGGGAAAGCGGGCGACCGGCGCCGGCACGCGCGACTGCGGCGCCTGATTCGGCTTCGAGTCAACCTGCAAGGCCACTGGGCTGACGGCGTCACCGTAGACGTGTCGCCGGGTGGCGCGTACGTGGCGTGTGGCGGCTCGGCGGATTCCTCGATGGCGAGGTTGCGCCAACTCCCCGCGCCGGGGACCGAGACGGTCATGCGCGCGAACGGCTATGTCGGCATCATCATCACCGGCGTGGTGAAGCGCGTCGTCCTGCCGGGCACCGGCGTGTCGGTGCCCGGTTACGCGGTGGTGTTCGACGCGATCCGCTCCACCACAGGCGAGGCAGAGCTCCGCCGGTTCCTCGCCGAGCTCGGTGTGCGGGACGAGCAGTTCGACATGTTCACGGCGTCCAGTGGCGAGGCCACCTTCGTGCCCCCAGGGGCAAGGTTGCGCGTCGTGGAGGCCGGTGCGGCTGCGGTCAGCCGCATCGCCGATGCGTCGAGGCTGCTGCTCGAGGAGCTGTCGCAGGCCGAGCGGGCCGTGTGGAACGGCAAGGAGCGCCGTCGCGTCGAGCGCCTCGCGATTCGCGCCGAGGTGTCGTTTCTGCGCGAGGACGACCAGCGGGTGTGCACCAACGCGCGCCTCACCAGCGTCTCGCGGAGCGGTGGCTTCGTTCAGACGGCCGACCAGCTCCCCGCGCTCCGCAGTCGCGTCACCGTCATCCTCCCGATCCCGGGCACGGCGCCGGGGATCGAGGTCCGACTCAGCGGTCGCGTGGTGCGCCACTGGGAGCAGCAGGTGGAGGGGCTGCCCGGCTTCGGCGTCGTGATCTCCCAGGTCGACGAGGGCCAGCACCTCGGCGTCTTCCGCGTCCAACTGCGACGCTATGGCGCCCGCCACAAGGCGACGCATTACCGCTGACCTCCCTACGAGCGCGCGGCGTGTGCCGCCGCTCGCCATACACAGCCACATCGCGCCCGCGCTCGCCGCGGCCGCCCGGCGCGTCGGTTATGACGAGGCGGGCCTCGCCCGTTTGCTCGGGCTCGAGGGCGAGCCGGTGCCGGTCTCGCGGCTCACCGCGCCCAGCCTCACCCCCCGCTGCACGGGCGGGCTGGGCACATGGGTCCGGCTGTTTCTACTCCGCTCAACGGGTAGGACTGCGCCTACGGCGCGGGAGGCCGAGCGGGCCCTTGGCGGTTCTCTCTTGGCGGAGTTGGTCGCGGCGGGGCTCCTCGAGCGCAGAGCAGGCAGGATCACCAGTCCGGTACAGTTGGTCGTGGACGACGGTGGGCTCCTGATGAGCGACCCGGGTGGGGTCCGGTGCGCATCGGATCACGTCATGGCTCTCGGCCCTTCATCGCTCGACGTCTGGGCGCTGACCCCGGCTGAGGTTGCGGGGAGGCGCTTCCTCGAGCTCGGCACGGGCTCGGGGGGCCTCGCGCTGCGCTGGGCCCGGAGGGGCGCACGACTTACGGCCACTGACGTCAACCCGCGAGCGCTGGCGCTCGCCGGACTGAATGCCGCGCTGAGCGGCCTCACGCTGGAGCTGGTGGAGGGGGACCGCTTCGCGCCGCTCGTGCCCGGCGAGCGGTACGACGGCATCTTCATGAACGCGCCCTTCGTGATCGGGGCGCCCCACCGGCTTCTCTTCCGCGACCCGGGCGAGCCTGGCGATGACTTCGTGGCCTCGCTCGTGCGCGGAGTTGGGCAGCACCTGAGCGCCAGCGGCAGCCTCCGAATCGCGCTCGCGTGGCTGGACCTCGTGGAGGCCGAGGGTGCGTCGCGGGTCGCGTCCTGGCTGCCCGACGGGCACGAAGGTTGGCTCCACGTACGCCGTTCGCACTCTGTGGACCGCTACGTGGAGTCGTGGCTGGCAGAGAGCGGCGAGAGGGGGGCCTACGCGGCGCGGTGTCGTGCCTGGACCGGCACCCTCCGGTCTCTCGGCGCGACCCGAGTACACACGGGCCTCCTGGTCGTTCGACCTGGGGGCGGGGGGCTCACGATGGTCCCCTCGGCCGAGGGCATCGACGCGTCGCTGGGCGCCGTAGTCGATCGCTGGCTTGACGCGAAGGCACAGTGGACACACCACGCTCACCACGACGTACGGCACGCCCGGGTTTCCCCGGTGGAGGGTCTGCGGATCAGCCAGGGCTGGTGCGCCGCCGCGGGCGCGTGGGACGGACCCGAGACGGTGCTCGAGACCACACGGGGGCTAAGCCGCCGGCTGCAGGTGGACGCGCGGGTCATGGCGGTGGTAAGCCGTCTGGATGGGCGCCGCACGGTGGTCGAAGCGGCCGAAGGGGTGCTAAGCCCCGAGGACGCGATGACACAGGTGGCGGCGTTGGTGGAGGCTGGACTACTCGACGTCTCCACGCGGGAAGAGGCGGTAGGCTGATCTCCGCCGTTGGTTCTTTCGCGCTACACCGCGAGCGACGGGGCGTGTGTTGGCGCCCACACGGCATGATCCGGGGCAGGGCGCCCCTCGTGTCGAGCCTTAAACGAAAAAGCCCCGGGGTTACCGGGGCC
>SXOO01000280.1 GCA_005776725.1 Pseudomonadota bacterium | reverse complement strand
GTTCAGCACGACCGGGACGTCGAAGGTCTCTCCGACGAAGCGCGGCGACCGCGGCAGCTGGATCCCGCCGCCCGCCGCCGCGAGCACGAGGGGCGCCGGCGCGGGTTGGAGCGTGATGAGGTGCGGCGACGCCTTGAAGGACGAGACCTGGGGCGTGGCCTGGATGAGGCCGCCCACCACGAAGTGCGCCGGAGACGCAGTCCACGACAGCACCGCCCGGCCCTGAGCGTCCGTGAGGCCTGACAGCGTCACGGGCGCGGCGAGCGGTCCGCCGGTGAGCGCCACGGTTACCGCCGTGCCCACCGCGATAGGGCGCCCGTGCGCGTCCCGGGCTTGGATCGCCACGCGCGTCTCGGCGTTGTCGACGTAGAGCGTATCGCGCATCAGGATCGACTCGACCGACAGCACCGAGGCGGCCTTCACGTCGAAGCTTGCGGGCCCGCCGACCTTCCCGTAGGCGTTGACGGACGACGTCCCGCTCTCGTTCGGGTTCATCAGGTCGTAGAGGCCCGTGGAGTAAGTCCCGTCGCCGTTGTCCACGATGACGTTGGCGGCCTGACCGCGGGTGGTGGTGAAGCGCAGCTCCGCGCCGAGCACCGGGTTCGTGAGCTCTGCGCAGGTGGGGCCGTCCGTGACGCCGTCGCAGTCGTTGTCGACCCCGTCGCCGCAGCTCTCGGCGAGGGTGGGCGCCGAGCATCCGGTGTACGCGCCGAGCAGGCAGGTCTCCACGCCCAGCTCGCCGCACGCGTTGCTGCAGGGCTGCGTCAGCGGGAGCCCCGTGGCGCCCTCGTCGGTCTTGCCGTCGCAGTCGTCGTCGACGGTGTTGCAGGCCTCGGCGCTGCCGCTCGTGGGGGTCCACGTGGTCTTCGAGACGGCTGGGTCGCAGACGAGGCACCCGCTGGTCGGGTGGGTGGTGCCTGCGGTGCGGCAAGCGCCCTCGATCAGACAGAACCCGGCGGCCAGAGAGTTGGAGCACCCGGAGCTGGTGGAGCAGACGTCCACGGTGCAGATCAGCGCGTCGTCGCACAGCGTGTTGTCCGGCAGGTGCGCGGCGCTCCCCGTCACGTCGTCGCACAGATCCACGGTGCAGGCGATGCCGTCATTGACGCTGGCGGCGCCTTGCACGCAGCCCGCCGTGGCCGAGCAGGTCTCCTTGCCGTTGCAGGTCTTCCCGTCGTCGCAGAGCGCGTCCACCGGGACGTGGGCGAACGTGTCGGCCAGCTCGTCGCAGACCTCCTGGGTACACGGCACGCCGTCATCCTGGCTGGGTGACGCGCCGGTGGTGCAGCCGATCACGGGATCGCAGGTCTCGACGCCGTTGCAGTACTTGCCGTCGTTGCAGAGGGCGTTGGCTGGCGTGTGCGTCACGCTCTTGGTGCTCTCGACGCAGGCGTCCACGGTGCACGCGAGGCCGTCGTCGAGGGCCACGGGCGACACCGTCTGGCAGCCCAGCCCGGGCTGGCAGGCCTCGAGGCCGTTGCAGAACAGGCCGTCGTCGCACGCGAAGGTGGTGTAGATGCACACCTTGTTGCCGCCGATCTCGTTGCAGGCCTCATTCGTGCAGACGTTGCCGTCGTTGCAGTCGGCGGCGGTGGTGCAGCAGTCCTCGGAGGTGTCGAGGAGGTGCTTGCACCACCCGAACGCGCAGACGTCGTCCGTGCACGGGTTCTTGTCGTCGCACTCCACGGCCTCGGCGGTGGGCCCGTGGCAGCAGGAGGCGCCCCCGGGGCCGTTCGCGATGGCGGTGTGCTTGCAGCTACCCCCGTCGCAGGTGTCCAGCGTGCAGGTGTCGTCGTCGTCACATTGGGCGGACACGGAGCCCACCGAGGGATCGCAGCACACGGCCCCTCCGGGGAGGACCGTGGGGCTATAGGCGCAGGTGCCCCCGGGCAGGCAGCTATCGGTGGTGCAGGCGTTGCCGTCGTCGCAGTCGAGCGCCGACGCGCAGCAGGGCGCCACATCGCGCACGTTGCGGCACGTCCCGTAGAACTCGCCGGGCGTGCCGTCGAGGGGCACGAGCCCGAGGCAGCGGTCGGTGGTGCAGTTGTTGCCGTCGTCGCAGTCCTCGGTCTCCTGGCTCACGAGGCAGCAGCCGGCGATCGCCTTGAATGTACACTTGCCCGTCTTGAGGTCGCAGGCGTCGGCCGTGCAGGGATCGCCGTCGAAGCAGTCGGCGGACTTGGCGCAGCAGTTGGCCAACGGCTCGCGGATACAGGTCTTCTCGGCCACGTTGCAGCTGTCGCCTGTGCAGGGGTTGCCGTCGAGGGCGCAGTGGTTCGTGCCGGACGCGTCGCCGGGCTGCGCGTCGCAGTAGTTGGAGTCCGGGAACGACAAACACACGAAGTCTTTGCAGACGTCGATGGTGGACGAGTCACCGTCGTCGCACTCGGCGGGGTCGGCCGGGCTCGGGTACGTGTTGGAGGTGCAGCACCCAGGGCCCGCCTGCAGCTTCGGCGGGAGGCAGAGGTGTGTCGCCGGGTCGCAGGCCGCCTTGAAGCAGCTGTTGCCGGCCTCGCCGCAGTCGGCGTCGGAGTCGCAGCACCCCACCCCGAGGGACAACGTGGAGGCGTGGCGGCAGTTGTGAGCGATGCACACGTCCACGGTGCAGACCGCGCCGTCGTCGCATTGGGCGTTGCTCTCGCAGCACTCCGGCGCCGCGATCGGCGCGAACGAGCACTCGTGGTCGGTGCAGGTGGCCGCGAGGCAGGGCCCCGGCGGCACGCAGTCCGCGGCGGTGTTGCAGCACCCCGGCACGGGGACGTGATCGCAGGTGGAGGCGACGCAGGTGTCCAGCGTGCACACGTCGTCGTTCGGCTTCTCGCGGCATGCCGCCGACAAGAGCAGCTTGAACACGTCGGTGTTCGCCGTCCCCGGGGTGCCCAGATCGCCGCTCTCGCCGGCGGTGGACGCGGCCCAGGAGGCGCCGAGGTCGTTCTCGGCACCGGGGTTCGTGAGGGCGATCGACGCCCCCTCCGGGTTGGGGAAGTTCTGGCCACCGTCGTAGGCGACCTGGTCGACCACCGCGCCGGTGTCGTCGACCAGCACGACCTCGTCGGCCTCGTTGGCCAGCGTGTAGCCGTTTCCGTACTCGGTGGTGCAGACCACGCCGCCGTTCTCTTCGGGCGCGGCGCGCCGGCAGAGCACGGCATAACCCCGGGCCGGGATCACCAGGGGGGCGCCCGGTGACAAGACCACGAGCTGAGGCGCGTCGCCCAGCTCCGTGAGCGCCCAGCCCGACAGGTCGACCGGCGCGTCGGTCTGGTTGTGCACCTCGACCCACTCCCCGAGCGCGTCGGAGGTGGCGGCGGGATCCACGAGGATCTCGTTGATGACCACGGGCGACGATCCCGGAGAGGTGCAGTACGCCGCGTCCGGCGTGTTGATGCACTGCCAGAAGACGCAGGCGTCGAGCGTGGAGGGGTCTTCGTCCCCGCACTCGGCGTGCTCGGTGCAGCACCCGGGGCCGGCGAGCGGCGCCGTCGTGGTGACGCAGACGTTCTGGTTCACGTCGCAGCCCTCGGCGGTGCAGGGGTTGCCGTCGTTGCACTGGCCGTCGTCCGTGCAGCAGAGCGCCGAGACTCCGGCGGAGCCGAGCCCGATCGGGAGGTGGCGGCACTGGTTCTCGACGCAGCTGTCGGCGTTGCAGGGGTTCTGGTCATCGCAGACGGGGTCGTCGTCGCCCTCGCAGCACACGGCGGCCCCCGGGAGGAGCACCGGCGTCGAGACGCAGGTGTTCGTGGCGCAGTTGCACGTGGACTCGAGGCAGGTGAAGTCGTCCTTGCAGGAGGCGGCCCCACCCGGGGCGTCGCAGTCGCAGCACGAGGGCGAGGTCTGTTGGTGGGCGCAGCTGCCTGCGGTGCAGCTGTCGGTGGTGCAGTCGTTCTTGTCGTCGCAGTCGGCGGCGACGAGGCAGCTCCCGCAGGTGTGGGTGGTGGTGTTGCAGAGCGTGCCGAGCGCGCAGTCGAGGTCAGACACGCAGCACCCGGCGACCGGCGGCGGTCCGAAGCTGCACTCCGAGGTGCCGTCTGGCTGCGGCGAGCAGGCGTTGGACGAGCACGCGAACGCGTCTTCGCAATCCGACGCCTCGACGCAGGCGCGCGTGACACGCACCGTGGTGGTGCAGGTGCCGCCCGCGAGGGGTGACGCGCCCGGCGGCGCCACGGCCAGCGTGAGTCGATGCTCGCCAAACCCAAGGGCGAAGGTCACGGGGGCCAGGGTGGCGCTGGAGGCGACGAGCGCGCCGTTGTCGAAGCCGCGCACCTCCAGGGCGCCGCTGCTGATCTCGGCCGAGAGCGTGCTGGTCCAGCTGACAGAGACCGCGACCGTAGCCTCGCCGTCCAGCGTGAACGTGGTGAACGGCGCGGGCGACGTGCACGTGATCAGCGTCTCTGCCGCTGCCTCGACGGTGCCGAGCGGCGCCGCGGCGTCGGGCGGTTCCTGCTCGCTAGCGCAGGCGGCGATGAGCAGCGCGGCTGACAGGCAGGCGACCCTCAGGGCAGGCGGCATCGAGGGCGCCGACGGCTTTGCGGAGAGCCACGCGGGGACGCGGCGGTTCGTCGCTGGCGCGAGGGGGGCGAACCCCTCCGTGCCGCTAGGGCACCAACTGGCTGGGAGGATTCGGCGCACGGTGTCCTCGGGCCTCGGGTGGACGCTCGGCAGCGTCGGTCGGGGGCCCTCGCGGGAGGGCCTGCGCGGGGAGTGTCCCCGCACGAGATAGCACGCCGTGGGAAGGCCCCGCGGCCGAGTGCGAAGGGAGCACTATACCCCAAGGTGCGGGTCGGATGCGCGGGGCTTGTCGAGCCGTTGCGAAGGCGACAGACTGCCGCACCCGATGGACCTGCACCTCGCCACCGCGCTCGAGCTCAAGGACGCCCTCGAACGGCGCGCTGTGAGCTCCCGCGAGATTGTCTCGGACCTGATCGCCCGGCGCAACGCGGTCGACCCGGTGCTCAACGCGATGATCGTGCGCTTCGACGACGCGGCGCTCGCTGCCGCCGACGCCGCCGACGCGGCGCGCGCGCGCGGTGACTCGCTCGGTCCGCTGCACGGGCTGCCGATCACCATCAAAGAGTCCATGGCGATCGCGGGAACGGCGTCCACGCTGGGCGTCCCGAGCCGCGCGGGTCGCCTGGAGCCCAAGGACGCCGTCACCGTCGAGCTGCTCAAGGCCGCGGGCGCCATCGTGCTGGGCAAGACCAACGTGCCGATGCTCCTGCTCTCCCATGAGAGCAACAACCCGATCTTCGGTCGCACCGTAAACCCGTGGCACACGGACAAGAGCCCCGGCGGCTCCAGCGGCGGCGAGTCGGCAGCCATCGCCTCGGGGATCACACCGTGGGGCGTCGGCACGGACATCGGCGGCAGCATCCGAGTCCCTGCTGCGTTCGCGGGGATCTGCGGCTTCAAGCCCACGGTCGACCGCTGGTCCAACCTCCGGAGCTACACGGCCCTCGCGGGGCAAGAGGTCATCCGCGGCCAGTGCGGGCCCATGGCGCGCACCGCGGCAGACGTGGCCGCGCTCTTCCGCGCCGTCGACAGCCCCGTCCACGCGCGCCGCGACCCGTTCGCGATCCCCATCCCCACGGAAGACCCGGCCACGCTCGGGATCGCCGGCCGGACGATCGGGCTCTACGTGGACGACGGCTTCATCACGCCGGCGGCGTCCGTGCAGCGCGCGGTCCGCCGCGCCGGCGAGCTGCTCACCGCCCTCGGGGCCCGCGTGGTGCCGTTCACCCCGCCCTGCGCCGGCGAGCTCATCGAGCTCTACTACGCGGCCCTGTCGAGCGACGGAGGCGCCACCGCCGAGGGCCTCGTGGGCAGCGACCCGGTCACCCCGGAGCTCACCGGGCTCATGAAGGCCATGAAGCTCCCCGCGCCGCTCCGACCCGTGATCGCGGCGCTGCTCGAGCGCACCGGCGAGCCCCGCGTGGCGCGCCTCCTGCGGAGGCTCCGGCGCAAGCCGCTCGAGGAGTACTGGCGCCTCACCGCCCGACGGTCGGCGATCCGCGCCGAGGTCTTTGCCGCGTGGGAGACCGCCGGACTCGACGCGGTGGTCTGCCCCGTCCACGCCACCCCCCCGATGTCGCACACCGACTCGGCCGAGGTCACCGCCGCCGGCAGCTACTCGATGCGCTACAACTTCCTGAACTTCCCCGCGGGCGTGGTGCCGATCTCACGTGTGCGGCCGAGTGAGCTGGTCCGACCGCCCGGTGGCGACCGGATCGAGAAGAAGCTCGCGCAGATCGAGGCCGGGAGCGTTGGGCTGCCGCTGGCGGTTCAGGTGGTCACGCGACCGCACCAGGACGGTCTCTGCCTCGCCCTCATGATGGCGCTGGACGCGGCCGCCCGCGCCGAGCCCGACTTCCCGTCTACTCCGATCGACCCGCAGGGAGCCGCCCGTTGAACTCCGAGCTCTTGACCCGCCGGAGCGCCCTCGTGGGCCTCGGGTCGCTGGCGCTCGCGGGCCTCCTCCCGCGCGACGCGGCGGCCGAGGACGTGGGCCGCCCCGCGCGTAACCCCTACAACCATCAGAACCGGGTGGCCGCTCTCCCGAAGTGGGACGGCAAGACCAGCAGCGAGTCCACCACGGACTCCTACCGCATGTTCCGCGGCAACCTCACGCACACCTACTACGGGTCCGGGAAGCTGCCGAAGCAGCCGAAGCTGCTGTGGAAGTTCCGCATGGCGGACTTCACCACCCTGAAGCACGGCAAGCGGTGGACCTGGCAGGGCACGGGCTGGACGGGGCAGACGCTCAAGTACGGCGACTACGTGTTCGTGGGCAGCACGGGCGGCCACCTCCACTGCTTCGAGGCCACCTCGGGCAAGCTCGTGTGGTTCCTCGCCGCAAACCGCAGCTTCAAGGGCTCGCCTTGTCTCTTCGAGAACCGCATCTACATCCCCAACATCGACAACATGTTGCGCTGCGTGGACGCCGCTACGGGCCAGATCGTGTGGCAGTGGCGCAGCCCCAAGGACATGGACTCGTCGCCGCGCGTAGTGGACGGCAAGCTCATCGTTGGGGGTGAAGACGGCTCGGTGAAGTGCTTCGACCCGCGGACCGGCGAGCTCCTGTGGAAGAAGGGCTTCGGCGTGGGCGTGGGCGAGAAGCTCGGCTCCGGCGGGATCGAGAGCTCGCTGGCGGTCAAGGACGGCGTCGCGTACTTCGGGCACCTCGACGGCAACGTGCGCGCCCTGGGTCTCGCGGATCAGAAGCTCCGGTGGGCCCGCAAGATCGGCGGCGACATCGACGCCTCCCCGGCGGTGGACGGCGACCGCCTGTTCATCGGGTCGCAGCAGTCGCGCTCGTGCTTTCACTGCCTCGACCGCCTTACGGGCGAGGTGGTCTGGACCGCCGCGGACATCCGTGGAGGGATCTGGTCCTCGGCCGCCGTGGTGGGCAACGACGTGTACGTGGGCGGTAACAGCGGCCGCATGTACTGCCTCGACAAGCAGAGCGGAAAGACGCGCTGGGTCTACAACGCCGGCGCGGCGATCTGGGCGTCGCCCTCCGTGGTGGACGGCAAGGTGCTCTTCGGGGCCTATGACGAGCACTTCCGGATGGTCGACGCGGCCACCGGGCAGCTCCTCTGGCAGCACGACATCGGGGGTCGCTCGCACTCTGGGATCTGCGCCGTGGGCGGCAAGATCTGGGTGGGCTCCGGTATCGGCTGGTACTACTGCTTCGGCTGATGGCGCGCTGGGCGATCGGCGACGTGCAGGGGTGCCTCGCCACCCTCCAGCGCCTCGTGGCGCGGCTCCAGGGAGAGCTGTGGTTCGTGGGCGATCTGGTGAACCGCGGCCCCGACTCGCTGGGCGTGCTCCGGTGGGTGATGGGGCAGGGCGATCGCGTCACCGCGGTGCTGGGCAACCACGATCTGCATCTGCTGGCGCGGCGCGCCGGGGCGTCCGCGGGCAAACACGACACGCTGGACGCGCTGCTCGAGGCGCCTGATCGCGACGTCCTCTGCGAGTGGCTGAGGCAGCGCCCGCTCCTGGTCGAGCGCGACGGGTGGCTGTTGTGCCACGCCGGGCTCCTCCCGCGCTGGTCGCTGGCGGAAGCGCGGCACTGGGCGGCTGCGGGCGAGGTCGCCCTCCGAGGGCCCCACGCGTCCGCGCGGCTCTTGAAGCTGCGCCAGAACACGCCGTGGGATCTGGCCTCGGCGGACGACCGCATCACCCTGGCGATCGGGGCCCTCACCCGCATTCGGATGGTCGACGGCTACGGCGAGCCCGCGTCGTTCAGCGGGCCCCTCGAGGAGGCGCCGCCTGGCTTGTTCCCCTGGTGGGAGCGCAGCCCCGTGCCGTCGCCCGAGCGCCGCGTCGTGATCGGGCACTGGGCGGCGCTGGGTTACCGAGACCTCCCCGGGGTGCTGGCGATCGACACCGGGTGCATCTGGGGTCGGGCGCTCACGGCCGTGAACCTCGACACGGGCGAGCGGCTGTCCGAGCCGTGCGCCGAAGTGCTCCCAAGACGCCCGAGAGGAGCCGCATGAGTCACGGTGAGCAGGACGGCGAGGCACGCCTCGCGATTCACGTGGCCACACGGCCCATCCTGGTGGCGGCGCGCCTCCGGGCGATCTTCGAGCGCCTCGGTTACAGCCTCACGCCCTCGAGACCCGGCGCCGGCGCGGGGCCGCTCGACGCGTTCCGGCTGGTGATCGCGCCCCACGACACCGGCGCTTGGGTGGTCACCGACGTGGGCGACGCGCTGCCCGACGAGCTCGGCCGCTTGTTGTCACAGGAGCTCCGCGCCACGGCGACCACTGTCGGCTGGACCGGCGACGTCACCGCCGTGGAGGTGGCCGAGCACGGGCGGGCGGTGCGCAGCCTCGCCGTGAATGGCGCCACGGTGCTCGACGGTGAGTGGCCCGAGCTCTTGGCGAGGCTCTCTGCGGGCCGCGCCGCGGCGCTCGCGTCGCTCGGGCTCGCGGGCTTCGACCTCGACGTGACCGCGGCTGCGGCCCTGCCGCGTGCGGTAGCGCTAGACCTGGTGCCGCCCAAGGGCAAGGGCGAGGTGATCGAGATCGACCCCGAGCTCTCGTGCCCGCTTTGTCGCCAGGCGATGCGTCGGGTGACGGGGCCTCATGGGGTGTTCTACGGATGTATCCGCTTCCCCGACTGCAAGGGGCGCCTCACGGCGAAGGCAGCCGGCCGCCCGGGGTGAGCCGGACGCGTCCCTCCATGTCTGCGACACCCGGGTTTGTGACCGAAGTCGAGCAGCCCAACGCGGTCGTTGTGGCCGGTGAGGGCTACTCGCCCTTCCAGTAGTCCACGCGGGCGGCGTTGTCGACGAAGGCGCCGAAGGTGCGCTGCTCGCGCGGGCCGCCCGGGGCCGAGCCGGCGAAGAGGCCGAGCTTGTTGGAGTCTGGGTATACGACGATGTCGGGCTCGGCCATGGTCGACATGCAGAGATACCGCAGGGGCTCGGTCCCCGTGTTCACCAGCTGGTGCGCGTGTTTCTCGCCGGCGGGCAACGCGATGTAGTCGCCGGCGCTCACGGCAATGGCGTCTTCGCCGATCGTGACGGTGCCTGCGCCGCTGAGCACATACACCGCCTCCTCGTTGCCGAGGTGGTAGTGGCGCGGCCACGCGGTCTTGCCGGGCGGCACCTCGTAGAGGCTGCAACCGAGGCGCTCACCGCCGGCGGCCTGGGCGAGCTGACGGCGCTTCTCGGAGTACTTCTCTCCGCGCGCGAACTCGGAGACCGAGGCCTCGGTCTCGGCGACCACGTTCGGGTGACGCCGCTCGCTCACTTCGAGTCGTTCTTCTCGCCCGGGGTGCCCATGTTGCCCGTGGGGCCGTAAGGCGAGGAGCCTACCACCCAGGACTCCGGCTTGGTGCCGTCGGCCTGCGGGGTGATGCGCTCGAGGCTCTTCCCGGCGTCGAAGTCCCACGGAGAGAAGCGGGAGTAACGCGTCTGGTCGATCAGCTGGGCCTGCGAGCCGGAGCCGTCGAAGAGCAGCACCGAGCCCACGGTGTTCGGGAGATAGAACGCGGTGCCGTACGCGAGGCTTACGTCCGCTCCGCCGTTCACGGCGGGGTTCGCGTCCATGCCGAGCACCATATACTCGCCGGGGCCCACCACGAGGTCCGCGCCCACGATTGGCCAGGCTTGCGCGCCGCAGTCGCGCAGCTCCCAGCCCGTGAGGTCTACGGCGCCCTGGCCCGGGTTGAAGAGCTCGATCCACTCCTGGCCCGAGTCGTTGGCGAAGGGATCGGCCATGATCTCGTTGATGATCAGGGCCTTGGTCCCGGGCTTCGTGTCGGGCACCTGGCACTCGGTGGCGATGCACTTCGAGATCGCCGTGACGCCGCCGGTCTTCGTGACCACGATGTCCGCCTCGTCCCTGGGCTCGATCTTGAAGTTGCCGAACGTGTAGTTCAGCGGGCCCGTGATCGACGCGAACTCGTCGCCGAGGCGCGCGGTCCACTTGGTGCCCATGTCGTCGACCCGGACGCCGCCGGTGACCATGAACTCGCCGTACTCCTCCGGACAGTCGGGTTTCGTGTGAATGGTCTTCACGTCCAGCACCTTCACGAGGACGCCCTCGAAGAGCTCGGACGCCGGGTGGTCGGTGGAGAGGTGAACGGGGTCCTCGGCGACGTAGGGCTCGAGCGGCGTGGTCTCACCGGTGACCTCGAAGCTCGAGAGGTAGAGCTGCGTGGACTCGAAGTACTCCGTATACGTGGCGATGACCGTCACGACGCTGCCGACCTTGAGCGCCTTGGTGCTGAGCCCGTGTGTGTAGACTCCGATTCCGCTGTACGGGCCGCCCGCCGGCTCCTGTACGAAGAACGTGTCGCTGTAGATGCCGGTTACCACCACACCCTGGAGCTCGACCGGGTACCCCGGCGCCGCCGTGGGCTCGGGGTTCGGGTGATCCGGGCAGTCCGTGTTCTGCAGGTCGTAGATGTTCAGCGCGCCGCCCGCGGGAGAACACAGCCCTGGGTCGATGACCACATCGGGCCCAGCGGGTCCCGCGTCCACCGGCACGTCCACCGGCTCAGGCAGATCGGGGAGGGGCTGGTCGAGGTCGACCCACGCGGTGTCTTCGGGGGGAACGACCACGTCGTCCACAGTCGCGATGTCTGGCTCTACCGGGGGGACGTCGTCGCCGGCGACCCCGTCTGACACCGTGGCGTCCGCAGCGCTGGACGCGACGACGCGGCTCGAGGGGCTGGAGCAGGCGACCACGAAGAGAGCGAGACAAATGACGCGCATGTGCGGCTTCTAGTGACGCGGTGGGGCCGGGTCAAGGAGAAGTTGCGCGCCCACGAGGTGCGGGGTAAGTCTCGTCGCCACATGGCTCAGCTCATCAAGAAGCTCAAGGACCGCGAGCTCGAACGAATCGACGTCACGTCGCGCGAGACGCGGGTAGGGCGTGACGAGACCAACGACGTGGTCATCGACAACCCCGGTGTCTCGCGGCATCACGCGTCCGTCCTGTACGACGGCAAGGAGTTCTCGGTCTCCGACCAGGGCAGCCAGAATGGGCTCTTCGTCAACGGCCAGCAGACGACCTCGTGGCCGCTCCGAGAGGGCGACGCGATCCAGGTGGGCAAGTTCGAGCTGGTCTTCACCTTGCGCGGCGGCGTGGCCCACCATGAGCTCCGCGGCCGGGACGACATCGCGCTGGCGCGGCTGCGTAACCCACTCCAGACCCTTGCCCTGAGCCCGGAAGACATCCAGCGCTACATGGCTGACGCCGCCGCCAAGGGTAAGCCCGTTGCTCCGGCAGCAGCGCCCGCTGGGACGCAGCGCCCTGCGGCCGGGCGTCCCCCGGCCGAGGCGGCCATCGAGGAAGAGGCCTCGAACCCCTACAAGGCGTTGTCGTTGGTGCTGGCCTTCCTCGTGGTCGGGCTCGGTGCCGTAGCCGTCTGGCTCGTCCTCCGGTGAGCTCCCGCGCGGAGCCCCGTCCTCCTCCGCTCCTCATCTGCCCGCGTTGTCGACGCCTCGAGGGCGACGCGCTCCAGCTAGCCACCGTGGTCTTGGAGGTGCCGTTCACAACAGGCGGCTCCCAGCCTGGGCCCCCGGGGGGCTGGCCAGCGCTTCCCGAGTGTGAAACAGCGAGCTGCGACGGGTGCTCGGCGGTATACCCCGTGGTCGACGGCGTCCTGGTGCTCGTACCGGCGCCCGCAGGCCTCCTCCGAGGCGACGGCCTCAGCCACTTCGTGACGGTTGGCCCCGCCGCGCTCGCGCTGCTCCACGGCTCCACGGACTCGGATCCCCTGGTGCGGCACCTCGAGTGGCGCTCGATCTGGGGCCAGGCCCATTGGGGTGACCGGGTCCAGCTCATCGACGGAGAGGGCACACTCGACGCCCCGTTCGGCTTCGAGGCGTTCGTGCCCTGGCTGCGCAGCCTCCCTCTGGCCGAGCACACCGTCGACCTCGGCTGCGGCTTCGGCCGCGCCGCCGTGGAGCTGCCTGCGCACGAGGTCGTGGCGCTCGACCTCGCCTTCGACGCGCTACGTATGGCGCGCTCGCTCTCCGCTGGCGAGGCGGTGCGCCTGGCAGTGCGGCAGCATGGGCGACACTACCGTTGGGCCACGGTGGCGGGGCGCGCTGCGCCGCACGTTCGCTGGATCTGCGCCGACATTCTGGATCCCCCGCTCGTCCCAGAGTCCTTCGATCGCGTCGTGTCGCTGAACACGCTGGACTCCGTCAGCGACCCCAGCGTGGCCGTGAGCGTGATCCAGCGGCTCTGCGCGCCCGGCGGTGAGGTGATCGTGGGCTCACCGTTCGCCTGGCAGAGCCACCTCACCCCCGACGATGAGCGCCCCGAAGGAGACCCCGTCGCCTGGCTCCTCGCTTGCTTCGGCGAGGGCTGGACCGTGCTCGAGACCCGAGAGATCCCCTGGTGGTTGCCTCGCGACGGCCGGTCGTCCCTGACCTATCGCTCGTTCGTCCTGAGGGCCCGGAAGGGCTAGGCGCCGCTCGTCTCTCCGGGGCCATGGCCGGCTGCGGTGCTCGCGGGCGTGAGGGTGACGAAGCGATAACGCACGCCGGCCTCCTCGGTAGCTGGTGAGACCTCGAGGCGCGTGAAGCGGCTCAGCGGCTGCAGGAAGACATCGCAGTCGAAGTCGGCGTCGATCTCCGTGAGGTAGACCCGGCGGAGCGCAGGGTGTTGGAACGCCGCCTGGAAGAGCTGCGCGCCGCCGATGACGAAGCGCTCCGGCGCGCCCGCGCTGAGGTGCAGCGCCTCGTCGAGCGATGATGCGAGGGCGCGCTCGGTTGCGTCCGGGTCGCGGAGCCCGCGACTGACCACGACGTTGGCTCGGCCCGGCAGCGGGCGAAACCTGGGGGGCAGCGAGTCCCACGTGAGGCGGCCCATGATCACGGCGTTGCGCGGTGCCCCCTCGGGGCCCAGGGTGAGCGCCCGGAAGTGCCGCAGCTCCGCCGGCAGGTGCCACGGCAGTCGCCCCCTGCGCCCGATGCCGAGCCGCCGATCGGCGGCGACCACGCAGTCGAACGGAGGGAGCCCCGCGCTCACACGGCCACCTCGAAGCGGATGAACGGGTGATGCACATACCCCTCGAGCGAGACGTCCTCGAAGGTGAGGTTGTCGATCGTGGCGCCGGGGCGGATGTGCACCGTGGGGAGCGGGTGCGGCTGGCGCTCGAGCTGCCGGCGCAGGCCCTCGATGTGGTTCTGGTAGATATGTGCATCGCCCAGTGTGTGCACGAAGTGGCGCGGCGTGAGGCCGGCCTCATTGGCGATGAGGTGCTGCAGGAGCGCGTAGCTGGCGATGTTGAACGGCACCCCGAGCGCGAGGTCCGCCGAGCGTTGGTAGAGCTGCAGGTCGAGGAAGGTGCCGGCGCGGTAGAGCTGGAAGAGCAAGTGGCACGGCGGGAGGCGCATCGCGGGCACGTCGGCCACGTTCCAGGCGCTGACCAGGTTGCGCCGCGAGCCGGGATCGACCGTGAGTGTGTTGACCGCGTTGCGCAGCTGGTCGATGCCCAGGCCCCCCCAGTTGCGCCACTGCCGCCCATAAATCGGGCCGAGCTCGCCGTCGGCGTCGGCCCACGCGTCCCAGATTGGCGTGTGCTGCGTGAGGTCGTCTCGGATGTTGGTGGAGCCCTTGAGGAACCAGACCAGCTCCCTCACCACGGCCGGGAACAAGACCTTCTTGGTCGTGACCAGCGGGAAGCCCTCTCGCAGGTCGTATCGGCACTGCTCGCCGAACACGGACAGCGTGCCCACACCAGTGCGGTCGGCGCGAGGCTCGCCGTGCTCGAGGACGCGGCGAATGAGGTCCAGATAGGTCTTCATGGGCTCACTCTTCGGAGGTGGGCGGGCGCCGCTGGGCCTTGGTGGTGGACGCCCGCCGCTTGGACGCGAGCCTCGCGCGGACCGCGCGCTTCGGGACCTTGGTGGCTACCCGCGGGACCGGCACGTGGCTCAGCTCCGCGAGGCGCTCGATGAGGCGCTCGTAGGCGGCCTCGAGGTTCTGCTTGCGCGAGCGCCGCTCGGTGGCCATGACCACGACCTCGCTGGGGAGGTGGCTGAGGCGGATGCCGGTCTCGCGCCGGTTCCTGTGTTGGCCGCCGGGGCCAGAGGCCCGGACCGCCTCGACCGAACACTCGAGCTCGAGCAGCTCGCGGTCCAAGGTGTAGGGCGGCGGCTCGGTCACAGGTCGTCGAGCTCGAAGTGGACGCTGATTCTGAAGGTCTTCCGCTCCCATTGGAGCTCCGGTGGGGGGTGCGGGAGGTTCGCCAGGCGCCGCACTGAAGCCAAGAGCGACTCGTCCAGCACGGAGTGACCCGAGCTCTTCGCGAGCGTGACCTCGAGGATCGTCCCGGCCCCGTCGATGGTGACATTCAAGGTCACGCGGCCTTCGAGCCCGGCGTCTTCGGCGGCGGCCGGGTACTCGCGGGCTCGGAGGATCGCGGCGCGGATCCGCTGCGTGTAGCGGCGAAGCAGATCGTCCTCCTGGGACAGCGTACCGCTGGCGGTGAGCCCGCCGATCGCTCCCGAACCAGAACCAATGGCCCCAATGACTCCGCCGCCCGCGGCCAGAAGGCCTGTGGGCACGCCCCCGACCACGCCACCCAGCGCCGAGCTGAGCACGGCCGTTTCGACCAGCTCGTCGTGTTGCAGGGACGTGAGCGAGTTGCCGGAGCCGGTGCCCAACATGGCGAGGGTGGCCACCGCGTGGTCGCGCGCGAAGAGGCCCCGCAATCGGGCCGAAGAGGAGCCCTCTCGCAGGCTGGGCGCGGCCACGGGGACAAGCTGCGGGAGCGCGATACTGGGCCCCGACGGCAGGTCCGCAATCTGAGCGTGAGGGAGCGGCAAGGCGCGGAGCGGCTCCGGGGGATCGACGAAGGCGACCTCCTCGTCGGGCGTCTCCCGCTCTTCGTCCTCCTCCCGCTCGTTGATGACCGTGATCTCCTGGATGGTGAAGACGGGCACGGGCTCAGGCACCGGAGTGAAGACCGGGGGCGGCTTCAGCTCCACCGCCGCGGCCAAGAGCGCGAGGTGGAAGACGACGGTCCCCAGCAGGATCGCCCGGCGCAAGGCGCGCTCCTCCGTCTCACGCGCGGGGAGTCTCCGCGCGCGTCGAAGGCCGGGCTGAAGGAGTGCCAGCATCATTGCCGCCGTCTAACCGCTTCCCGTGGGCTTTTCAAGGCGGACACCTCAGAACGGATCGGGATCGTCGGCGGGATCGCCTGATTCGTCGACCTTGGACTCGACCTGCTTCGCGAGCTCCCACCGCTTCTCGTCCTCCACGTAGCGCCACGACTGGAGAACGCGGGTTGTCTCCACGACGTTCGACGTCTTGGGGGTCCAAGTGAGCGTCACGATCACCTCGGCGTCGGTGGCCGTCATGGCGATGTGGCGGACCTCCACGATCTCGTAGTCGAGGAAGGTGACCCGCTCCGCGATCCTGCGGCGGCGCTTGAGCCACGCGTCCCGCTCGTCAGCCGGCACGAACTCCTGCGCGATGGGGAGGTTGTCCCACCGGACCGCGTGGTTGAAGGTGGTCACCGAGTGCTGGAGCCGCTGCCCCGGGGACTCGTTGCCGCCACAGGCGAGCGCGAGGACCGCAACGAGCGCGATACGAAGACGTGGGACCATTCAGGTGGACTCCCGGCGTTGCCGACGAAGAAGGCGCTTGAGGAGCTCGAGGTCGTCGCGACCCAGCTCCCGCGTGACGAGCAGGGTAGCCCCGTAGGCGAGGCCCCCCACGGCCGCGCGAATGACGAGCGGGCCGAAGCCCGTAGTGCCGGCTGGGACCAGGACTGCAGCGGCGGCGCCGGCACCAGCGGCGACCACCAGCCGGAGCCCGTTGGCCAACGGCAGACATCCGGGGACGGCGCGAGAGAGCGCGAAGCCCGCAGCCACGCAGCCCAGCGCGGCGGCGCCGGTGGTCACGAGGGCGGCGCGCAACAGCAGGGCCTCGGGGCCCAGCGCCACCAGGGCCTGCGGCTCGGGGGAGCGAAGTGCGAGGGCGAGGGCCACGGCGGCTGTCGCGCTGCTCAGCGCCATGGTGAGCAGCCCGCGTCCCTCGTTGCCGGTGGCGGACAGGATCGTGGTGAGCAGCACGAAGACGCTGAGCAGCGCCCCCCCGATGACGAGCACGGCCAGCGCGGTGCTGGAGGCGGCGTAGGCGTCTCCGAACAGCGCCCGCGTGAGCGCCGGCGCCGCGCCCGAGAGCGTGGCCACGAAGGCCCCCCCCGCGAGGGCCGTGAAGCGCAGCGCGCCGCGGATCGCGGTGGCGGCATCTCCCCCCGCCGCGCGGAGGCGCGGGTCGCTGAGGATGGGGAACACCACCAGGGTGAGCGCGAAGGTGGCCTGGTAGGGCAGGAGCCCCACGTTGCGCGCCGCGCCGTACAGCCCGGCGAGGCGGTCGGCCAGCGCGGCCCCAGCGAGGGCCTCGCCTTCGAGGGCACCCAGCGCGGCGCCGAGCTCGGCGCGAGCCGCTGCGGGCATGGCCTCGAGCGGCGACGTGAGCAGGCCCTTCACCGCGATCCCGTCCAGCTGGAGCAGCAGGTTGAGCAGGAGCTGCGTCCCGAGGAGAGGGAGGAACAGCCCCGCGACGGAGGGCGCCGTGTCGCGAGGCCGCGCGGCCTCGTCGGGCGCGGCCTCGCGGCCTCGCGACACGAAGATGGCGGCGACGCCAATGGCGAGGAGCGTAGCGGCCAGGAAACCCGTGAGGCCGCCCGAGACGCCGTAACCGAGCGCGACGGCGCCGAGGACCAGCGCCACCTTGGCCGTGGAGAAGACGATGTCGAGGCCGGCCTGCTCTACGAAGCGGCGCGCCCCGTTGAGGCGACCCACGAGGACGCCGTAGAACGAGTAGCCGAGCGCGATGAGTGCCGCCAGGCGAAGCCAGGGGGCGAAGCTGGGATCGGCGAACAGGAGGCCGGCCAGCGGCTCCGCCCAGAGGCTGACGGCCGTAGCCCAGACCACACCGAGGCCGCCTGCCAAGAGCGTTACCGCTCGAAGGCCCCCTCGGGCCGCGGCCGGATCGGCCACGACCCGCGCGGCCGTCTGGATGGCGGCCGTGATCAGGACCATGTTCGCGAGCGTCGCGAAGCCGTTGACCGTGCGGTAGCGCCCGAACGCCGCCGGGTCCCCGAAGAGGCGGGGGAGTCCCAGCCCCAGGACCGCCGAGGTGAGGATGAAGTAGATCTTGGACGCGAGGATGACCAGGAAGCCACGGCCGGCCGCGACCGCGACATCGCGACTCACGGTTTGGGCGGCGTGGGGGCCGGCGGCAGGGCCGGTGCGTCGTTGGCGTCTGCGGCGTTCACGCCCTGCGTGGCCACGCGCTCGACGGCGGCCTTGAGGTGGTCGCCGGTGTAGGCGAAGACCCTCTGGATCGCCTCGCGGCGCTGAGCTGCGTTCTCGGGGGTGAGCGTCTTCGCTTGCTCCGCGGCGGCGACGTCCGCGAGGAGTAGCAGCGACTCGGCGGCGTTCTGGGCCAGGCTGCCTACGGTGAGCGCCGTGATCGTCCCGGCGGCGATGGCCTCACGCCGCGACTCGTTGCCACCCGGGAAGAACAGCTCCTCGACGGAGGTGGTGTCGGTGGCCAGCGCGAGCAGCTTCGTCGCGGAGTCGGCGTTGCCCACGCGCTTGAGGCAGAGCGCGGTGACCGACTTCTGCATCCGATCGCCCTTCACCAACCAGCTCTCGAGGATAGGGCGCGCCGCGTCCTTGTGGGGCTCGATCCACCGCTTGCAGACCTCGGCCACCGCGTAGTCGGGGAGGTAGACGTCGTCGTTGGGCAGCTGCCACGAGTAGAGCGTGATGTCGGCCCTGAGCCCGTCGAGCGCCGCGTCGAGCGCCTGCGTTCCGTCGACCCCGAGCATCATCGTGGCCGCGTCCCAGCGGTCGGTGGCGAGCGGTGAGGCCATGAGGCGCTTCAGCGCGCCCAGGACAACCGCTTTCTTCTCCCTGGTGTCGGTGATGCTCGGGAGCTTCTTGTCGTCGGCGCCCCGGCCATCCAGCAGGTCTTGCGCCGCGCCCAGGGCGGACGAGCGCGCGGCTCCGTCGAAGTTCTCGTTGAGGTACACCGAGACGAGGAAGTCGACGGTCTCGGGCAACGGGAAGCGGCGCGCCGCGTCCAGCACGCCCCAAGGGGGCTCGAGATCAGGGAGCGCGAAGAGGCGCCGGATACCATCCAGCACCGTGCGCTGCAGCTCGGGGGTGGTGGCGGTCTCCGCCAGGAAAGGCGTGAGCGAGTTGGTCTCCACGCCGTGCGCGATGAGCCACGAAGCCACCGGAACGCCGTGATGGCCCAGTTGCTGGATTTGCCCTGGCAGCTGGAGGTCTTCCACGCGCTTGATGAGCGCCGCCCGCGGCGTGTTGGCGTCCAGGCCTCCCAGCGCCCAGGCGGCAACGGCGCCGAGCACCAGGTCGCGCTCCTTCTCCTCCACGTAAGGCAAGAGCACGAACAGCGCGTCCTTGGCTTTGATCTCGGCGCGCTTGTCGTCGGTCTCGAGGCGCTTCAGGAGCACCTCCTTGACCGCCGCCGTGACGGCGTCGCGGTCTTTGAGCTCGCCCAGCACCACCTGAAACTCGGTGGTCTGACCGAACTCGACCAGCTTCTCGATCGCCGCGACCCGCTCGGCGAGCGGTGTCTCGAGGTTGACGACGAACTCCGTGACCTTCGAGAACTGGCCGGCGCTGATCCAGGACTCGACGTCCCCCACCGAGGGCTTCTTGCACCCGGCGCCGAGGGTGAGAGCGGCGGCGAGTAAGGCGGTTCGAACGTTTCGTTTCACTGGCGGGCCTTAGGGCGCGACGTCGACGTCGAGCGTCGCCTCGTGGCTGTAGTAGAAGGGGTCCGTGTCGGAGAAGACGAGGAGGGCGAAGCGGTACTTTCCAGCCACGTCCGGCGTGACGTTTACCGCGGCCGCGGCGGGCGCGCCGTTGACGACGACACCGCTCCCTGCGGGTTTCTCGAGCAGGTAGAAGAGGTATCCGTTGTCGTCGATGGATCCCGAGCTGTTCTGTCCGGTGAGCGTGAACGACGCGCCCAACTTGGCCTCCCCGACGAGCTCGAGCACCGCGATGGGCGGCTCGACCGTGGGGGCGACGACGCCCGTCAGCGCGCGGCCGAAGCTGGTGACCGGCGTGCCCTGGGGATCGAGGTAGTCGACGTACAGGGTGCCATCGACCGACGGAGACTCGTCGTCGACCACCATCTCCACCTCGATCTGCTGGAGGCCGCCGACGGGCAGCACCAAGGGGAAAGCGGGCGCCTCGAGAACTTGGAAATACTTGGACGGGTTGCCGGGGAGGAAGGCGTCCTCGATGCGCACCGCGTTCACGGTGAGCTCGGCGTTGCCGCAGTTGTAGACCACGAACCGGGACTTGTCGGCCTCCCCCTTACCGGTGGAGTAGAACGTGAGCGGCGTGTCGCTGGCGGCGTCGCCGGGCGCGTACTCGAAGCAGGACTTCGGCTGCCCCCCGAACGCCGGCACCTCGATGGTGCCCTGCGCCGGGTTGGCGTAGGTGAAGACCACGGTGGCGTTCTTCCCGGCCAGCGTAGCGGCGCAGTACTTCACGGTGCACTCGAGCGTCCGACCCGCTGCGAGTCCGGCGGGCGGCTTGGGCACCGGCGTCGCGTTGGCGCCCTCCTGGGCGGGCGGGAGCTGGCAGCTGAGCGTGTAGAACTTGCCTTCCGTGTCTTCGGGCACGGCCCAGCCCTGGACCTGCATGCTGGAGGGGCCCACGTTGTAGAGCGAGACCACCTTCTCGGCGCAGCCCTCGGAGACCTGCGTGAAGTCTAGGAAGCCGTTCTCTTTGTTGTCGTACGTGATCTCGTAGGTGCCGGTCTCGAACTTCGAGTCGAGCTTCACCACGATCGGGGTCTGCGTGCAGTCGAACGAGACGGCGACGTTGACGGAGTCCGCGGCGCCGGACTCGGTGGGCGTGTACGTGACCTCGAAGGTCAGCTCGTCGTCGGGGCCGAGCTCGGTCCCATTGGTCCACGCCCGGCTGATCTGGAACTTGCTCGTGGCCGTGTTGAACGCCACGTCGTTGACCGCGCAGCCGCAGGAGCCGGTGTTGGTGATCGTGAACGTCTTGCGCTCAGGCTTCGCGATCGAGGCGTTGAAGAAGGTGTCCGTGGGGGGCGTTACGCGCGGGAGGCGGCTGCACTTGGGCGGGCCGAACTCCATGCGCGTGGGGCTCCCTGCTTCGGTATGCGAGACCAGCAGCGTGGCTTGGTCCTCGCAGTCCCCCGCGGCCGAGCACGCGTCCCCGGGCGAGTAGGTGACCTCGAACTCGAGGTTCTTCCCGCTCTCGAGCACGTAGCCACACGAGGAGAGGTCTGCGGTGGTGCAGAAGAGCAGGGAGGGATCCAGGGCACCCCAGTCGAGGACGATCCATGGGCTCTTGGGCGTGCCGTCGACATTGGTCGGCTCGAGCAGGACGCGGGTGATCCGCAGCGGCTCCCCACCGTTGTTCAGGAGGTTGACCCGGGCGCGCGCCGTGGAGCCGTTCCCGGGAGTGAGCCGGGTGAACTCGTAACGGGCGTGAAGCCCGTCCGTGGCCGTTGCCGGCACCGGCTCTCCGGCGATGAAGGCCAGGAACTCGGGCCGCAGGCCCTCGGAGAGGTCGCCGCCACACCCGCTGGACAGGAACACCGCCAACGTACCGAAGGCCCACGTAAACCGCATCGTCCGCTCCCTGAGTCGACGGTGCGGGCACGCACCGCATGGCATGTGGTCGCCTGAAGCGACCACGCCGGCGACCGACCATGCTGGAGCGGACCCGGCTGTGATCTCGCCCGTCCACACAGCTTTTGGGGCGGCGGAACGGGCGGCGGGAGTCTATCTCAAGGCACCCGCCGAGGTCGAGCCAAGCGTCTGCTCGCCCCTCACGTCTGGCGCGGCGACGCGCACCGCGCCGCCGTGCGCTGACTGAGATCACGGCCCGTAGAAGAACTCCTCGCGGACGATCTTCCCGGCCTTCACCGTGAAGAGGCCGACCTCCTTCATCTGCTGGCGCTCACCGGACAGCTTGTTGGTGATGTCGTAGTCGAACAGCACGGCGAACCGGTCGGGCGCGTGGCCGAAGGGGCCATCGACGTTGGCAGCGTGGATCGTGTGGTTCTCGCTCCACCAGATGTTCTTGCCCTTGATGGCCTCGACGCCCTCCATCACCCGCGGCATCCCCGCCATGTCCATGGCCTCGACGGAGACGATGTTGGGCGCGTACAGCGTTTCGATGGCCGTGAGGTTCTGCCCCTGGCGGCAGAGGGCGACGAGCTGAGCGGCGATGGCGCTGGTATCGGACATAGTGGAGCTCCTTGGATGCGCGACGAGCGTCGGGCTCTGGACCGGCCTCTCGGACCGGGGGACTTTGTGATGCGCGCAGTCAAGCTCGCTACGAGGGTGGGCGCAAGGGCCAGGGGCCGAAACCTGGACGGCCTCCTGCCAGAAGCTGTCAGGAGGGAGCCGTCAGGGCGTGGCGCCCAGCTGCCGCAGCAGCTCGCCCGAGCCCGCGAGCTCGCGCAGCTCCAGGTAGTCTTTGTGGGTGTTCATCGCCTTCCAGAAGCCGTGGTGCTTGTAGGCGTTGATGCGCCGCTCCGCGACGAGGGCGAGGAAGACCTCCTGCTCCAGCTCACCGCGCGGCAGCCAGCGGGCGAGGTCGCGAGACACGGACATGAAGCCGCCGTTGATCCAGTCGGTCATCCGGCACTTCTCGCGGAAGCCGGTCACGTCACCCGACGCGGCCAGGTCCATGACGCCGAACGGAGACGCCGGTTGAATGGCGGTGAGCGTGACGACCGAGTTGGTGGCGCGCGCCTGCGCGTCCACCGCGTCCAGGTCCACATCCGACAGGTCGTCGCCGTAAGAGAGCCAGAACCGGTCGGACTGCACGTGCTCCAGCGCGGCCGCCACGCGTGCGCTCTTCGTGGCGTCCACCCCGAGATCGCTCGTGATTACCGTCCAGCCGGGCTCTGCGTGGGCGGCGTACCACTCGGCGATCTTGGCGCCCTGGTAGCCGACGCACAGAATGAAGCGGCGGTGCCCCCGGCGGGAGAACAGCCCCATGATGTGGGAGAGGATTGGGCGATCCCCGATCGGCGCCAGGCCCTTCGGGGTCTCGACGGTGAGCTCGGCGAGGCGTGAGCCCTTACCGCCTGCCAGGATGACGACGTCCATCATCGGGGGACCTCCTTCGGTGCGGGGTTCTCCTCGTCGAACCGCGCTCTGAGGTTGCCGCGCTGGCCCAGCACGATCGCCTCCCGCGCACGAATCTCCAGCGCTCGTACGCGCTTCAGCGAGTGGGCCGGCACCTTGGCGCCCGCGAGCACGTCGAGTGCCTTGTCGGGGTCGCCGGACACCAGCGCGAGCTCGGCGCCCTCCAGCACCGACTCGCCGTCGCCGGCCATCGCGAAGAGCTGCACCGCCTGATACGCCTTGCCGCGCTGCCGGTACACCTCGGCCATCATCCTGAACCCGGAGGGCGCCTCCAGGGCCATGAGGCGCGTGGCCACGTCCTCGAGGCCTGCCCAGTCCTTGGCGTTCTTCCGCTCCCGTGCGACGTGCTCGAGGACCTCAGGCGCGTCGGGGAAGCCCGCGAGCACCGCCGCGGTCACCGACGGGTTCGGTGGGCGAAGCCAGGCGAGGTAGGCCGCCGCGTGCGGGCCATCGGGCAGCGCGCGCGTCAGTTCGGCCCCGGAGCGGGCCGAGCGCTGCAGCAGGTCGAACGCCTGCACGCGCACCCGGTAGGCGCCCGGGAGCGCAAGCGCGTCGCGGATGCGCTCGAAGCGCGCCTCGCCGGTGGAGAGCGCCGCGAGGGCGAGCGGCAGCCTCGGCTCGAAAGGCGCCAGGTGATGCGCGTGCTCGAGGAGCGGCACGCTCCGTAGCGCCACCCCGGCCGAGAAGAACGCGTACGCGTCCACCGGGTAGGTGCGCGCGGACTCGAGCGGGGCCTCGGTGAACCGGGCGTCTCTCCGCGGGCCCGCCTCGGGGCCGATCCTGCCCGCGAGCGCGGCAACACCGGCGGCCATGAGCAGGGCCGTGGCCCCGAGCCAGCGCCCGGGGATCGCGATCGTGCGTCGCGCCGGTTCGTGTGACGTCGTAGCGGCGCCGAGGCGCACCACGGCGCAGAGCACGGACGCCGCGAGCGCTACGGCGAGGATGTCGAGGCTGAAGTCGACGAGGTTGTGGAGCGCCAGGCCGGCCAGGGACAGCGCGGCTCCCCGGGCGACGGGCGAGCCGAGCACCTGATACGCGCCTTTGGCCATGAGCACCGTGAACAGGATCACCGCGGCTCCGCCGACCAGGATGCCGTAGTCGGCGATCATCTGGACTGGCGTGTTGTGGGCGTGGGTCACGGTGAATCCGGAGAGCCCCGAGTTCAGCACCGTCTGGGCGGCAGGGAAGGCGCCGCGGCCCACGCCGGTGAGGGGCCAGGTGCGGATGGTCTCGACGCCGAGGCTACGGACCCCGCGGTCCGTGGCCTCGAACAACCGGTCCAGACCGGGCAGCTGGGCGAGCTGGTCGCTGAGCGGCGTGGCGGCCACCAGGAACACCAGGAGGCCGAGGCCACCGAGGAGCACGGTGCGGGTCGCGCCCCGATCTCGCGAGATCGCGGCCAGCCCCGTCGCCAGTGCTGCGCTCACGGCGCCGGCCCGAGAGCCGGTGAGGACCACGCCCACGAGGAGGACCACCGCGGCCACCGCGAGCAACACCTTGGCTCGTGGGGCGGTGCCGCGCGCCCCGGCGACCGAGACGCAGATCGGCGCTCCCAGCGCGATGAACGCGGCGAGGTGGTTGGGATTGATGAAGCTGGCGAGGAACAGCGCCCCCGTGACCGTCCTCGAGGCACCCGCGGGGACCTCGTGGAGTCCGTAGATTCGCTCGAGGCCCAGCGCCGCGTGGATCAGCCCGATCGCCACCACGATGAGGCCGAGCACGGGGATCGCCAGGACCAGCCGCAGCCGGTCGCGCTCGCGCTCCGCCAGCTTCCGGACCGTGAGGTACGTGGCGGTCACAGCCAGCATCCACGCCAGCATGATGGCGGTGGAGGAGGGGTCCAGCGACAGCGGCAACCGTGTCGGCGCGGCCTCGCCCAGCGCTTCGGCCGCGCGGAGGCGGAGCTCCGCGGTCTTGGGAGCCAGCGAGGTGACCAGCCCCACGGGGAGCGGCATCAGCTGCAGGGAGGTCGCGGCGGTGAGGCCCAGGAGGAGGACGCCGAACGAGTCGACGGTGGGCCGGCTCGAGCTGAACGCGACCAGGGCCAACGCCAGGAGGCAAGCCACGGCGGCGCCCGTGATGGCCTCGGTGAACACACCGCCGAACGCGAGCGCCGTGATCCCCAGCACCGCCAGGATGACGGCGAACGCCGCGCGGCGCGCGATCGTCACACGCCCTGGCCACCGGCTCGGCACGCTCGGCCCGTGCGGCTCCCAGCTCGACGAGTGGCTCGCTGGGCGAGGTGCGCCCAGGCCCAGGTCGGCGTGGGCGTCGCTCTCGTCTGTCGGCTCCGTCATGCGGCTGCCCCCTGGGACTCGGGCCCGAGGAACTCGGGCATGGTGGCGTGCCCGGACTGGCTGATCCCGTCGCGCCGGAGCACCGTGCGTACCGTGCGGGCGAGCACGCGGAGGTCGAGCCACAAGGAGCGGTTCTCGACGTAGAAGATGTCTTGCTCGAAGCGCTCGTCCCAGGTGGTGGCGTTCCGGCCGTTGGCCTGAGCCCACCCGGTGACCCCGGGTGGGACCTCGTGGCGCCTGGCCTGCCGCGGGGTATAGCGGGGGAGGTACCGCTCCAACAGCGGGCGTGGACCGACGAGGCTCATGTGCCCGGCGAGCACGGTCAGCAGCGTGGGAAGCTCGTCGAGGCTGGCCGCTCGCAGCGCGCGGCCCACAGGGGTCAGCCGCGCGGCGTCGAACTCGGGGCCGAGCTCGTGAGGGCGCGGCTCTCGCATCGTGCGGAACTTCCGAATGAGGAACACGCGACCGCCTCGACCCGGGCGTCTTTGCTCGAAGACCACCGGCCGGCCGAGGTTCACGGCCACCGCCGCGGCCGTGGCCGCCAGGATCGGCGCCAGAGCGAGGGTGGCCGTGCCCGCGACGAGCACGTCCAGTGCCCGCTTGAGCGCGTCGTAGACCGGGTCGGCGTCGCGCCGCTCCGCGCAGACGCCGAGGAAGCGCTCCCACCGCGCGGCGAGCACGGCCAGGTCGTAGTGCTCCTCCGCGGCGCGTCGCGCGTTCGTTCGGAGCGTGGCGAGCTCGTCCTTCGATAGCGCGGCCAGCCACGCCAGCACGGCCTCGGAGTCACCCGGGGCGAAGACCTTGCCCGCCGCGTGGCGCTCGACCAACGCCCCGAGATCGGAGTCGAGCGGCGCGAGCGCCAGGACCGCGCTCCCGGCGCCCATCGCAGACAGGGCTTTCGACGGGATCGAGGTCCGAAACGCGGCGGGCTTGAGCGTGGCCACGCTGAGGTGCGAGCGCGCCAGCAGCCGCGCCCACGCCGCGTCGTCGAGGGGAGGCTCGAGCCGGATGTGGGGCGAGTCCGCGGCGGCCGCGACCAGCGCGGGGAGGCCCGGACCGGTGGCCGCGATGACCACGCGAAGCCGTCCGCCGAAGCGCCCAATCCCGCTCAAAACGCCGGCCAGCGTGTCCACGTCGTGGACGAGGCCGAGGTTGCCCACGTAGCTGAGCACGAGCGCGTCCGGCGCCTCGTCCAGCCAGGTCTCGAGGGGCGACTCGACGCGCTTGGGTGCCCTGAGCTCCGCCGTGTCGACGCCCGTCTCGAAGACCGCGTCGCGCCGCGGTGCCCCGTAACGCGCCCGGGCGTGCTCGGCCATCTTCTCGCCGATGAACACCACGCCGTCTGCGTTGCGGAAGACGAAGCGGTTCAGCGCCTCCGCCGCGCGGGCCAGGGGGCCGGTCTCCACGCCGCCAGCCTCGAGCGCGTCCGGGTAGAGATCGTAGATCAGCGGCACCACCGCACGGCCGTGGAGCGGTCGGGTCGCCACCAGCACGGCCGGCAGGAAGAAGGGGTTGGTGGTGGGCACCAGGACCTGGTCGTCGCGCTCGAACGCCGCCCGTACCGCGGCCACGGGCGTACCCACGAAGGCTCGGACGCGCGCCAGGAGGCGCCCCCGCGGCGTGCCCATTCGAGCGCGCCACGACTCCGGGCTGTCGAGGCTCACCACCTGAGCCGCGATCCCGCGCTCCTCGAGCCGCCGCGCGAGCCGCTCCATCGGGCCGCCGCCCACGCAGGAGCCCAGCACCACTCGCTTCCCACTCATCTCCATTGCGCACCGGGTGTGGCGGATGGGGGAGCGGCCGTCAAGAACGCGTCCACGAGCTCCCCGGCTGTGGTCCACTGCCCGGTCTGCAGGACCCGGTCGAGCAGGGCAGGGTTCCCCGACCGCCCGAGTCGCTGAGCCAGGCGGAACGCACCGGCCCGGAGGCGGTTCAGCGGACCGAGCGGCCCCGGGACCGCCTCGGGCGGCTGCGGGTCCAGCTGATACGGGTGCAGATAGACCACGGCAGGCTGGTCATTCGCAGCCTCGAGGCCCCGCACCACCCACGAGTCGGGCAAGGCGCGCCAGTACCCCCCGCCCGCGACGGGGAGGTTCCCTGCGCCCACTGCGACCGTGGCCAGCGGAAGCTCCACGAGCCTCCCGCCGGCGACGCGCTCGGGACCGCGAGGCCAGCCGGGAACGCCGTAGCGTCGATGCACGATGGGTACGATTGAGCTGTCGTAGGCGAAACCGGCGTCCGCCAGCTCCTCGAGCGCGTCGAGGTTGCTCCGCACGATCGAGAAGTAAGGCGCCCTGAAGCCGCGGACCGGGGCGCCCACGAGGTCCTCGAGACGCGCCTTCACAGCGCGCATCGACGCCTGGCGGCGCGCCGGCGTGAGACGGTCCAGGCGCTCGTGGGTCTCACCGTGGGCGCCGAGCTCGTGGCCTGCTGCGTGGATTCTCCGGACCAAGTCCGGAAACGCCCGCGCCGTGACCCCGAGCACGAACACCGTGGCTCGCACGCCGTGGCGCTCGGTGAGCGCGAGGAGCGTATCGGTGGCCCGCTCCAGCCCGTCGCGCCCGACCGCCCGGTCCTGGCCCGTCAGCTCGCCGTACACCATCTGGGGCCAGCACTCGAAGTCGATCGTGAGCACGCGCATGACGAGTGCCTTTCAGGCACGGTGGGCGGCGAGTCCCAGGCCGGCCGCCTCACAGGATAGAGACCGCTTGGTTGCCTCGGAGCGGGGCGGTGATCGCGCGGGTGCCCACCAAGCGGTGCGCCTCTTCGGGGCCGACCCGAAGTGCGCGGACTGCGCGGGCGCGGAGGAGCCCTTCGCTCAGTCGGTGGAGACGGCCGCGCCGGCGCAGGGCCCGCCGAGCTCCACGTCGAACTCGACGCGGCGATTGTCGCGGAGCGCGGGGTCACCCTCTTCGTCGAGGAGCGGCTTCGCCTCGCCGAAGCCCCGTCGCGCCAGGAGCGACGCCGAGATCCCCCGGTCGAGGAGGAAGTCGTACACCTGCAGTGCGCGCCGCAGCGAGAGGTCGTAGTTGTTCACGTCCGTACCCTCTTCCGAGGCGTGGCCCGACACGTAGACGTGCAGCAGCGGGGGGTCGCCGTTCGACACGTAGCTCGCGATCGCCTCGGCCACGCGGTTCAGCTTGGCCTGGGAGTCTGGCCGCAGCACGTCCTTCGCCTGATCGAAGCCGATCCGGGCGAGCTGGAGGCGGCACTGCACCACGTTCCGCTTCACGATGGGAGGCGCTTCGTCCGGGCAGCCGTCTCGGTCCTTGAAGCCGTTGATGGTCTCGGCCTGTTCGGTGCAGGCGTCCGCGGTGTCGAGGATCCCGTCATGGTCGTTGTCGAGCTCGGGGCAGCCATCGCGGTCCTCGAACAGATCCACGTCCTCGCGGTCGTACGGGCACAGGTCGATCGCGTCGGCGATACGGTCGCCGTCGACGTCGCCGTCCGGGCAGCCGTCGCCGTCGTCGATGCCGTTGCGGTCCTCGGGCTCGCGCGGGCAGCGGTCGTCCTTGTCCGCGAAGTTGTCGTTGTCGTCGTCCAGATCTGGGCAGCCGTCGTCGTCAGCCCAGCCGTCTTTGTCCTCGGCCGTGAACTGACAGGCGTCGGTGTCGTCGCTCACACCGTCGCCGTCCGCGTCCTCGTGGGCGGGGGCCCAGGAGAGCCCGAGACCGAAGCGGAAGCTCGGTGCGCCGTAGCCTTGGACGAGCCCGGCGCCGACGTGCGCTTCGAGGCCAAGGCCCTGCCACATCCACCACTTCGGGCCGCCCAGCAGCTCGAGCGTGGTGTGGTCCGCGTCCCCGAACGGCTCCTCGAGCGGGGTGCGCCCGAACAGCTCCACGCCCATGTCGATGCGCCGCCGCAGGAGGCTGACGTCCACTCCCACGCCGTACGTGAGCTCGTTGCCGAAGGTCCGGCCCAGGAACTCGGCCTCCTCGGTGCGGATACGAACGCCCACGTTGAGGGCCACGTCCACGCGCTCGCTCCGGTGGTCGAGCAGGAAGTTGGCGAGGACCCCGACCCCCGGATCACCGCGGAAGCGCGTGCCGTCGCCGGTGGGGATCGTCGCCCCAACCGACATGCCCACACCGACGCCGCCCACCCGGTTCGGGAGGAAGGTGCCGCGGACTCGCACGACCAGGTCCCCGAGCCCGGCGCCCTCGATCGGCGCGATGGCGCTCACGTCATCGCCGGACGACACCGACGCGATGAACGGCAGGGCCACCTCGAGCTGCGCCCAGTCGCCGAGCCCGAGCCCGATGCCGAGGTCAGCCACCGTCTGCATCTCCACCAGGACCTGCTCGGCACTGCCGGTCTGCACGCGGAGCGTGTCGAGCTCCCCATGGAAGCGCAGGTGGCCGAACGGCTGCCACGCCGGGGTCACCACGGACTGCTCCACCGAGAAGACACGGTAGCGACCGCCCGCCGGGTAGAAGTTCTCGATGTTCATATTGCCGGCGGTCTGCGCGTTCGCGGTCCCAGGCAGGCTCGAGGCGAGCCCGAGCAGGCCCACCAGAGCGAGCAGGGCGCCGCGCCGCGCGTGACGGCTCACCAGGAGCCCGAGGAGCACCAGCAGGAACACGCCCGCGCCCCCGGGGGAGCCCGGGCCGCCATCGCAGCGGAAGACGTTGTTTCCGGTGACGGTGGCCTTGCTGAAGTCGTCGACGGCGTCCTTCGGATCGGTGCCGTTCGAGAGCTCGAACCCGTCGTTCACGCCGCCGCCGTCGGTGTCGGCCGCGAACGGCGAGGTCCCGTGGACGTCCTTCTCGAGCTTGTCGTTCACGCCGTCTCCATCGGTGTCGGGGTTCGTGGGATCGAGGCAAACGCCCTCTTCGCACAGCGACTCTTCAACGACGTCCGCCAGGCCGTCGCCGTCGGTGTCCTTCTTCCCGTCTGCGGCCACGTTCGGATCGGACTCACCCGCGTCGACCTTGCCGTTCGCGTTCGCGTCCTCGAGGCCATCGGTAAGGCCGTCGTTGTCCGTGTCGTCGGAGCGCGGGTCGGTGGTGGTGGCGGGATCGGCGTCCACCTGGAAGCTCGGCCCGGTGAACGGCCCGGACTCGGTCACGCCCAGCTCGGTGCCGTCTTGCACGCCGTCGCCGTCGCTGTCCGCCGCGTTCGGCGAGGTCCCGGTGATGCCTGCTTCGTAGCCGTCGAGGAGGCCGTCGTCGTCGCTGTCGGCGTCGAGCGCGTCGGTCCCCAGCGTCTGCTCGCCCGTGTCCGACAGGCCGTCGCCGTCGTCGTCCGAGTCGGCGCAGTCGAGCGTGCCGTCGCCGTCGGTGTCGGCGGTGGCGCCCTCGGGGGGCTTGGCGGCGGCGTCGAGCGGGCCCGTGCCGCACGCCAGCTCGAAGACATCGGGGGTGCCGTCGTCGTCGTCGTCTTCGTCGCTGCAGTCGAGGTCGCCGTCACCATCGGTGTCGACCAGCGTGCCGAGCTCTGGCACCGACTTCTTGTCCAGCGGCTTCGTCCCGCAGAGCAGCTCGACGCCATCGGCGATCCCGTCCGCGTCGCTGTCGACCTCGGCGCCGTCACACACGTCCGAGGCGTCTTTGTCGACCGGGACGCTCTCCGCTGCGAGCGGATCGGTCGCGCAGCCGAGCTCGTACCCATCGCTGTGGCCGTCCGCGTCGGTGTCGAGCTTCAGGGGGTTCGTCTCGGAGTCGTCGGTCTTCCCGTCGCCGTTCTTGTCCTCGAGGCCATCGGGGACACCGTCTTCGTCGGAGTCCGGCTTCGTGGGGCTCGACTCCTGGCATGCGGTGGCCGCGCCGTCGCCGAGATAGCAGCTCAGGGTCTCGACCCGGTCCGATAGCCCGTCGCCGTCGGTGTCTGGGAGCACCGGCGAGGTCTCGTTCGGGTCGCGCGTCCCGTCGAGGTCGCTGTCTTCTTCGCCATCCGTGAGGCCGTCGCCGTCGCTGTCGGTGACCAGCGGGTTGGAGCCCTGGAGGGCCTCGGCCACATCGGGGAGCCCGTCGTTGTCGTCGTCTTCGTCCACGCAGCCGGGCGCGTCGTCGCCGTCCGCGTCGACGAGGTCCAGCGTGGTGGGGTGGTTCTTCGCGTCCAGCGGATCGGTCCCGCAGGTGAGCTCGGCGGTGTCCGGGGCGGCGTCCGCGTCGTCGTCGGTATCGACCCCGTTACACTGGCCGTCCTTGTCGGTGTCGACCGGCGTGCTCGACGCGAGCTCGGGCGCCGTGCCGCAGCTCACCTCCACCGCGTCGGGCCAGCCATCGCCGTCGTCGTCCACGGTGAGCGCGTCACACACGCCGTCCGCATCCGCGTCCGTGGGGGTGGAGCTGTCATCGTGGGGCTTGGTGCCACACGCCTCTTCCTTGTAGCTGGACCAGCCGTCGCCATCGGGGTCCGCGTCCGGGTCGCGCGCGTCGCAGAGGCCGTCGTTGTCCGTGTCGACAGGGGTGGACTCGGCCGACAGAGGGTCCGTGCCGCACAGCGCCTCGGTGGCGTCCAGCGACACGTCGCCGTCGTCGTCGTCATCGCTCGGATCGCAGGTCTTGTCGCCGTCCGTGTCCGTGGGCGCCGACGCCTTGAGCGCCGGCGAGGTCCCGCACTGGACCTCGAGGACGTCGCTCCACCCGTCGCCGTCGTCGTCCGAGTCGAGCTTGTCGCAGAGGATGTCTCCATCCACGTCGGCGCCGAGGGCCGTCGGGTTGTCGGCGGGGATCAACGCAGACGTGCCGCACTGGGTCTCGAGGACGTCCGGCCAGAGATCGCCGTCGGGGTCCGAGTCGATGAGGTCGCAGATGCCGTCGTCATCGGTGTCGGCCGGGGAGTCTGCCGCGTCCTGCCGGTTGGTCTCGCAGAGCAGCTCTTCGGCGTCTGACCAGTCATCACCGTCGTCGTCCTCGTCCACCGCGTCGCAGAGGTGATCGTCGTCCACGTCGAGGCCCGCGCTGCTCGGGCTCTCGGAGGCATTGGCGAGGCTGGTCCCGCAGGTGTTCTCCTCCGCGTCCGTCCAGTCGTCGCCGTCTCGGTCGGCGTCGCGCGCGTCGCAGATGTCGTCGTCGTCCAGATCGTAGGCCGGCTGATCCGGGCGGCTCCCAGCGTCTTCCGGGTCGCTGCCGCAGTCCACCTCAACGAGATCCGGGAAGCCGTCGGCGTCGTCATCGTCGTCGAACGCGTCGCACTGCCCGTCGTTGTCCAGGTCCGGGGGCGTCGACGTCGCGTCGGCCGGATCCGAGCCGCACAGCAGCTCTTCGGTGTCGTCGGATTGGTCCCCGTCGTCATCGGTGTCGATGCAGGCAGCGAGGGTGTCGTTGTCCTGATCCGACGCCGCGGCGTCGCTCGGCACGGAGGAGGCCTGAGTCGGCTTCGTGTTGCACTGCTGCTCGGTGCGGTTCGAGGCGCCGTCCGAGTCGAAGTCGGCTAGGCCGCAGATGGGCAGGAGAACGCAGTCGAGGTCCTGGCAGTCCGCCTTCTGGTCGCCGTCGTTGTCGAGGTTGTCGCCGCATTGCTGCTCGATGAAGCCGCACTCGGCCGACTCGCTGTCGAAGAAGCCGTCGCAGTCGGCGTCGACCGCGGCGATGGCGCACTGCAGCGGCGCGCCGGGATAGACGTCCGAGTCGTTCTTGGCGCCCGCGCTCAGCTGGCACTGGGAGGCCTCGGTGCTGTCGGAGTGGCCGTCGTTGTCGTCGTCGTTGTCCACGCAGTTGAGGAGCGTGTCGGTGTCGGCCTCTGCCACGTCGTCGGCCGACGGTACGGAGCCCGGGTTCACGGGATCCCGCCCGCAGATGAGCTCGACGCCGTTCGCCCGCCCGTCGCCGTCGAAGTCCACGTTCGCGCAGCTGACCGAGGCGACGCAGTCGTCGTCCGCGCAGTCGGTCTTGCCGTCCGCGTCGTCGTCCACGCCGCCGGAGCAGGCCTCCGAGCACCGCAGCGTGAGGCGCGCCGCGCCCGAGCCGCTACCCGCGCAGGCCGACACGTTGTCGAGCGTGATGAACAGTGGGGTGCCCGGCGTGACGGGGACCGTGCCGCTCCCGGCCGCCGCGCAGGTGCTCCCGATGGGCGCGATCCCGGCCGGGCACGCCGCGTTGCAGCTCGTCTTGTGGAGGAACGCGTTGTACTGGAGGCGCCCGAGGTTCTGGACCTCGAGGATCACGTTCCCGTCGAAGGTGCTGTTGAAGACGAAGACCGAGTCCACGCCCGGGCTGCAGGTGGCGTCGTTGGACTCGGGCTCCACCACCACCGTGGCGCCGCACGCGAGAGGGGTGGGCGCGGCGCAGCTCTCGCCCGCGCACGCCGCGGTGAGGCCGCACGCGCTGTCCGAGCAGTCCGCCTTGCCGTCGCAGTCGTCGTCCAGGCCGTTGGTGCAGGACGCGCCGCCCTCGGTGGCCTCTGGGCTCACGATGGTGAGCGTGTCGTCGCAGTCCGTGCGCGGCGTCCCGCCCTGGGTCTTGCACGTCGCGGGCAAGAGGCCGCCGGGCGTGCCCCAACCGTCGCCGTCGCCGTCGATGCAGCCGTCCCGGCAGTCCGGGGTGCTGTCGAGGTCCACGTCGGTCGTACAATCATTGGTGCAGCTCTTCACCAGGGGCGCGCAGTCCCGCGCGTCGCAGGTCCCGTCGGTGTCCGCGTCAGGGAAGCCCTGGTCTATCGTTCCGTCGCAGTCGTCGTCGATGCCGTCGCAGACCACCTCGCCGCATCCCCCGCCGGACCCGGGTGAGCCGTGGTGACGGCCGGAGTTCGCGTACGAGCTGGCGGTGGACGCCAGGCACCACGCCGAGGCCGCGTCGTTGCCCGTGTGGACCGTGGCCGCGGTGATGAGCGAGCGCCCAACGCCGGGCTTCGTGGCGCCCGCCAGCTCGCAGCCGAGGGCCGCGAGGTCAACGGTGTCGAGCGAGTCGTTCTCGGCCGAGACCGCGACGAGGCCGCCCAGCGTGCCGGAGCCGCACGCGAGATCCGCGTCGAGGCCGTCGAGGGTGTTCTGCGGCCCCAGGGCCACCACGTGCCGGCCGCCGGGCGCCACGACAGAGGTGGTGAGCACGGTGCAGTCGCGCAGCGGCACAGAGACGTCCAGCCCGAGGGTGATCCCGGATGCCGCGAGGTCGATGGGGGCCGACGTGGCGTTGTAGAGCTCGAGCCACTGCTCGCCGAGGGCCGTGGGGTCGAACCGCGTGAGGTGCAGCTCCGTCACCACCAGGGCGCCGGTCTCGAGGCGGCAGGTGGCCGAGCAGCCGTCGCCGGGGGCAATCCCGCCGTCGTCGCAGGTCTCGCCAGCGGTGACGGCGCCGTTGCCGCAAGAGGAGCAGCTCGGCTCCTCGGCGTCTGCCAGCCCGTCGCAGTCCTGATCGCCGACCAGATCGCAGAGCTCCGTGGCGCCGGGATTAGCGACGACCGAGTCGTCGTCGCAGTCGGCGGCGACCGAGGTGCATCCGCTGGCGAAGACCGCGGCGACCGAGGCGGGCGCGTAGCCGTCGTCGTCGGCGTCGACGCAGAGGTCACATCCCACGATGGCCGGGTCCTCGCCGAGCCCATCGCCGTCGAGGTCGCTCCCGACGCTGAGCTCATCGACGAAGAGCCCGCGGTTGCCGTTTCCGCCGCCGTCGACCGTGTCGTAGGCCACGACCACGTTCACCGCGCCGATGGCCGACGTGGGGAGGGGCACCTCCACGGTCACGATCCCCACTCCGGTGTTCACGTCAGAGGTCCACGTAGCGGCGCCGGTGACGGACGTGGTGCAGTTCGAGGCTTTGACGTCGAAGCACACGAGGACGACGTCCTTGCCCGCCTGCGCGTCCCCATCGAGCGCATACCGCAGGCGCAGGGTCGGTGCCGGGAGGCCGGATGGCACAGGGAAGGTGCGCGCGATCGCCGCAGTGATCCGGCCGCCGCCGTGGCTAGAGACCGTGCCCGTGAGCGCGGTCGAGAAGCCGATCGCCCCCGCGTGAGCCGCGCTGGCGCCCTGGCGGAAGACCTGGGTCTGCGTATTACCGTCGGGATCGTTGTCGCTGGCGACGGCGCCGTTGGTCCCCGTTGCGAACGTGAGCTTCGGCAGGCACGGGCTGCAGGCGGGGTCGCTGGCGCACGTCTGGTCAGCGCAGTCGATGCTGCCGTCGCCGTTGTCGTCCGCCCCGTTGGCGCAGTCTTCGATACCGCAGCTCCCGACGTCTAGACCGTCGACCAGGAGGTCACAGTCCTCGTCGATCCCCCCGCTGCAGAGCTCGGTCAGGCCCGGAGCTCGGGCGCTGGTCGTGTCGTCGCAGTCCGCAACGCCGCAGAGGCCAGGGCTATCGGCGCGCGCGGCGCCGTCGTTGTCTACGTCCCAACAGCGGTCGCAGCTCGCCGCGGCGCCGTCGAAGAAGCCGTCGCGGTCCACGTCGGACGAGAGCCGCAGCGCCTCGAGCCGCGTGAGCGGATTCCCCGTGGCGACCGTTGGCACCACCACAAAGACCGCCAGCGTGGACCCGCGCTTGCTCGTGAGGTCCACGAAGACGTGATCGAAGGTGCCGTCGTAGAACCCGCCGGCTGTGTGGGTGATGGACCCCGAGGCGCCGTTCACCGTGAGCAGGGGCTGCGTGCACGCGAGGTCGAGGCAGACGTGGAGCGGATCGGCGCCCTCCTTGCGGAGGACCAGCTCGAGTCTGGCCTCGGGGCGCTCGAGCGGCACCACCAGGTCCACCTTGAGGGCGCCGGTGCCTTGGGCCTCGAGGCCGCCGCTGGCGTGCACGAAGCCCGTGAGCAGCTCAGCCGTGTGCCGGCCGGTGGCGAAGGTGAGCGACGTGCCGCAGAGGTCGGTGCAGAACGGGTCAGCCGCGCAAGCGGGATCGGCGCAGTCGGCGCCGCCGGTGTCGTCCTCGATCCCGTTGGCGCAGTCTTCGGCCGCGTAGGCGCGGGGGGCCAGCGCGAGGAGCGCGAGTAGCAGGTGGTGGGACTTCATCGGCCGCCCTCCGTCTTCGCCCCGACATCCGCACAGCGGCCGCCGATCCTCACCTTGATCTCCACGCGCCGAGACGACGCTTCTTCAGAGAGCGGCTCGGTCTCGCCGTAGCCGCGCGCCGGTGTGATGGACCTCGGAACCGAGCCGCGCTCCACCAGCGCGTCCCGCACCGACTGGGCGCGTCGCCGCGAGAGCGCGAGCGTCTCCGCGTCGGCGCCCTCGGCCCGTGTATGCCCGTTGACACTCACCTCTTCGATCGGCGGCAACTTGCTGTCCGTGAGGCGCGCGAGGAGGCGATCGCCCATTGAACGAACCACCGCCCGGGCCTCGGAGTCGAGCGTCGTGGACAGCCGGTCGAAGGGGACCCGCTCGGCGATCTCGAACTGACAGGGATCAGCGGCCTCCTCGGGGGTCTGAGTGGCGATCTCGAGCTCGATCGCGTCGGGACAGCCATCGTGGTTCGTGTCCGTGGCCCCGCCGGCGACCAAGGCGCACTTGTCCTTCACGTCGTCTATCCCGTCTCCGTCGTTGTCTGGATCCGGGCAGCCGTCGCCGTCTTGGAAGTTGTCCGGATCCTCGGCACCTTTCGGGCAGCGGTCCACGATGTTGAGCTTGCCGTCTCCGTCGTCGTCTCCGTCCGGGCAGCCGTCGTCGTCCAGGCTGCCGTTCCTGTCCTCCGGCTGGTAGGGACACTTGTCGTTCGCGTCGGCCACGCCGTCGCCGTCGTTGTCCGCCTCTGGGCAGCCGTCGAGGTCGGCGTAGCCGTCCTTGTCCTCGGCCTCGAGCGGGCACGCGTCGTCCACGTCGTCGATGAGGTCACCGTCGGTGTCGGCCTCGCGAGGAGCCCAGGCGAGCCCCGTGACGAACCGGAAGTCGGGCGTGCCCACGCCTTGCACAAGGCCCATGGAGCCTGCGATCTCGAGCGACAGGCCCGAGACGATCCACCACTTCACGCCGAGCAGCGCCTCGAGTCCGGTGTTCTCCACACCGTCGAATGGCGCCGTGAGCGGGGTGCGCCCGAAGAGCTCGAGGCCCAGGTTGACGTGGCCGATCCAGGCCGCCACGTCCAGGCCGAGACCGTATGAGAGCTCGTTGCCGTAGTCGCGCCCGAGGAACTCGACTGGCGCCGTGCGGAACCGGCCGCCCAGGTTGAGCGAGAGCACCGCCCAGGTGGAACGGAACTCATTGATCGTATTGAGGAGGACCACCACGCCCTCGTCGCCGCGGAAGCGATCGGGATCGCCCGTGGGGAAGGACGCGCCGAGGGTGAAGCCGAGCCCATATCCGCCTCCCGTGCTGTCGATGGCCGTGCCCTTGAGTCGCAGGACCAGGTCACCGAGCCCCGCGCCGTCTGTGCGTCCCACCGGCTCCACAGCGGTCACGTCGGGAGCGGTGCTCATCTCGAGCGCGACCGGAAGGCCCAGGTCTACTTGCAGGATGCCGGCGAGGCCCACGCCCAGGTTCAGGTCCATGAAGGTGGTCGTGTCGACAAGGACTTCGGTGCGGATCCCGGCGGCGTCGGCCACCTGGAAGCTCTCCCGCTCGCCGTGGAACAGGACGTGCGCGTAGGGCTGCCAAGCCGGCCCGACAGGCGCCTGCTCCACACTGAACACGCGGAAGCGCCCGCCCGCGGGCTGGTACTGCTCGACGTTGACGTTCCCGACGCGCTGCGCGCCCGCCTCGCCGGGGAGAAGGGCCCCAGCCAAGAGCAGGCCCCCCACGAGCGGTCGCGAGCTCCGGCGCCCGAGGGCGAAGAGCAGGGCGAGGAGCGCCGCGAGGACGCCGCCGGCGCCTCCGAGGGCGCCTGGGCCGCCTGCGTCGCAGCCGAACACGTTGTCGCCTACGACCTTGGAGGCCGAGAAGTCGTCGTCCTTCTTGGTGGGATCCGTACCGGCCGTGACTTCGGCGCCATCGGCGATGCCCCCCTTGTCGGAGTCGGGGTCGTTCGGGTTGGTCTCGTACACGCTGACCTCGAGCTTGTCGTCGAGCTGGTCGTCGTCCGAGTCCGGATCGTCCACCTTCGTGTCCCAGAGGGTGAGCTCGTCGCGATCGATGAGCCCGTCGCCGTCCTGGTCGCGGAGCCCGTCGTTCGGGTCGTTCGGATCCGACTCGCTCGCGTCCACTCGCCCGTTATGGTTCATGTCCTCCCCGCCCTGCGCGTTGGAGCCGTCGGCGAGGCCGTCGTCGTCGGTGTCGACGCGCGTGGGGTGCGTCACGGTGCTCGGGTCGAGATCGGGCTCGAAGCTGTCCGCCGTGCCGAAGACGGGCTCGGTGACCCCGAGCTCCACGCCGTCGGCCACGCCGTCGCCATCGGTGTCGAGCTTTGTCGGGTCGGTGCCGTGGATGGTGACCTCTGCGCCATCAGAGAGCCCGTCGTCGTCCGTGTCACCATCGAGCGCGTCGGTCCCCCAGATCTTTTCTGTGTTCGTGTCGAGTCCGTCCGCGTCGTCATCGTCGTCGGCGCAGTCGAGCTGGCCATCGTCATCGGTGTCCTCGAGATCCGCGGGTGACGGCACCGCGCCCGCGTCCTTCGTGGACGTGCCGCACTGGGCCTCGGCCGCGTCGATCGCGCCGTCGTCGTCGTCGTCGGTGTCGTAGCAGTCGAGCTCACCGTCGCCGTCTTTGTCGTCTAGCTCGGTGAGCGGCGGCACGCTGGCAGCGCTGCCCGGGAGCGTCTTGCAGCGCGTCTCCACGCCATCCGCGATCCCGTCGCCGTCGCTGTCGGCCTCGGCGCCATCGCAGGTGCCGGACTGGTCTTTGTCCACCGGGAAGCTGGTCGCGTCGAGCGGGTCGGTCGCGCAGCCGACCTCGACCCCGTCGCTCGAGGTGTCGCCGTCTGTGTCCAACACGGTCGGATCCGTCTCGCCTTCGCCCACGCTCCCGTCGCTGTCGGCGTCTTCCTCCGCGTCTGACAGGCCGTCCGAGTCGCTGTCGCGCGACGTCGGGGAGGTCTTCGTGCAGGCCTCGCCGTAGCAGCTCGCAACCTCCTCACCGTCGATCAGTCCGTCTCCGTCGGTGTCGCCCTTCGTGGGGTCGGTCTCGCCCGTGTCCACGACGCCGTTCTTGTTGGCGTCCTCCGTCCCGTCGTCCAGGCCGTCCGTGTCGGTGTCCGCGAGCTTCGTATCGCCGAGCTCGACCACGTCCGGGATGCCGTCCTCGTCGTCGTCGGGATCGACGCAGTCGGCGATCTGGTCGCCGTCCGTGTCCGCGAGATCGGGCTCGAAGGGGAGCACCGTGGGGTCTTTCGGATCCGTGAGGCAGAGCGCCTCATCTGCGTCGGAGGCGCCGTCGCCGTCGTCGTCCGTGTCGATGGCGTCGCACGTGGCGTCCCCGTCGGTGTCCACGGGCTCCACGGCCCCGTTGGTGGCGGAGGTGCCGCACAGCAGCTCCGACAGGTCGCTCCAGCCGTCGTTGTCGTCGTCGTCGTCGAGCACGTCACAGACCTTGTCCGCGTCCGTGTCCAGCGGCTTGTCGGCCGGCACCTTCGGGTCGGTTCCGCACGCCAGCTCGTCTCCGTTGCTCCAGCCGTCCAGGTCCTCGTCGGCGTCGGTGTCCACCGGATCGCACACGCCGTCTCCGTCGGTGTCGATCGGCTTCGAGGTGGCATCCGCCGGATCCGTGCCGCAGATCAGCTCGCTGGCATCCATCGCTTCGTCCCCGTCGTCGTCGTCGTCGCGGAGGTCGCACACGTGGTCGTCGTCCAGGTCCGCCGGCAGCGCGTTGGGGTCTCTCGGGTCGGACTCACAAACCGCCTCGGCCTCGTCGGACCAACCGTCGCCGTCGTCGTCGGCGTCGAGGCTGTCGCAGAGCTTGTCGGCATCTTCGTCCTGGCCTTCGGCGCTGGGGTTCTTCGCGGCCAGCAGCGGGTTGGTGCCGCACAGCACCTCGAGCGTGTCGGGCCAGCCATCGTCGTCTGCGTCCACGTCGTAGGCGTCACAGATGCTGTCGCCGTCGACGTCGGCCGGCACGGAGTCCGGGGAGAGCGGATCGCTCTGGCAGAGCTCCTCCTTCTCATCGGACCAGGTGTCACCGTCGTCGTCCCCATCGAGCGCGTCGCAGAGCCCGTCGTCGTCACCGTCGAGACCGGCGGCCTCAGGGTTGTCGTTGGCGTCGGCGACGTCGGTGCCGCAGGCCTCCTCGACGCCGTTGGTCCAGTCGTCGCCGTCGAGGTCCACGTCACGAGCGTTGCAAACGCCGTCGAGGTCGAGGTCACGGACCGCGTCGATGGGCGTCTCGGTCGCCAGCGTGGGGCTGGAGCCGCACTGCACCTCGATGAGGTCCGCGAAGCCGTCCGCGTCGTCGTCCGGGTCCACGGCGTCACACTGGGTGTCACCGTCCGTGTCGACCGGCGTCGAGGACGCGTTCACGGGGTTCGACGCGCACGAGAACTCGACCACGTCGTCCCAGCCGTCGCCATCGTCGTCCGCGTCGGCGCAGCTCGGGACCGTGTCGCCGTCCCCATCGGCGGCGCCGGTGGCCGTGGGCTTCAGGTTCTTGTCGAGCGGGTTGGTCCCACACGCGAGCTCGATGGTGTTCGCGATCAGGTCACCGTCGAAGTCCAGGGCGGCGCAGGCGAGCGAGGGGATGCAGTCGGGGTCGGCGCAGTCCTTGGCGCCGTCGCTGTCGTTGTCCTTGGCGTCGGCGCACTGCGACTCGACCGCGCCGCACTCGGCCTCCGCGGAGTCGACGATGCCATTGCAGTTCGCGTCTACGCCCGCGTTGCCGCACTGGCGCGGGGCGCCGGGGTACACGCTGGCGTCCACGGAGGCACCGGCGGCGCACTGAGCGGCCTCCACGACGTCAGAGGCGGCGTCGTTGTCGTCGTCCGCGTCCACGCACGAGAGCTGGCTGTCGTTGTCCGGGTTCTGAACGTCGGCGGGGGAGGGCGACTGGAACGGCGAGGTGGGGCTGGCGCCACACGTGAGCTCGAGACCATTGGCGATGCCGTCGCCGTCGAAGTCCTGTCCTGCGCACACCGCCTGGCTCACGCAGTCGCTGTCGGCGCAGTCGGCCAAGAGGTCGCCGTCGTCGTCGACCCCGCCGGTGCAGTGCTCGGCGCAGGTCAGCTTGATCTCGACCGGCGCGGCGCCCGACGCGGAGCAGCTGGCCAGCTGGTCCACGACGATCGTGTACGCCTTGGCGGCCACGGCCGAGAAGGTGGCGGTTCCGGGCTCCTGGCAGGACGACTCGGCGTCTGCGATCCCCGGCGCGCAGGCCTGATTCGAGCACGCGACGTCGAAGATCCGGCCGGCGTACTGCTGGCTGCCGCCGCTCTTCACGTCGAGGCGAACCAGCTCGGTGCGCGGCGCGACGAAGCGGAGTACCGCGTCCGCACCGGGCCCACAGGGGAAGTCGTTGCCCTCCGGCTCGATCACTCGGACCTGGCCGCAGGTGAGGGTGAGCGGCAGGCCGCACGCCTCACCGGAGCACGCGGCGGTGCCGGCGCAGCTCGGGTCCGTGCAGTCGGGCGTGCCGTCGCAGTCGTCGTCCACGCCATCGAGGCAGGAGGCGGCGCTGGGTCCCTCCGACGCCGCGGGGTTGGCGAACGCCAGATCATCTTCGCAGTCGCTCTTCGCTACGCCCGCGAGCGTCTTGCAGGTGGAGCTCGGGAGGCCTCCGGCCACGCCCCAGCCATCGCCGTCCGAGTCGATGCAGCCGTCGCGGCAGTCGGGCGTGGAGTCCCCGTCCACGTCCGTGGCGCAGTCCAGCGCGCAAGAAGGTACCAGCGGCGCGCAGTCGCGGTCGTTACAGGTCCCATCCGCGTCGGTATCGGGAAGGAGCTCGTCCGTGGCGCCGTCGCAGTCGTCGTCCACGCCGTCACAGGCGCGCTCCGCACAGGCGCCCGCGGACCCGGGCGAGCCGTGGTGCTTGCCCGAGGTGGCGTAGCTCGTCGCCGTGGACGCGAGGCACCAAGACGCCGCGTCGTTCGGGTTGCTGGCCGGGTTCAGGCGCTCCAGCGACCGCCCGCGCCCCGCGGCGGCGGCCTCGGACAGCTCGCACGCGAAGGGGCGCGCGTCGGCCGTGTCGAGCGTGTCTGCGCCAGATAGCAAGGTGACTACGTCGCCGGTCGGGTCGAGCTGAAAGTCCTCGTCGCAACGGATCGCCGCGTTGAGGCCGTCGGAGGTCCCCGCGGTACCGAGGCTCACGACAACGCGCCCGTTGCCGGCGAGGACGAGGCTCGCGGCGGCGCAATCCGCGAAGCGGAGCTCCTGGCCGGTGCTGCGACGCAGGCCCGCGGCGAGCCCGCCGAGGTGGATCTTGGCGAGGGTGCGGCTCTGGAGCTCGACGAACTGCTCCCCGAAGGCGGTGGGGGAGAGCTTCGTGAAGTGGAGCTCGCTCAGGACGAGCGCGTTCGCCTCGAGCTCGCAGCTGGCGCTGCAGCCGTCGCCCGAGATCTTGGCGCCGTCGTCGCACTCTTCTGAGGCGCTGGCGACGCCGTCTCCGCAGGTGGTGCAGTCGCTGTCGTCCGCGTCTGCCTTGCCGTCGCAGTCGTGGTCGATGGTCCCGTCGCAGAGCTCGGTAGCTCCCGGGAAGGCCGTGGCGATGGTGTCCGCGCAGTCGCGCTTGTTGGACGCGCACTCAGACACATAGACGCCGGGGATCCCCTCACGGCCGAACGTGTCCAGGTCCTGGTCCACGCAGCGGTCGCACCCTTGCGTGACCGAGTCTTCGGACGCGCCGTCCGCGTCGGCGTCGCTGGCCACGTTCACGGCGTCGATGAAGAGGCCGGCGTTCGCGTTATTGGCGCCGTCGACCGTGTCGTAGAACAGCGTCACCGACACCGTCTTGCCCGCGCTGTTCGCCGGCAGGGGCACGTCGATGTTCGTGGTGCCGGTGGCTGCGGTGTCGACGTGCGTCGAGAAGGCCAGGGCGCTCGCCGGGGCGTCGGCCCGACACTCCGTCGCGGGCGTGTTGAAGCACACGCCGAACACGTCCTTGCCGGCCGCGGCCTCGCCGCGGAGGCGGTACGACACGCGCAGGCTGGGGCTGAGCGAGCCGGACGAGACATCGAAGCTGCGGGTGAGCGTGGCATGCACCGGCTTCACGCCCGAGTGTGTGCTCACCGTGCCCGTGCGGGCGGTCCACCAGCCGATCTCGGTGGGGAGCGAGGGGTTCGGCCCGTGGGTGAAGAGGCGTGTCGCGGCGTTGGCGTCGGGGTTGTCGTCGGCGGCCACGAAGGCCGCGCCGCCGCGGTTGAGATTGAGGACAGTGCCGCATGGGGCGCACGCGGCGTCCGACCCGCAGGTGACGTCCGCACAGTCGACCTGACCGTCGCCGTTGTCGTCTGCCCCGTTGGCGCAGTCCTCCACGCCGCAGTCCGAGTCGAGCGCGTCGGCGACGCCGTCGCAGTCGTCGTCTCCCACCACGCCACACTGCTCTGCGGCGGCGGGGTTCACGGCGGCGTTGGTGTCGTCGCAGTCCAGGTCGGGGGCGGTGCACTCGGCCGCGGTGGCCGGGCCCGCGGCGTCGACGTAGGTGTCCTTGTCGGCGTCCCAGCAGCGGTCGCAGCTGCCCGCGACGCCCTCGAAGGCGCCGTCTACGTCAACGTCCGACCCGACGATCAGGCGTGACACGCGGAGACCCTTTCGCCCGGCGGAGCCCCCTGCGGGCGCGTCGATGGCGAACGCGAGCGTCACGGTGGACCCAGCGTGGGCCGTGAGGTCGAGGAAGACGTGGTCGAAAACACCGTCATTGAACGATGGCGGGCTGGGCACGCCGAAAGGGGCCAGGCCTGGAGTGGTGTCGCGGCTCGTGCGGTAGAGCGGGTTGGGGGTGTCCTTCGTACACGGCACGCCGACGCAGACCGTGAAGGTGTCCTGGTGCGTGTCCTCGGCGGACGCCTTGCTCTTCAGCGAGAACACCACCTCCACGCGCGGGCTGGGCGCTTCGCCCGCCGCTGGCACCGCGACCGGCACCGTGAACACGTCGGACACCGCCGATGGGGTGAGGCCCGCGAGCCCGCCCGAGGCGATGAGCCCGTCGCCGGTGGCCTGGGCCCAGGTGAAGACCGCCGTGGGCACGGTGACCGGACCCTGGCCGGTGTCGAACGTGAGGTCGACGTTGCAGGGCGAGCAGAACGGGTCGGCCGCGCAGGCCGGATCCGCGCAGTCCGCGCCGCCGGCGGCGTCGTCATCGATGCCGTTCGCGCAATCTTCCGCGGCGCGCGCGAAGGGCGCGGCCAGTAGGAGGCTGGTGAAGAGGACTCTCGTCATGGTGTTCCCGTCGGCGCTGCGAGGGCCGCTGGCGCCCAGACGAAGCCCGTGTTGAAGCGGAACGTGGGCGCTCCGAGGCCCTGGACCAACCCGGCGCCGAGCCCGAGCTCGAAGGCCAGTGAATCGATGATCCACCAGCGCGGCCCGAGCATGATCTCGACGGCTGTGGTGTTGGTGTTGTCGAAGGCCTCCGCGGTGAGCGGCGTGCGACCCTGGAGCTCGAAGGCGAGGCCGAGGCGGCGGTCGAAGAGCTCGACCAGGACGCCGAGGCCGAAGGTGAGCTCGTTCCCGAACGTGGCGCTGAGGTAGGAGCTCTCCTCGAACCGAATCCGGACGCCGAGGTTGAGCGAGAGGCGCGCGATCGACCACGCGTGATCGAGGATCGCCGCCGCGATGAGGCCTGCGCCAGGGTCTCCCCGGAAGCGGTCGCCGTCGCCGGTGGGGACGGTGGCCGCGAGCTCCAAGCCGACGCCGAAGCCCGCTGTCCCGGTGGCGAGCGGGGTGCCCTTGATGCGGACGACCATATCCCCGAGGCCGGCGCCAGAGACCCCGGCGAGCGAGGTGGCGCCGTCGCCGGAGCTCATCGCCAGGCCCAGCGGCAGGGTGAGGTCTAGCGACAGGAAGCCGAAGAGCCCCACGCCAACGTTCACGTCGGCGAGATATTGCTCCTTGACCACCGTCTCGGTGTGGTCGCCAGCGCTGAGCTGAAGGACGTCCCGCGCGCCGTGGAACAGGACGTGTCCGTAGGGTTGCCAGGCGGGGCCGACGTCCGCGGACTCGACCGCGAACAGGCGGTACCGGCCGCCGGCCGGCGAGAAGTTCACGAGGTTGACGTTGCCTTCCGCTGGTGGCGCCGCGGCAGCCGCCAACGGACCGAGGATCAGCCAGAGGACGAGGCAGGACCGGATGTGCTTCACGCTGGACGCGCTCCTCGCGAGGTCTCGTCGCGCCGAAGTCGGGGCCGCTCTCTGGGCCGACGGTGGGCGATGTGCCGCAGGATCGCAGTGTAGCTCCCCAAGGTCAACCGAATCGGCCGCGCGGTGTCCCGGTGTCTTGGCGGGTGAGCCTTCCGGTGTGCCCTTCGAGGGCAACGAGGTTGACACCTCGAGACAGCCGCCTAACGTCGGCGCCCAACACCTCGGCACCACGAACTCGCGGCCAGCGAGTGGGGAATCGGGGGGTGTGCGGGCGCTGGATTCGCCACAGAGACCCCCGGTGCTGCGGCCCTAGCCCGACTTGAACGGATCGGAGTAGAGAGATGCCTATCTACGAATACGGCTGTGAGGCCTGCGGCAACGAATTCGAGCTCATGCAGAAGGTGGGCGCCGAGGCCCCACAGTGCCCGAAGTGCGCTGCGGCGACTCAAAAACGGATCTCCCGCACGTCGTTCCAGCTGAAGGGCGGCGGTTGGTACAAAGACGGCTACTCGGGCAAGAGCAACCAGAAGAGCGAGTCCACCAGCTCGGAGCCGGCGGCCTCCGCGTCGTCAACGGCCACACCGGCTCCTGCTCCGAAGGCGGATTCGAGCACCCCGTCCTCCACCCCTTAGCCCGCTGCCACTCCATGCGCGTAGGGCTCCTCACAGGCGGCGGCGACGCCCCTGGGCTCAATGGGATCATCGAGTCCGTGGTGCGCTCGTTGGCGCTGGCTGGACATGAGGTCGTCGGGATTTGCGACGGCTTCGAGGGCGTCTTTGAGGGGCGCGTTCGCTCGCTCACGCCAAACGACGTGCACCTGATCCACGCCACCGCCGGCACGCTCCTCGGCACCTCGAACCGCGTGGGCACCCGGGGCCGCGAAGCCGAGTTCTACGCCGCTTACCGCCGGCTCGTGCTCGACGGGCTCATCGTGGCCGGCGGCGACGGGACCTTCGCCGGCCTCTCGCCCTTCGTCACCGAGACCACCGAGTGGGGCCCGCCAATCCAGCTCGTCGGTGTGCCGAAGACCATCGACAACGACCTCCGCGGCACCGACCTCACGTTCGGGTACGACACGGCGTGCTCCGTCGTGGCGGAGGCCGTCGACGGGCTCCGCCTCACCGCGGAGGCGCATCGCCGGCTCATCGTCGTGGAGGCCATGGGTCGGACGGCCGGGTGGATCGCGCTCGGCGGTGGGCTCGCCTCCCACGCCGACGCCATCCTAATCCCGGAGCGCCCCTACTCCCTGGACGCGCTCACGCGCTTTGTCGAGGGCCGTCGCCAGGTGGGCCAACGAGGCCTCGTGGTGGTGGTCGCGGAGGGCGCGGCCGCCCAATCGGAGAGCGTGGCCGTGGCGCGCCAGGTCGACACCGGCCCGGCAGTGGCCGGCGGGCCTGACCCGTTCGGCGTGAACCGAGGGCCCGAGGCGCAGCGCCTGGGCGGCATCGCTGCGCGTCTGGCGGGGCGCCTCGAGGAAGCCACCGGCTGGGAGAGCCGCGTTGTGGTCCTGGGCCACCTCCAGCGCGCGCGCGCTCCCACCACCACCGACCGCTTCCTGACCACGGCCATGGGCGTGGAGGCGGCCCGGATGGTCGTCGAGTCGGCGTTCTCCCAGGCCGTGGTGTACCGGAGCGGGAGCGTGACCCGCGCTCCCATCTCCGACCTCATCGGCGAACCCCGTCGCGTGGGTCCGGACCACCCCTGGATCCGGGCGGCCGAGGCGCTCGGCATCTTCGTGTGAGCTTCACCGCGGGCGAGCGCGCCGAAACCGCGCCGCCTCCCCGCCTCCCCGCCTTACAGTGATACAGCCTCAGCGAGTAGCCGCGTCTCCGAAGCGGGTCGAGTCCCGAAGGATCACCACGCCCAGCACCGTGCTGGCCAGCGCGACGGCTGCGGCCGCTCCGAAGAGGCCGGCGCCCTGGGAGTGCTCGTAGAGGTATCCTGCCGCCACGGACGACACGGCACCCCCGAGCCCGAAGCCGAACGCGTAGAGCACGGCCTGGACGGTGGCGAGGGCGGTCTTGGGGACCAGCGCCGACAGCCACACCACCACCGTGAAGAAGGCGATGCCGAACGTGAAGCCGTGCAGCGACATCAGCGCCAGGAAGAGCCACGGCGAGGAGGTCGCGGCAAACAGGCCGCACTGGATGGCACAGAGCGCCAGGCAGGCGTTCAGAACGTGCCTCGCCTCGAACCGACCGAACCACGGGACCGCCTTGGCGAAGAGCAGGATCTCGGCGATCACCCCCACCGCCCAGTACGCAGACACGGCGCTATCGGGCACCCCGAGGCGATTCAAGTGCAGCGGTAGGAACTGGAAGAACCCGCTCATCGCTACGCGCCACAGGAAGATCACGAGGAACAGCCGCAGGACCGCCGGCGCCATGATGTGGCGGAGCGCGGCGCGGAGGCCAGGGTTCGCGGACACGCTGGCCGTTGCGTCGGGGCGCTCGGCCCGCACGTGCCGGAGGACCACCCAGACGGTGACTGCGAGCAGCGCCGTGAGCACGGCAGGAGTCGCTTCACGGCTGCTCAGCGCCAGGATCCCCGAGAGGAGGAAGCCCCCCGCGATGAAGCCGAGCGACCCGTAGATCCGGTGGCGTCCGAAGGTGCCCCCCTCACGGGTCACCAGCTGCAGCGTGGCGGTGTCCGTGGCGGGCAGGATCCCCTCCCGGAACCCATGGAACACGATCGTCGAGGCCATGAGCAGCGCGAAGTCGGTGGTGAGGAGATGAGGGAGGAAGCCGAGGAGGCTGCCAACGGCCGTGAGCGCGAGGACGCGACCGGGGTGGCCGTCGCGGTCGGCGAGCCGTCCCCAGAAGAGCGGCGTGACGATGAGGCACGCCGAGCGCGCGGCGCCCAGCCAACCCACGTCGACGTCGGACCAATCATGGGCCTCGAGCCAGAGCGGCAGGTAGTTGCCCTGCCCGCCGAGGAACATGAAGAGGACGAAGTAGAGCGTGCGGATTCGCAGGGTAGCGGGCGACACGGGCGCGGGTTCTACTCCTCCGCGAGCAGCGCGTCGATGTCCGCGCGCAGGGCCGTGAGCTCCGGCTCGGTCTCTTTGTAGATGTGCCGGACGATGCCCTTCTTATCGATGAGGTAGGCCAGCGGGAACAGCGTGAGCTGCTCGCCGATCCGGTTGTAGGCGTCGACCACGGCGTTGTCGTAGTCGATCAGCATCGGGAAGGTGATCTTCGTGCTGCGCTTCGAGCCCACCGCGTTGGGGACGTCGTCACCGACGTGGACGGCCAGCGGCGTGTAGGCGGTTCCGAGAAGGGCCTGGTGGATGTGCTGTTCGACTCGAGGCAACTCCTCGAGACAGCTCGTTCAGTAGGCGTTGAACAGCTTTACGTGGATCACGCGCCCCATGAGGTCGCCCAGGCTGACGAGCTCACCGTCCGTGCCCGGCATGGAGAAGGGCGTGGCCACGTCGCCCACGCTGAGCCGCTTCGGGTTGACCGTGACGGGGAGGGAGTAGCTGGGCTCGCCCGGCTCATTGGTGCTGAAGCTGAGGGTGCCCTCCAGGGGCTCGGCGCCGGTGACCTTGAGCTCGAGGAAGGCGACGTCGTCCGCCGCCACCGAGAGCGCGGCGGAGGTGTCGAGGTCCAGCGAGAGGCGCGGATGATCCACCGTGAGCCCGCGCACCTCCAGGGGCAGGGCGCCCTTGTTGCGGAAGAGCACGCCGGCCGACCCGCCGTCGAAATCGGCAGTGGCCTCCACCTGGATGCGCTGGGGCGTCAGCGCCAGCTCGGGTGCCACGGCCGTGGCGTCGAGCGCGAGCTCGGTCACCTCGGCCGCGCCCCTCACGCTCACGTGCGTGGCGTCCAAGGCCACGAGGTCGAACGCCCGCCGCTGCCCGAAGTGCTCACTCGCCAGGCGGCGCGGCGCGGCGGTATTGCTGACGTCGTAGAGCACCACGCGGTCCCAGTCCGCCGTCACGGCCAGCGAGCCCGCGATAGCCAGCGCGAGCCCCGGGCCTGGGTAGGGGGTGAGTCCCACGCTGGTCAGGGTCTCGCCCTCGAAGACCAGGGTGTGGAGCGAGCCGCCGGCCTCGAGGCCCACGACGAGCCCGTCGGCGCCGCGTGCCACAGCCGACGCGGGGAGCTTGGTGGGCACCTCCGACACAACGACCGCGTCCGGCCAGCTGCCCTTCACCAGCGCGAAGCCGTCCTGCCCTCGGGCGAGCACGCGGAGCCCGTCCTCGAGCGGCAGCACCGCGCGCACGGCGCCCAGCGCCGAGACCGTGACTGGCGCGATGGAGAGGTCGAGGGGCGCCACGGCCACGCCCGCGGCGCCGAGGGCCGCAACAAGGCGGTCCCCGTCGACTGCAAGGCGTTGGACCACGAGGCCGGCCTCGAGCTTCTGCGGCTCGCCCGCCAGCGGCACCCGATACCAGGCGCCGGCCGAGTCGACCGCGTACAGCGTGTCGCCCTGCGCCGTCAGGGCGAGCGCGGGCGCGTCGAGCGTGGCGACGAGCTCTGGGCCAGCGGCCGCCAGTCGGACGATCTCGCGCTCGCGACTCGTGTACAGCGCTCCAGAGGCCTGGGTGAGCGTGGCGAGCCCCACCGCACGTCCCACGACCGTCGGGGCGCCTGCGGCGATGGGGTCGCCCGGATGGGCGCCTACGACGCCGTCGTCGGGCGAATCCATGGTCCCGTCCGTGGTAGTGACGGTGTCAGCCGCGGAGACGTCGTTCGCGCCCGGGGCGGGGGTGGCCTCCGTGGAGCAGGCCGCGGCGACCGAGGCCGTGAGGGCGATGCGCCGGAGCACACGAAGAGGTCGGAGAGGGGAGTACCGTTCGCACATGCCCCCTATCCTCCTGGAACTCGCTGCCCGCGTCCACGATGAGCGATGTCCGCGGCAACCCGGTGAGGCGGGTGGAGCGGGGTCCCCTGCCTACGGTCGGAACACCAGGACGAAGACGTCGTAGAACGCGTGCGTGTAGACGGCGATGGCGAAGCCCCGAGCCCAGTACAGCACGCCGAAGATCCCACCGGCGAAAGTGCGGAACCAGAACGCGAAGGTATCGAAGGGCTCTGCGCGGAAGTGCGCGAGTGAGAAGAGCACGCTCGAGATCGCCAGCGCCAGGACGCCGATCGCGAAGGGGGCGTCTACGAACCGCCGCCCGAGCGCGATGAGGCCCCCCATGAGCAGCAGCCGGAACACCAGCTCTTCGTGGATGCCGGCGCCGGCGCTGAGGACTAGCCGCGAGAGGAGCGTGCCGTCGGCCTCAGGGCCTAAGAGCCTCGCCTCCGCCATGACTTGGAGGACCACGGTGCCGAGGCCCAGCGCGTAAGCGAGCGACTCGACGAAGACGGGGATGAAGTAATCGCCCGTGCCGCGACCCTTCCCGTCCAGCCACACGACGCCCACGCCGAATGCGAACAGGATCGCGAGGTTGAGGAGCAGGAAGGTGCGCCCCCCGAAGGTGAGGAGGTAACGCGTGACGAAGTCTGCGCCGTTGAGCGCCTCGACCCCGACGATCAGGAGGCCTGCCTGGTACGCCACGAGCAGCGGCGCGACCATCAGCAGCGACACACCGAGGCGGCGCGTCTCGGTGAAGTACTGCCACATCAGGGCGCTGGGGGAGCGATCTCCGGCTTGGGGGTCTCCGGGGTTGGCGCCTGGCCCGTCACCTGGGCCAGCACCCGCCCGAGGGAGCGGTCGTTGTACCCGGTGGGGGAGGTGAAGCGCCGCCCGTTGATGAAGAGCGTGGGCGTGCCCTTCACCTCGGCCCGCTCGGCCTCCTCGCGATCACGGCCCAGCACCTTGTCGGCCCGCTTCTCGTTCACGCACTTGCCCACCGCGGCCACGTCCACGCCCGCGGCCTTCAAGAGGCCCTCGCGCGCCTTCGCCGACAGGTCTTTCTGGTGCTCCACGTCCAGGAACTGCCGGTAGACCTCCCAGAACTTGCCCTGCTCAGCGGCGCAGATCGCCTCCACGGCGGCCGCTCGGGCCTCGGTGTGGAAGTCCTGCGGGAAGTGCTTGAAGTAGAGCTTGAGCTTGCCCGGGAACCGAGCGATCGCGCGGTCCAGGATCGGCACGAGGCGGCTCGAGAACGGGCACTGGAAGTCCGAGAAGAGCACCAGGGTCACGGGGCCATCCGCGGCGCCAAGGGGTGCGCCCGTGAGCTCGAAGTCGATCGCGGCCCCGCCCAACGGCTGACGCTCCTGACCCTTGGCGATGATCGCGGCGTAGAGCTCGGCCCGCGGGGTCCCGGCGGTGGCCAGCGCCTCGGCCTTGGCGGCCTCCTCGTCCACCAGCGCCGTCAGCTCCTCCAGGGTACGAGCGCCCACGAGTCGTCGCCCGTTCACGTAGAGGTTCGGCGTCCCGATCGCGTCCACCCGTGCCGCCAGCGCCTGGTCGGCCTCGATCGAAGCGCGCAGCGCCGGCCCGGCGAAGGCAGCCTCTAGCCCCTCGACGGGCGCCTCGGCGGCCCGCAGCGCGGCCTCCAGATCGGCGTCCGCCAGCGCGGGCTGGCCGCTGAGGACGTGGCGCGCGAACGGCCAGAAGCGCCCGTGCGTGGCTGCCCACGCCCCATAGAGGGCGGCGCGAGCGGCGCGAGGGTGCACGGCCAGCGGCTGGTGCTTGAAGACGAGGCGGGTGGTGGGGCGCTGCTCACGGAGCGACTCCAGCGTCTTCGAGAGCCGCGCGGTGAACGGGCACTCGAGGTCCCCGAACAGCACCAGCGTGACGGCGGCGTCCGCGGGTCCTTCCGAGGCGTCGTCTGCGTCCACCGGGACCTTCCAGACCGTGGCGTCTGGCGGCGGGAGCGCCGGCGGCGGAGCGGGCTTGGGCGTGGCGCCGTCGAAGAGCACAGCGGCCAGCTCCGCGTTGTTCGCGCGGGTCCGCGTGGTGATGCGGTCGCCCTCGACCGGCGCAGTGAGCTCCTCGTTCACGAGGGCCTCGAGGGCCTCGAACGTGACCTGGCCATCGAGGCGGCGCCCATTCACGAAGAACGCGGGCGTCCCCTTGACCCCCAGCGCGAGCGCGAGCGCCCGATCCGACGCCACCCGCGCGGTCACCTCCGGCGCGGTCCGATCCCGGTGGAAGGCGATCGCGTCGATGCCGACGCCGTCGGCCAGGCCCTGGAGGCGATCGTTGGTGAGCCCCGCGCCCGCCTCGACCACCTTGTCGAAGAGCTGCCAGAAGCGGCCCTGGACGTGCGCGGCCACGGCGGCCACGGCGAGCCGGTGGGCGCCTGGGTGGAGGTCGAGCGGGTTGTGCCGGTACTCGACTCGCACCGTGCCGTCTGGCCGGCCGTGCTTCTCGATCAGCTTCCGGACCACCGGGGTGGCGCGGGCGCAGTGGGGGCACTCGAGGTCCCCGAACCAGATCACGAGCACGCCCGGCGCCGCGGCGCCGAGGCTGGGGGCCGACGCGATGACGGCCTGGCGGTCAGGGACTGGCGGAGCGGCTGGGGCGGCGCTGGGGGTGGCCGGTGCGGCGCTGGGGGCGGCCGGGGCGGTCACGCTGGGCGCTGTTGCGGCGCCGGGGGCCGCTGGAGTGGGGTCGACGCACACCTTCTGCACGCAGATCCGCTCGCCTTTGCAGTCCTTGTCCGCCACGCACCCGTCGGCGGGCGCGGGATCTCCAGACCGACAAGCGGCGGCGAGCACGAGCAGAAGCGCGAAACGAGGACTCACGGGACACCTCTTGGTTCAGGGGACTCTGTGGCTCGGACGGTACCGGTGATGCACCCGATGGTTCGGGCCTCGGGAGCGAGCCGACGCGTTGCTCAGTCGGGGTCCATGAGGACGACGATCTTGCCGAAGACGTCGCGCCCTTCGAGGGCGGCGTGCGCCTCCCGAATCGCTTCGAGCGGGAAGGTCCGGTCGACCATGGGCTCTAGCCGGCCGTCGGCGACGAGCCGCGTCAGCTCGAATAGCTCGCCGCGGGAGCCCATGGTGGACCCGAGGATCGAGAGGTTCTTGAAGAAGACACGGCGAAGTTCGACGGACACGTCCGAGCCGCTGGTGGCGCCGCAGGTGACGAACGAGCCGCCGGGGCGCAGCGCGCGGATGGAGCCCTCGAAGAAGGCCTTGCCGACATGGTCGATCACCACATCCACGCCCACCTTGCCCGTGGCCTCGAACACCGCCTTCGACCAGTCGACGTCGGTGCGGGTGTCGTACGCGGCCTCGGCGCCCATGGAGAGCGCGCGGGCGCACTTGTCCGCGCCCCCGGCGGTGGCAAAGATCTGTGCGCCGTGGAGGCGGGCGATCTGGAGGGCGGCGCTGGAGACGCCGCTGCCCGCGGCGTGGATGAGCACCGTCTGCCCGGGGCGGATGTTGGCGCGCGCGACCAGCATATGCCACGCCGTCAGGAAAGTGAGCGGGTAGGCCGCCGCTTCGGCCCAGCTGAGGCGCGCTGGCTTCGGGACCAGGTTCTCCCGCGGCACCACGACCAGCTCGGCGCAGCCGCCGTTCCGGTGCTCGCCGAAGATGCCGTAGCGCTTGCACAGGTTGTCGCGCCCGGAGTTGCAGACCTCGCAGCGCCCACACGAATAACCGGGGGCGATGATCACCTCGGTGCCCGGCGTCACGCCCTCGCCCTCGACGACCACGCCAGCCATGTCGCAGCCCGGGATGAGCGGCAGCGGGAACTTGAAACCCGGCAGGCCCTTCCGAGCCCAGAGATCCATGTGGTTCAGGGCCAGCGCCTTGACGCGAACCAGCACCTCGCCCGGTGCCCGCTTCGGGTCGTCGACAGACTCGATGTTGATCGCGTCGAGCCCCCCGTGGGCCCGGATGATGGCGGCGCGCATGGGACCTCCTCAGGGGCCGCGAGCCTAAGGGCGGCGCGACCCTTTGGCAATGTCGTCGCCGGCTTGCCCGCTGGGCCGTGCCCCTGCGCGAAGCGGCCGCGGATGGGTCGATCGCGGTCGAACGCGCCGCCCTAGGCGCCTCGCGGCGCGTAGACCGCGAGGAGCTCGGCGGCGTGGCCTCGATTGAGCGTGTCGCTGCTGATGCTCCGCCGCACGGCGAACGACTCGATCTGGGCGGCGCCGTAGAGCCGGCGCGTCACCGGCGTGTCGTGGTTCGAGATGACCACCGTGGCCCCGCGCTCCGCCGCGCGCTCGGCGAAGAAGGCCAGGCGCTCCTGATCCGCCAGGCCGAACGAGCGATCCGTGTAAGACGCGAAGTACGACGTGGCCGACAGGGGGACGTAGGCCGGATCGCAGTACACCACGTCGCCTGGACCCGCCTCGGCGAGGCTGAGCTCGAAGTCCCGCGAGCCGAGCTCGGCGTCGGCGAGCCGCGCGCTCAGGCGCTCCAGGGCCTCCCGCGGGTGCAGGGTTCTGGCGTAGCGCCCGAAGGGGACGTTGAAGACGCCCTTCGAGTTCACGCGGTAGAGGCCGTTGAAGCCGTGGCGGTTCAGGTACAGGAAGAGCGCCGCGTCGCGCACGCTGCCGGGCGCGAGGCGCGCATTGAACTCGGCGCGGAGCGCCTCGAAGGCCTCGCGGTTGTTGCAGGCCTGGAAGAGCGGGGCGCTCTCCTCGAGCAGCTCGGACGGTAAGTCCCGGACCACGCGATAGAAGTTGATGAGCCGCTCGTTGTAGTCGGACAGGTACAAGCGCCGAGGCCCAGCGTTCAGCGCCACCACGCACGAGCCCAGGAACGGCTCGATCAAGCGCTGACCCGGCGGAAGCTTCGGGAGGATCCGGCCGAGCAGGGCGAACTTCCCGCCAGCCCACTTGAGCGGCGGGCGATGGTAGTCAAGGGGGGCCACGGCCCGCGTCTCGCACGTTTGGCCCCAGCTCGGCAAGGCGCGTCAGCGATTTCGACGCGCCGGCCGCCCGCGTCGCGTTGACGTCGGACCGCTCAGGGTGCAACTAGACCGCCCATGCGACCCCTGGCACTGACCCTCGAGGGCTTCACGTCATTCGCCACCTCGCGGCGAATCGACCTCGCCGATCTCGGGGTCTTCTCCATCGGGGGCGCCACGGGTGCGGGCAAGTCGTCGATCCTCGACGCGCTCCTCTTCGCGCTCTACGGCGAGGTGCCGCGCACCGGCAAAGCCGTGAGGGAGCTCATCACCACAGGCCAGGAGCGGCTCTCGGTGGTGCTGGACTTCGCGCTGCGCGGAGAGCGGTACCGGGTGGCTCGGGGGATCTATCGCGGGACGCGCCCCACCGAGGCGCAGCTCGAGCGGATCACCAACCCAGAGGACCCACGGATCCTGGCCGAGGGCGTGCGCCCGGTGAACGACGCTGTGGTGCGCCTCCTTGGCCTCGACTTCAGCGCGTTTTGTCGCGCGGTCGTCTTGCCGCAGGGCGAGTTCGACCGCTTCCTGCGCGGTGAGCACACCGAGCGCCGTAGGGTCCTCACCGGGCTGCTCGGGCTCGAGGTCTACGAGCGGATGCGAGCCGAGGCGTCCACGCGGCACGGGTCGGCGAAGCTCGAGGTCGCGGCGTTCGAGGCGCGGCTGGCTCGCGAGTTCGCCGGCGTCGAGCCCGCCGCCAAGGAGGCCATCGAAGCGGAGCTCGTGCAAGCCCGCGCCTCAGTGGACGAGGCGCGAGAGGCCGCGGCGGCGGCGCGCTCATTCACGGCACGGATGGCGGCGCTCGCCGAGGCCACCCTGGAGCTCGACGCGGCAGACGCCGCCTTGTCCGAGTCGGAGGCCGAGGCGGCACAGCTCGCGGCGGACCAGGAGCGTCTGAGCGAGGCCCGTCGTGTCGCGCCGGCGGCGCCTCTCCTGGACGCGGCGGCAGAGGCGGAAGCCGTGGCCGAGGCATCCCGACTGCGCGCCGCGGGTCTCGGGGTCGTTTCCCGGCGCGCACGGGAGCGCCTCCACACGGCAGAAGCCGCCAACGTCGGGCCCGATCTCGGGCTGCGCTCCCGGCGCGACGCGCTGCGCGCCGCGCTCCCTCGCCTCCTCGCAGTAGCCGGGCTACGCCGCGAACGCGAGGCCGTCACGGCGCGGCAGGCTGCCGCGTTGCCGCGCTGCGAGGCCGCTGAGGCCGCCGAGCGGGGCGCCAAGCGCCGGCTCGACGCGTGCGCGGAGGCGGTCGCCACCGCCGAGAAGGCACAGCGCACCGTGGACCGGGAATCGCTGGATCGCCTCGCCCGCCTCGATCCCGTGGCGCGGGTCTTGCTCGCGGAGCGGCCCCTGCTGGCCGAGGCGCGCCGCGCCGTCGAGCGGCAGCTCGCGGAGCTGGCCACGCGGGACCTGGCCGTGGGCGAGCGCCGTCGGGCTTTGGGGGTCGCCGGGGCGAGCGTGCGGGGACTCGCTGAGACGGTGGCTCACCTCGAGGCGTCAGCGCACCAGCTCCCCGCGTCGAAGCTGCGGGCCACCCTGGCGGTCGGGTCGCCTTGTCCCGTCTGCGAGGCCACGGTCTTGGGTCTGCCTCCGCCGCTGAACGTGGACGTGGCCGCCTTGGACGCCGCGCGCCGGCGGCTCGCGCTGGCGGAGGCCGATGCCATGGCGATGGAGCGCGCCGTGCACCAGGCCGAGGCGCAGATCCAGGCGGCCGAGCAGCTCCTAGCCGGCGTGCAGGCGGATCGAGATCACCGCCAGCGCTCGCTCGAGGCGGCCCGCGCCACGCTCGGCGCCGAACCCGAGGAGGTGCTCGCTGCCGCGGAGCGCGCCACGACCGAGGCCCGCGAGGCCGAGCGGCAGGGCCAGGCCCTAGCTGCGGCAAAGCAGGCGATGCAGCTCGCGGCGCGCGAACACGAGGGGGCCGCAGCCGCGCTGGCTCGCGAACAGGGGCTCGTGGCCGAGCTGGCCGCCGAGCTGGCCGGGCTGGACCAGCGCCAACGGAACTTGGAGGCGCTCTCCAGTGAGCAGCGACCCCCAGACCCCGAGGCGGCCGTGCTGGGAGCCCCGCCGCAAGTCGTCGAGGGACTTCAACCCGAGCTCATCGCCTCCCCCGAGCGCGCCCTCGAGGCTCTGGAGGCGCAGGTGGCGGCCGACGACGCTGCGCGGGCCGCGGCTGCCGCCACTCTCGACGCGGCGCGCCTCGACGCCGCCCGCGCCGAGGCGTCCACCACGATGGCCGACGAGGAGCACGCGCGGCACGCGGAGGCGGCGTCGCGCGCCGTCCAGGCGCTCGCGGAGGTGCTTGGGCGGCTGGGCCTCGATCGGGCGGGCGTCGCACGAGCGCGGCTCGAGCCCGGCGCCACGGCGGCGCTGGAGCAACGCGTCACCGAGGCCCGCGAGGCGCGTATGAGCTGGTTGTCTCGCCGGGCGCGAGCGCTGGAGCTGCTCGGCGGCCAGCGCGTCCCGGCACCCGTCCTCGAGGCCGCCCGCGAGGCAGAGGCGGAGGCGGGTCGCCGTGCCGAGGAGTGCCTTCGCGCGCTGGTCACACTGGAGACCGATCTCGCCCAGCTCGTCCGGCGCCTCGCCGAGCGCGCGGAGGTGGCGGAACAGCTGTCCGCGGCCGACGGTCGCCAGCGGCTCTGGAACTCGCTCGCCACCCACCTGAAGACCGACCGCTTCCAGGCCTATCTGCTCGAGGAGACGTTCAAGGAGCTGGTCGTCGAAGCGTCGGTTCGCCTGAGCGCGTGGACGGCAGGCCGGCTCACGCTGGGCTTCGAGGGCGACCGCTTTCGCGTGGTCGACGCCGAACACGCGGGCGAGTCCCGCGCGATCGAGACGCTGTCTGGGGGCGAGACCTTCCTCACCTCGCTGGCCCTGGCGCTGGCGCTGTCCGAGCACATCCAGCGAGCCCAGGGCCGCGTGCAGCTCGAGGCCCTGTTCGTGGACGAGGGCTTCGGCACCCTCGATCCCGAGCGCCTCGAGCCGGTGGCGGAGGCGCTCCTGTCGCTCGGGGAGTCCGGCCGCCTCGTGGGCGTGGTGAGCCACATCGCCGAGCTCAACCGCCAGATGCCCACGTGCCTCAGGGTCGCTCGCGCGCCCGACGGGTCCACCGTCACCCGAGAAGACGCGGGGTCCGAGGAGTGAGCCCGGGCCTACCACGCACCTTCGGGGCGTTCTTCGGGCGCTTCGCCGGCCTCAACGTGGTCCAGCGCGACGTGATCCCCGTGATCCTCGACGGGCGCTCCGCCGTGGTGGTGGCCCCCACCGCCAGCGGCAAGACCGAGGCCGCGGTCGCGCCCCTCGTGGAGCGCTGGGTGCCGCCGGACTCGGACGCGCTGCTCGTGCTCTACGTGGTGCCCACGCGCGCCCTCGTGAACGACCTGCGGCGGCGCCTCGAGGCCCCGCTCGCCGCGCTGCGAGTCCGCCTCGCCGCGAAGACCGGGGAGGTCATGACGCTCTCGGCGCGCGAGTCCTCCGGGATCCTCGTCACCACCCCCGAGAGCCTCGACTCGCTGCTCTGCCGCCGCGCCGCGCTCTTCGGCGCGCTACGCGCCGTGGTTCTCGACGAGGTCCACCTGCTGGACGGCACCTACCGCGGCGATCAGCTGCGCATCCTGTTGTCGCGGCTCGAGTCGCTCACGCCGGGCCCCCTGCAGCGCGTGGTCCTCTCGGCTACGGTCGCCGACGCCGAGGGGCTGGGCCAACGCTACGCGCCCGGAGCCACCGTGATCCGCACCGGCGAAGCGCGGCCGATCGCGCTCGAGACCGCCCCGAGCCGCGAGGCCGTGGTCGCGCGTCTACGGGAGTCGGGGCGCCTCAAGGCGCTCTGGTTCTGCGACAGCCGCGCCCAGGTCGAGAAGGTGGCGGAAGAGCTCGCCGCAGTCTGGCCGCGCAACCGCGTGGCGGTGCACCACGGCAGCCTCTCCCAGCGGGAGCGCCACGACGCCGAGGCGGCCCTGCGCGAGTGGACGTGGGGGATCTGCGTGGCCACCACGACGCTGGAGGTGGGCATCGACATCGGCGACGTCGACGCCGTGGTGCTCGAGGCCCCGCCGCTCACGGTGTCGGCCTTCGTGCAGCGCGTGGGGCGGGGCGGGCGCCGCGAAGACCGCGCGACGGCGGTGGGGCTCTGCCTCGGCGAGGACGACGCCCGCAGCTTCGAGGTCCTGGCCGAGCTGGCGGCGCGCGGTGAGCTCGAGGTCGTCGGGGCGCCGCCGGATCTCAGCGTCTGCGTGCAGCAGGTGCTGAGCGCGTTGTTCGGAGCGCCCTCTGGGCTCCCGCCCACCCAGCTCGAGGCCTGGCTCGAGCCGCTGGCGTCCCGCGCGGTGCTCGGCGCCATCCTCGACCACCTCGAGCGCGAGGACTACGTCGTGCGGGCGCGCGGCAAGCTCATGGCGTCCACCCGCACCATGGATCTCGGCGAGAAGGGACGCGTCCACTCCAACATCCCCGACGGGCGCGAGTCCCAGGTGGTGGACGCGGCCACCGGCCGGACGCTGGGGCGCTCGCTCACCGGCGTGCAGGCGGGCGACACCGTGGTCTTCGCTGGGGCTGCGCGGCGCGTGCTCTCCATCGGTGGCGGGCGCGTCGTGCTGGGTGGCGGTGGCGGGGCAGAGCCCGGGGCGCGGCCAGCCTTCGCACGCCGCCGTGAGCGCGGAGGCTTCGCGTGGCTGCTGCCGGAGGCCTTGCGCTGAGAGCGGGTGGAGGGGGTGCTCGCGTGCTCGCCGCCGTCGGGCGGGGCCGCGTGCTGGGGGCCGGCTTACTCCCCGGCTTGCTTCTCGCAACGGAGCAAGACCAGCCCGGGGCCGTCAGACCGTGCGCGACGCCGGATCTCCCCGAACGCCACTGAATACCCCTCGAAGCGGTCGAGCTGATTCGGGTGTGCGGTATCCGGTTCGGCCGGCGTCTTGAAGGAGCCGCTGACGAGCTTGGCCGTGCCGGCGGTGAGGCCCGCGTCCGTGTACCCGCTCCCTCCACCCCCGCCGCCGCCGAGCTTGTCCGACACGGCGCCGATCCACGTGGCCCCGCCGCCGCCTCCGTACCAGCCGCCGCCGCCTCCGCCGCCGCTGCACGCGCCCAGGGCTCCGTGGACGTGACCTGCGCCACCGAGGAGCTTCCCGCCACTGCCGCCCACGAAGTAGCCCTCGTAGTAGTCGCCCACGCCGAGCGCCTTCATTCCTCCGAGGCCTCCTGCGGTCGCGGTGGCGCCACCACCCGAGAATTGAGGGAGCTGGCCGGCTTGCCCGGAGGAGCCGCCCCCCGATCCCCCGGCGTCGACCGTGGGACCTCCGTCGGTGCCCGAGCTGCCTCCACCGCCACCGCCGGCCACGAGGAGATGCGAGCTGCCGCGGAGGACCGCCGAGAATCCCCCCCCGCCGCCGCCGCTACAGCTCGTGCCTGTGTAGCCACCCGGGCCGCCTCCGGGGAGACCGCCCTGCAGGCTCCCGGTTCCGCGCTGTCCCGGGGAGCCGATGTAGACCGCCAGGGACTCTCCGGGGCTGACCGGGAAGCTGCCGCCCGCGAAGCCTCCGCCTCCGCCATTCCCGCCTGCTCCGGCGGGGTTGCCAGCCTTCTGACCCCCGCTCCCGCCACCGGCGCCCCACACGAGCGCCGTGGCCTGCGCGCAACCGTTCGGGACGCTCCAAGACTGCGCTGTTGCCCCCGACGACTTCGGGGCCCACGCCCAGCAGTCGCCTTCCGAACACTGGTACGTCCAGACGCCTGTGCTGGGCGCGCAGACCGCACCATTGGCCGCCGAGCTCGCCGCGCCGCCCTTGCAGAGCCCCTGCTGGCAGGTAGCGCCCGTCCTGCAGGTGTTGCACGGCTGTCCTTCGTTCTGCGTCGTCCACGCCGTCTGGCTCGCGAAAGGGTCACAGATGGCACAACTGTCATGGGGAGCCCCACGCCCGGCGTCGATCGGGTAGCACACTCCGCCGATGAGGCAGGTGAGCGGCGAGATCGCGCCGGCGTTACACGTCCCGCTGACGCACGCGTCCGCCGTGCACGCCTTGCCATCCAGATCGCAGAGGTTCGAGTCGTCGCTCGTGAACTGACACCCGGCGACCGGGTGGCACACGTCGTCCGTGCAGGGCTTCTGGTCGTCGCAGGTGATCGTGGCCACGCTGGTACAGGTGCCGGCGACACACTTGCTGCTCGTGGTGCACACGTTGCTGTCGTCGCAGCTCACCGTGTCCGCGAGCAGGGTCCACTGCGCAGCCCCGGAGGCGACCTTACAGATCTGGCAGCCGTTCAGCGGGTTGGGCGCGTTGTTCGAGTAACACGTCCCCGCGATGAGACACTTCCCCGCTTCCAAGACGCCTTTGCAGGAACCCGATCCGTCGCACGTCGTGCCCGTCGTGCACGAGAGGGCGTCGTCGCAGGGCGTCGTCGCGTCCGCGTTGGTGGACGTGCAACCCGACTGCGGACTGCACGCGTCGACGGTGCAGGGGTTTCCATCGTCGCAGGTCCTCTCCGCACCGAGGCACATGCCCGCGACGCACGCGTCGTTCAGTGTGCACGCAGAGTCGTCGCTGCACGGTGTGCCGTTGGTCACGAGAGTTGCGGCCGGGCAGTTCCCAGTGTTCGGATCGCAAGCGACCGCGAGATGACAAGAATTCGGGGCGACACAATTAATGTGCGGACCCGGCTGACACTGACCGCTCTCGTCGCAAGCGTCCTCCTGAGAGCAGGGGTTGCCGTCATCACAGATCGAGCCGGGCGGAGCGACCGGGTATTCGCAAGTCCCGGTCGCGGACACGCAGGCGCCGGGCTCTCTGCACGATTCGGGAGACGGGCACGCGACGATTGGACCCGGCTTGCACGTCCCGTCGAGACAGGAGTCCGAGGTCGTGCACGGGTTGCCGTCGTCGCACGCGGTACCATCCGGGGTGCCGGCCGAGCCACACCCGGCCGTCGTTGGAGGTTCGCATCGGAGCAGGACCAGCCCCGGCTGGCCCGGGTTGCTTGAGCTAGTCCGCGAGTAGCCAATCGGGGGCGACCAGTTGAGCGGCGAGGTCACGGAAGTATGGAAGTAGCTGGCCCCCCCGCCTCCACCACCGCCGCCGGAGTCGGCTGCGCCGCCTCCGCCCCAACCGCCTCCGCCCGAGCCGCCCCAGCGGTAGCCTCCGCCTCCGCCTCCGCCACCCTTCGCGTAGCTCCCGGTCCCGGCCCCACCCGCGCCACCGGCCTCACCCGCCGGTTGGCCGGCGCCGCCCCCGCTCTTCCCGAGTCCACCGACAGGAGCCACCCCGCCTGACGACGGCCCACCCTGACCCGCCCCCGCCGAGAGCGGATAGGGGCTCCCTCCGTTGTTCCCCGCAAGCGAGGGCCACTGTCCACCCGGACCTCCACCGGCTTGGTAGAACGCGGCTCCCCCGCCGCCACCACCCACGAGCACCATCTGCCCTTTGTGGTGCACGAGGCTGGCGGCTCCGCCGCCGTTGCCACCAATGCCGGTCCCATCCGGCACTGAGCCTCCATCGCCGCCGCGCACGGTCCCGGCGCCTCCAGCGCCGGCGAGGCCGGCCGTGCCTAGACCACCACCCGCGCCGACCCACATAGCGATGATGTCCCCCGGCGAGACGATGAGCCGACCGCCGATCGTCCCTCCGTAGCCACCTTCTCCTCCGCCGGCGCCTGCGACGCGGACATCCAGCTCGAAGCAACCACCCGGCACCGTGAAGCTGTAACCGCGATCCCCCTGTGGGCCCGCCAGCGCCGGATACTGCAGCCAGCAGTCACCGCTGAGGCAGACGCCATCCGGACAGCTCGAGCCAGAGTGGCCGTTTCCTCCCTCACACCGGCCTTCCGCCGAACACGTGGCCCCGCTTCGACAGGGGTTCGAGCTACAAGCCTGGCCCACGAGGAAGGGGATCGGGGTCCACCCGAGCGGATTCGTGAAGGGGTCACACGCGAGACAGTCGGCATCGGGGCCGGACGGGGTCGCGTCGACCTCGTGACAAGCACCATCGATGAAGCAAGTCCCGACGCTCACGTTGGCGAAGGTGCATTGCCCGCCGATGCATCGGTCGGTCGTGCAGCTCAGCCCGTCGCGATCGCACGCCGTCAAGTTCGCCGCCGCCGAATGGACACATCCTGAGAGAGGCGAGCAGCTGTCGACCGTGCACGCGTTCTGGTCGTCACAGCTCAACGTCCCCGTCTGGGCGCAGCTCCCCTGGGAGCACGCTGATGTGGTGGTACACGCGTCCCCATCGTCGCAGGCCAGCAGCTCCGCCTTGAACGTCCAGGCGGTCGGGCTGGTCGACTTACAAAGGCGGCACGGGCCCTTCGGATCGGTCTGGTTGTGCACGAAGCAGGCCCCGTCGATGGCACACGAGCCGGCTTGCACCGGGCCGGAGCAGCCGCCCGCACCATCGCAGGCGTCGTCGGTCGTACAGCTGAGGCCGTCGTCGCACGCCTTGCCCTGGGCGCTGTTGCCCGCGAGCGCGCAGACCTTCAGGCCCTGCCCGAGCTCCGTGCAAATGGTCGTTCGGCAGCCGACGTCCGAACACGGGAAGAGTGTCCCCTTGCACACGCCGCCACTGCACGAATCGTCGAGGGTGCACGAGAGCCCGTCGCTACACGGTCCAGCCTTGGGATCGTGCTGGCAACCGCTCGCGGGCGCGCAGGAGTCGGCCGTGCACGGGTTACCGTCATCGCAGTCGCGCTTCTGTCCGGCGCACTGGCCCGCCGCACAGGCGTCCTCCGCCGTGCACGCGTTACCGTCTGAGCATGTGCCCTGGCGCGCGATGGACTGGCACGCTCCCCCCTCGCAGCCGTCGGTCGTGCAGTCCTGGCCGTCATCGCACGACCTGGGCGTGGACACGCAGGTGTTCGCGACGCACGCGTCATCCGTACACGCGTCGCCATCGTCACAGCTGGCGGCCGTGCTGCTCCCCACGCACGACCCGGCGGTGGCACCCGTCCCGCAGCGGTCCAGATCCGTGCAGGGGTTGCCGTCATCGCAAGCCGTGGTGTCCGGGGCGTACACCGGCGCGCACGTCGCCACACCCTGGACGACATGGCACGCCGAGGCCGCGCAAACGTTCCCCTCGCCGCAGTCCACCTCAGAGCCGCCGCACGCGCCCGAGACGCACTGATCCTCCACGGTACAGGCGTCGCCGTCGTCACAAGGGGGGCCCGACGCCGGCGTGTTGGTGCACGCGCCATCGCAGGCGTCGACGGTGCAAGGATCGCCGTCGTCGCACGCGCGGGGGACCTTCTGGCCGCCAGGCGCGCTCGAGCACACGGCGCACCCGGTCTCATCGATCGTGCCCGCTGCCACGCACTCCTCGCCGAAGATGCAGGCGCCTGTGGCTTCGCAAGGCGCGTCACCACAAGGAGCCGGGCAACTGACCGCAAACTGGCAGACGATGGGAGGGCCCAGCTTCAGGCATCCATCGAGCTGAACGCAGGGGCTCAGCTCGGATGCCTGCGCCGTGCAGTAGAGATGACCCTCGATAGGGCACTCGTCCACACAGCCTACGTCGGGCGGCGACACGTCGTCTGAGGCGTCGGACTCAGGAGGCGCGTCGGCTCCCTCGACGTCGCTCGTGGGGCCCTCGTCGGTGGGCTCCGTCAGGTCCGCGCTGGAGTCCGGCACATCGACGCCATCGGTCCCGTCGGTCCCCGACGCGTCTTCCAGGGGTCCCGCGTCGTCCAGAGCTCCGGTGTCGTCGGGCTCCCAGAGGTCGGGGGCCGCCGCGGTGTCGGGGCCGGTGTCGTCCACCAGCAGGTCGGGCCCGAGCGGCACGTCGGTCGCGGCCGTGTCAGTCCCGCTGGTGTCGGGGGTGGGATCGGGCGCATCGCCGCCCGCATCCACCCCTGAGACGTCGCTTCCAACCTTCACGCATTGCTGCCGGACCCCGTCGCAGACCCACCCGGCGATACAGTCGGCGTTGGTTCGACAGAAGGCATGGCTCTCGGGCTCGAAGTCCCCGAAGCAGCCTGTGACCATGAGCAGGGCAAGGAGGAGTCGCGGCAAAGCCGCGTGCGGGGCTGCAGCCGATAGAGTTCGAAGGTTCATGCGCCGGCAGGGTAACTCGACAGGGTCTGATGCGTCACTCGGACGGCGCCACCCCAATTTCTCCTGCGGCGAGGTGCCGGCGTACACGCCAGTGAAGAGGGACCCAGTCGCGCAGCGGGCGACCGAGCGCCTCGCGATCAGCGGATGGACCTGATCGGGCGGAGGCCGACGTGGTGGAAGCGGTACTCGGGGACCACCGAGAAGCGGTTGGCGGCCCGCAGGTCCCGCGCCCACGCGGCCCAGGACCCGCCCCGGTAGACACGGCGGTCTCCGCTGGGCGGCCCGATGGGATCGGTCGCACGGCCGGAGTAGTCGCCGGCCCAGTCGCCGCACCACTCCCAGACGCCGCCGAGCATGTCGTAGGCACCCCAGCCGTTCGGTGCCTTCTTGCCCACCGTCTGGGGGCCGCAACGGCTCGTCGAGGGCGGGAGCTTCTTCCACTCGGAGCAGTCGAACGCGCCGTCGTAGGCCGCGGCGCTATTGGCCGCGTACCACCCAATCGGGTCCAGCTCCGGGGCCTCGTCGCCGTGCAGTGTGATTCGGCCGGTATAGAGGGGCGTCGTGGACCCCCCGCGTGCCGCGTACTCCCACTCGGCCTCGGTCGGCAGGCGGTACCCGGTGCACCGGGTACCGCTGAAAGTCACGTCGGAGCACGCGAAGTCGCCCCGGCACGAGCCTTCTGACCAGTTCGTGCACCCGCCGCCGACGGTGCCCAGGCACCCCGACAACACGTAGCACTCCGGGAGGTTCTCCCGGCGAGACAGCGCATTCACGTACGCGATCGCGTCGTACCAGCTCACGCCCTCGACCGGGCAGTCGTCGCCGCAGGACGCGAAGCGCGAGGGGTTCGTCCCTATCAGGGCCTTCCACTCGCCCCGGGTCACCTCCGTGGCCTTGAGCCAGAACGACCGGGTGAGACGCACCGGATGAGGCTGCTCGTTGGGGTAGCGCCCGGGCTCGTCCAGCGGCGACCCCATCTGGAACGTCCCCGCCTTGACCTTCACGTAGCCGGGCGGGGCCGAGGTGGACTTCCCCTTCGGCGGACCGGCCAACGCCAGGGGCGTGATCAGGAGAGCGAGCAGGGCGAGCATCCGCCGCTGAGTCATGGGTACCTCGAGACGATGCAGGTGGTCATGTCACCGAGCGCTGCGTGCCGTGTCAACCCAGCGCGCGGCCGGGCTGGCAGAATGTGAGTCCCCGGGCGCAATTACGTATCGGCCCGACGGCACCGCCGGACTGCACCTTCGGTTCAAGGCGCCGGCTCAGTGAGCGATTGGGCTGCCTTTCGAGTCTACGGGGCCGGCTGCGAAGATGTGCGAGTCCACCCGAGGCCGGAAACGGCCCTTCTGGGTAACCATTCCCGACAGCTCTTCCGTCCGCGCGAGCCGTCTAGCCACTGTAGGAGACTTCGACTCGAGTGAGACCTGCTCAAGGAGCCCCGGTGAGCGGATCGAGGTAGACCAATTGCTGACCTGTCCATTCTGATCCGGCCGACCGATCGGCCCCGACTGCGCCGCCGGCCCGATGTAGTACACAGTTCCAGGCAAGATCGAATACACGAAGATCTCTCTGAACAGGTTGCCCCAAAGCGCCGCGTTGAGGTCGGCCTCCAGTGCCTGCGCCGTGAGTCCCTGTACCGCGCCTGTCAGACTCCTCGTGGGGATGAAGAAGCAGTTTCCGAGAGCGTTGCTGCCCCCGCCTGCGGCTCGATAGACGGTAACGGGTCCGCGGGCCGTCTCGCGCCGCGGCGGACTGGCCCATCCCTCTGCTTGCCACCATTCCATCGGGATCTCCCTCTAGTCAGAAGCGGGGCCCACTCTAGCACTGGCGGCGCCGCGAACGGAAGCCCACGGGCGACCCAGGCGACCCAGGTCGACCATGCGATGCTCCGGCTCGCATCACCGACCGAGCGTGTAGGGGCGTCCGCGGTCGGGACAATCAGGTGGCTCTCGCAGAGCTACTCCGCCCGTTTCGCCTCGTCCGGGTGCATCGGGCAGCCCGCGACGCCCTTTCGAGTCAGCTTGGCTTGTTCTCGCTTGGGAAGAGTGGCCCAGACTCGCTCGAAGGCCGCCGGATCGTTGATGCCACGCCGGAGTAGGAATGCGTTGGCGGCCTGCGCTCCGCGGCGCCTCCAGCAGGCGTGGCGCGGGGCGATGTAGCGCACCCAGGTTGTCGAGGGCGGCTGCCCGTTCAAGATCTTGAGCCGCTGCCGCGCGTCGGCGTTCGTCTTCGCAGCCAGCTCCAGCCAGGCCCGGGCCTTGGCCGTTTCGCCTTCGACCGTCGCGATCGCCGCCGAGAGCTGTAGCGCCTTCACGGAGTCTGGCTTGCCTGCGAGGGCGACCTCGGCCGTTGTCCGAGCCGCCGCAGTGTCGCCCAACTCGAGCTGGACCCAGCCTCGTCCGACCGCGGCGGTGACGTTCTCCGGGTCTGCCTTCGCCGCGTCAGAGCACGCGGCCATGGCGTCTCGCAGCCGAAGCTGTTCGAACGCCTTGGTACAGTCGGCCAGCAGACGTTTGACGTTGGGAGCTGTTGGCGGGCTCGCTGCGACGGAACCGTTCGGGTCGGCGGGCAGCGCGGCGACGGCCGCGTCACGGGCGGCTTCCGCCCTGGCGAACAGCTCCCGGGGGGCGCCTCTCCGGGCGAACCTGTCGCTCGAATCCACGAACTCGGCACTTACCAGCGGATCGGAGAGGGCCGACTCCAGAGAGCGCAGTGCGGCTTCGTGGTCACCGCCCACCCCAAGCTGGCGCTCGATCGCCTTGAGACGCACCCACGGCTTCGGCGAGGAGAGCTCGAGGCGGCTGGCCGCCAGCCCAGCCGCTCGCCACTGCTCCGGTGTCTCTGCCGCGTGCGCCGCGTACCAGGCGGCCCAGGCCCTACCGATATCGGCCATCTCGGTGTCGGTCTCCGTCGACGTGTCCTCGTCGTGTCGCGATGCGGGCAATGGCACCACGTCGGTGACGGTGGCCTGCTCCAACGCGTCCACGATCACGCTCATGTGTTCGCTGTCCCCCGACTCCGGGTCGAAGCTCTTCCCGAGGTGGAACGCGGCGCGCACCAGGTACTGAACGGCTACTGGGCTCCCAACCTCGCCAAGGTGGCCGACCAGTACGGGCCAGTCGCCCATGGCACCTCCCCAGTCGTGTGCGGAGAACGATGGGCTGAGCGCCACCCGTCCGATCGCGTGGATGACAGCCTCATCGGTCTTCAGTAACGCTGCCAGGTAGGTCGGACACTTCTCCCGGTCGTAGTCATCGTCCTCGATGAACCACTCGCCGTTGCGCGACCGCGTCTGCTGACAATGCTCCCTGAACTTGGCCAGGATCCCGCGCGCGACTTTGACTGCAGGCGCGAGGTCGGCCGGGATGGGCGGGGCCTTGGGCGGCACGGCGAGCGCGAGCTGCGGTAGCAGGACGAGGGCGAGCCACAACGCCAAACCTGTGCGGCACCCGCGCTTCAGCGCTGCCCTCCGGAGGTTCCCGCTCATTTGACACCCCCATTGCCATACCTGATCTCGAGTCGAGTCGCGTCGGACTCGTCGTGACCGCATTCCTGGAGCCTGAGTTTCACTGCGACATAAGGGTTCTTGGCCCGCCACTGACTCCAGGAAGCGGCCTTCACGCGGACTGTCGGTGGCCCAACCGCAGCGAGGATGGACGGCGCCAGCGAACTGAGCTCCTCGAAGCCACTCTCAAATTCACACGCAGCGAGGGACAAGTTCGCGCCGCCGGGCTTGTAGACGAACGATAGGTTGAACGACTTTCCCGCCAGATCGACTCTGGCGGCGTCTCCCATCGGGTCGGGTTTCCCGTCATCGTTGTGGAACTCTACCCCGGCTGCGGCGAGCTTCGCCCGCAGCTCGGCCGACGTGGGCCTGGACTTCCAACCGAACAGCGCGTCGCGGAGGGGGGCTGAGAGCCCCGGCGCGACTGGAATCACCGGACACGGGGCGCTGGTCCAAGTGAGCTTCGTGGACGCGTACGTCCGGACTCTGATCCCAACGTCTGTGGTAGCGCCGTTCGAGTCGAACTCGAGCGGCTGGCAATCCACACCGACGGCGTTGGGCTCGTCGGTGTCGCACCACAAACGAACGGCCTCCTTGACGCCCTCGAAGGTCGCCGCGTCTACGTCGCGCCGAGAGAAGGCCGCCTTCAGCTGAAACCGCGTGCAGGTGGGTGTCTCGAAGCGGATCCAGCGCGTGGTGTACGTGGCTTGGAAGCCGCTGAGCGAGCCTTGGAGCGGGACCACGACTGGGTCGCTCCGAGTGCCGCCGAAGGGCGTTACGGACGTGCCGAGGCTCGCCAGCATCGCCAGTGGGATCAACATGGCAGTCACTCCTCCCCAGCTGTTGGCTGGTCCGGACGCGTGGTGGCACCTGTGGTTGTCCCCTGGAACAACCCCGGACGTTCCACCGGCGTCCCGCCCGCGGCAGCGTCAATGGTGGGCATGATGAGATAGGCCAGCGACCGCGTCACCTCTGCGATCGACGCGCGCACGAGACTACTCCGTCCGTTTGGCCTGGTCCGCCTGGAAAGGGCAGCCCGTGACGCCCTTCCGAGTCAGCTTGGCTTTTTCCCGCTTGGGCAAGGTGGCCCAGACTTGCTCGAAGGCCGCCGGGTCGTTGATGCCGCGACGGAGCAAGAACGCGTTGGACGCTTGGTTTCCGCGGCGCTTCCAGCAGGCGTGGCGCGGGGCGATGTAGCGCACCCAGGTTTTCGCGGGCGGCTGCCCGTTCAAGATGCCGAGCCGCTGACGGGCGTCGGCGTTGGTCTTCGCTGCCGACTCCAGCCAGGCCCGGGCCTTGGCCGCGTCGCCTTCCACCGTGGCCACCGCCGCCGCGAGCTGCAGCGCCCCCACCGAGCCTGGCTTGTTTGCGAGCGCAACCTCGGCCGTTGCCTTGGCGGCCGCGGTGTCGCCGACCTCGAGCTGGACCCACCCGCGGCCCACCTCCGCGGTGACGTTCTTTGGGTCCGCCTTCGCCGCCGCGGAACACGCATCCATCGCGTCTCGCAGCCGGAGCTGGTCGAAGGCCTTGGTGCAAGCGGCAAGCAGCCGCTTGACGTTGGGAGCTGTTCGCGGGAGCGCCGCGACGGAGCCATCCGGGCCGGCCGGCAAGGCCGCGACGGCTGCCTGGCGGGCGTCACCCGCCCTGTCGTACAGCTCGCTGGGGGCGCCTACCGAGAGGAATCGGGCGGCCCTATCCACGAAACCGGCGCTCACCAGGGGATCGGAGAGAGCCGACTCGAGAGAGCGCAGTGCGGCCTCGTGGTCGCCGCCCGTCCCGAGTTGGCGCTCGATCGCCGTGAAACGCACGATGGGATCGGGCGAGGAGAGCTCGAGGCGGCTGGCGGCGAGCCCGGCGGCCCGCCACTGCTCGGGCGTCTCGGCCGAGTGGACCGCGTACCAGGCGGCCCAGTCTTTACCGATGTCGGCCGCATTGGTGCGGACCTTCGTCGGGGTGTCCTCGTCGATCTCCCAGGGAGGCATTCGCCCCACGTCGTTGCCGGTGGCCAGTCGCAGCGCGTCCACGATGACGCTCATGTACTCGGGGTCTTCCGAGTCTTCATCGAACTTCTTGCCGAGGTGAAAAGCGGCGCGCACCAGGTACTGGACGGCTAGGGGGCTGCCAACCTCGCCAAGGTGGGCCACCAACCCGGGCCACTCGGCCATCGCGCCTCCCCAGCCCTCCGGCGAGAACGACGGGCTGAGCGCCCCCTGGCCGATCGCGTGGACGACGGCCTCGTCGGGCTTCATGAGCGCGGCGAGGTAGGTCGCACACTTCTTTGTGTCGTACTCCTCCTCATCGACATACCACTCGCCGTTACGTGACCGCACTTGAAGGCAGTTATCACGGAGTTTGGCGAGGATACCGCGCGCTGCTTTGACCGCAGGGGCGAGGCTGGCAGGGACGACGGGTGCTTCCGGTGGAGCGGCGCGCGCCACGGCTGTGTGCAGCATGAGGGCGAGCCCCAAGAGCGCGCGTGCTCGCGGGGCGTGCTCCCGAACGGTCTTGGCGAGGGTGCAACTCATTTGCGACCACCGGTCTTTCGATAGCGGATGTCGAGCGTCGTGGTCTCTCGTTCGTACCTGCACTCTTGGACGTCGAGTTCTACTTCGACATACGGGTTCTTGGCCCGCCATCGCCACCAATGTCCTGCGCCCACGACCAACGTCGGCGGCCCCACTGCGGCGAGCACGGGAGGCACCATCGAGGTGAGCACCTCGATGTCATTGCCCGTCTCACACCCATCGAGAGACAAGGTCGCGCCAGCGGAATAGCCCGCGAGGGAGAGCGACAACGACACTCCCCCAAGGTCGAGAGTCGCGGCGTCCCCCATCGGGTCAGGTTCGCCTTCGTCGTTCTGGAACTTCACCCCAGCAGCGACGAGCTTCGTGCGCAGCTCGGCCGGGGTCGGCCCCGACTTCCAGCCGAACAGGGCGTCGCGGAGGAGCACCGAGAGCCCCGGCGCGACAGGAGTCACTGGGCACGGGGTGCTGCTCCAAGAGAGCTTCACGGACCTGTACTTCCGGACCCAGATGCCGACGTCCGTGGTAGCCCCTTGCGAATCGAACTCGAGCGGCGCGCAGTCCACAGAGTCCGCGTCGCGCTCGTCCGTGTCACAAGAGAACCCAACGCGATCCTCGAAGCCCTCCAAGAACGCCGCCTGTTCGTCGTCCCGAGAGAAGGCCGCCTCCAGCCGAAACCGTGTGCAGGTGGGCGTCTCGAAGCGGATCCAGCGCGTGGTGGATGTGGCTTGGAATCCGCTGAGCGAGCCTTGGAGCGGAACCACGACGGGGTCGCTCCGAGTGCCGCCGAAGGGCGTTACGGACGTGACGAGGTTCGCCAGCATGGCCAATGGGATCAACATGGCGGTTACTCCTCCTACTCCTCCCCAGCTGTTGGCTGGTCCGGACGCGTAGTGGCTACAGTGGCTGTCCCCTGGAACAACCCCAGGCGCTCCACCGGCGTCCCGCCCGCGGCGGCGTCGATGGTGGGCATGATGAGATAGTCGAACGACCAAGTCACCTCCGCGACCGTCGAGCCCACGAAACGCACCTGCCGCGTGGGGGCGATGCCCGCGCCGGGCGGCGGCACGCGTGTGTCAGCTACTTCGCGGCGCTCGCGGATGATCTGGCCGTCCTGTCGGACCGCGACGTGATCGCGAAACCGCCGCGCATAAGACAGCGTCTTGACGGCGTCTCCGGCCCGGATGGTCATCTCGGCGCGGCGGAAGAGGTCACCCGTGGGGAAGGAGTGCCCAGTGGCCGCCGCGACTACCCGGGCGTCGACGATCACATCCTGGCCCTCTCGTCGCGCCGTGACGGTCGCCGTGACCGCGGAGCGAAGCATCGTGAGGTCACGCCCGCCAAGGAAGGCGTGGCTACGGTGCGAGGCCGCCCCCTGGCCCGACCTAGGCATGTGGCAGTCCACACAGGAGATGCCCTGGCGGGAGGCGCTGCTCCGAGTCCACTCGCCCCACGTGTCTTGTTGCGGCTCCGCCAGCTCCACCTGCTGCCCGTCGACCTCGCTGAAGAAACCAAACTGATGGCAGCTGGCGCAGAACGTGGCCTCTCGGAGCTGCGGCTCCACCCGCCCGGCGTGGGCCGCGACGGTTACGCCGTGGACCCCGAGGACGTGTCCGCCTCGCACATGGCACACGTTGCACGAGACGCCGTCGGAGGCAGCGAGCTGCGCGGGGAGGCCGCCGTCGTTGTTGGGCGCATGGCAGTTTCGACACGGAGCGAGAGGCTCCACCGCATAGGCGTCCTGAAACACCTTGTTGGTCCACGAGGAAGCATGGCCGCTGCCACGCCACTCGGCAGCGATCTCGGCGTGGCAACCCGCGCAAGCCGAAGCGTCGGTGGACGCGAGCCCTGCGGGGAGAGGTCCGAGGTCCACGGGCGCGCTGCCGCCTCTAGCGAAGAGCAATGGCCCTGCCGCTGAGAGGTAGACCGTGAACGCGATAGCCACCACGAGGCTCACCAGGCTCTCCTGCGCGACCGCCACGAGGTCAGACCCGGGAGACGCCCGGGCGAAGGGGACCGAACCACGACTTCGCGCAGTGTGTCACCTCGTCGCCTCCGGTGTACACCCGGTCAGGCCCCCGCTGGCGTGTCGTCGACCCTGCGCGTCCACGAGCACCGCCTCGGCCCCCCTGGGCCTCCACCGCGCGCGAAACGCCCCAATGCCGGACCGCGACGGGTGCGGGGCCGCGGCCGCCCGCGCGACCGACTAGAGCCCCAGGTAGCTCTCGGTCGCGGCGACGCGGCTCTGCGCATGGGCTCGCAGGGCGTCGAACGCGGCACCGAACGCGGACGCGCTCTTCAGGAACGTGAAGCCTGAGCGCTCGGCCTCGGCGTAGGGGGCCAGCAGCGCTTCGTAGGCGTCGTAGCGCGCGGTCATGGCGGCCACGGTGAAGGGGCCCTCGATGGTCTGACGAAGCCAGTCCTGATACTTCGCGCGGTAGACGGGGTCCGCATAGAGGAACCCGATGAGCGGCCAGGTGGCGGACTGCACCCCGGCGAAGTCGAGTGGGAGCGCGCCGCCCTGCTTGCCGGCTTGTAGCGCCTCGTTGTTGTCCCAGGGGATCCACACGAACTTCGACGTGCTGGGCGAACGGTACATGAAGTAGTTGTGGGTCATGCGGCCGTAGGTGTCCCAGTTCTGGCCGATGCCGTTGATGGCGAGGTAGTGAAGGAACACATCGGTGTCGAAGATCTTGTCGAGGGCGGCACGCCAGGCCTCCGGGTCCGACGTCCGCGTGCCGTCGTGAAGCGCCGCGAGCAGCGCGAGGACATCGCTGTAATCGGCCGCCTCCTCGTTGGTCTCCTTACCGAGCTCCTCCTCGTCGAACGACCCCTCCGAGAGCTGCGCCGCGGTCCCGTCCGGCTGGTACAGATTGCCGCCGTCCTCGAACTGCGTCTCGATGAGGGTGTCATCCACCTCCTCGACGAGGGTGTAGAGCCCGAAGTACTCCGGCCCGTCACCCCGGTCGACGTAGACCGCACAGAAGCTGGTGTGCGAGGCCGCCATTCCGCCGGCTCTGAACAGGTCCGTCATCACCTTCTCGCGCACCAGTGAAGCGTCCTGGTAGTTGTTCTTCAGGCTGAGCTTCTTGAACCCATGGAAGCGCTGGTCGTCGATCTCGGGGAACTCGCCTTCGAATTCGTCGAAGTCGAGCTTGAACGACAGCTTGAGGTTGCCACTCGTCCAGGTGGATCGAAGGCTCGAATTACCCTTGAACCGCACACCCACGTGAGTCCACGTGTGGTCTCCGAAGCGCACCGTCGCGGGCACGAAGATGGGGTCTTGTTCGGAGAAGCCGCCGCCGCCGCCCCCGCCTGGCCCCCCGCCACCCGGACCGCCGCCACCCCCGCTGGGCTCGCCGTAGATCTCGGTCATGTCCGCCATCATCGCTTCCCATGGGTCGGCGCCGATCTCGATGTCGATGCGCTTCACCTCGGTGTCGCTGAAGACCTCGGCGAAGTTGGGCGGCACGCCATTCGAGTGGGTCGCGGTGGTCCAGCCCTCGGGGCGATCGACCCCGACGTCCGGCTCGGTGCCGACGGCCACGTCCGGTTCGGTGCCGATCTCTTGCCCCTCCGCGTCGCTCGATGCCGAGGAGTCGACGCCGTCGGCCGAGGTGTCGCCCGGGTCGGAGGCGTCGGCGAGGAGGAGGTCTCCCGTGGACGCGGTGTCGGGCGCAGGCTGCGTGCCAGCCGCCGTGTCATCCCCGCAGGCTTGCGCGAACAGGGAGAGGCAGAAGACCAGCGTCAGGGCGGAGAACGGTCGGGGCTGGGGCACGCGCTTGTACTACCTTGGGCCGTGGGGTGTCGGAGCCCGACCTGGGCTGTCCGTTTCAAGACCCGGGCGGAGGCTATTGACGCGCGCACAGGGTGTCGAGCCCGGGCTTCCCAATGACTCTCGGGGGGCGGGCACAGCCAGGGTGAAGAGCGCGTTGTACTGCAGGTCAGTGGGCGACGAACGGGCTCTGGAGTGGTCCGAAGGGCGTCTTGGGCGTGGGCCCCACGGCCGACGCCTCGAGCGCGTCGAGGCGGGCGTCGAGCTCCTTGTCGTAGAACGGCGAGAACTCCCGGTCCTCATTGGTCTGGACGAAGGGCGCGTCGGCCGTGTGGCACCCGACGCACCCCACCTGCTCGACGGCCTGGCGTAGCGAGGTGAGATCACCCACGCTGGCGGGTAGGCCCGAGAGGTCCAGCGGCTCCCACGGAACACCTTGATTCAGGCGCCCCGAGGGCGAACGAAAGGCCTCTGGAACCTCAGCCCGGCGCTCGCGGAGCGCGTCGGCGTTGGCGGTGACGTACGCCAGGAAGGCCTCCCGGTCGGGCCCCGGTGCGTTGACGCGGGGGAGGTCCACCGTCTGGAAGAGGGGGCGGTTCTCCAGCACCTGGGGCTCGGTGGCGCTGAAGAACCACTGTCGCCACTCCCAGGGGGCCACCATGAACTCGAGGCTCTCGGCCGCCAGGAAGTGCTGGGCGGTGAACGACGCGGCGGCCAGCGCCTGCGACGCGGGCACGCGCTGTTCGTCGGGCAGCTCCGAGAGGCGCGCCCAGGCCAGGGCGGTGGCGGTGCAGTGCAGGCTGCCGTCGGGGGCGGCGTCGTCGAGGCGCGGAGGGAGCGCAAACAGGAAGAGGAGGTGAAAGGGCTTGAGCAGCGGATCCACCGACGCCAGCGACACCCGCAGCTCGCCGCAGTGGGCGGCGTTTCGGAGGTCTAGTCGGTTGTGGACGCCGGTGACGCGGAACGGGAGCAGATCCAGGTCCCAGCCGCTCGGGTCCACCCCCTGCGCCGCGGCGATCTGCTCGAGGAGGAGGGCCGGGCCGAAGCGCTCGGAGTGGGGTGTGGTGGAGAACCGGAGGAACCAGTCGTGGAGCAGCTGGCCCCCGTGGCCGTCTTCCGCGAGCGCAGCCATGAGGCAGGCGAGGCCGCACACGTCCACCAGCGGGGCCTCGCTCCACACGAGGCTCTTGGCGCGATCAACTGGCCCGGGCGGCGCGCCCAGGTTCAGGACACGCACGTGCGCAGGTGCTTCGCTCTCGGGCGCAATCGTCAGCGTGATGGGCCCCGCGGGGAGCAGGCGTGGCGCCGACCAACCGGGGGCGTCGACGGGCACGCCGGAGAGGCTCCCCTGCGTCACCTCGAAGGCCACAACCGCCGGGCTGGGGAGCGTGAGCGTGAGCGGGCAGAGGCCCGGGAGCGCTGCCTCCAGCGTGACGCCCTCTGGCCCCACGGCGACGGGGCTCAGCCACGGGCAGGCCGGAATCTCCGTGTCTTCTGGGACGAGGGCGTCGGAGGCGTCGCCTGGGCCGGGGAGGGCGGCTGCGTCGTCGGGCTCGAGGCCGCCGGCCGCGTCGTCGGGATCGAGGCCGCCGCCTGCGTCGTCGGGATCGAGGCCGCCGGTCGCGTCCTTGGAGCCGGAGGTGTCGCCGCCATCCGCCGAGCGGGGGGTGTCGGTGCCACCCTCGGGGTCGAGGCTGTCCGCCGCGCCCTCGGGGTCGAGGCTGTCCTGCGCGCCCTCCGGTCCGAGGCTGTCCGCAGCGTCCCCGACGTCAGGGGCGCCAACGCCGGCGACGTCGGCCGGGGAGTACGTCGTCATGGGCGCGGAGCACGCCAGGGCGCTGACGAGGGCGAGCCCCCCGACGAGGGACGACGCACCGCGCAGGGCGAGGAGCGCCGGGCTCCCGTTCATCGACGGCGAGCCAACGCCAGGAGCGCGAACGCGAGGAGCGCCGCAACAGGCCACCGGCCGCCCGCCTGCCGCGTTGTGCCGCAGCCCGCGTCGTCGGGCGGTGGCATGGCCACCGTTGGGCTGGCGTCCAGCCCTGAGGGGGCAGCACCGTCGTGTGCGTCCCAGTCAGTCCCCGCGTCGGGCCCGTCCGAAATGCCGCGCGCGTCGGGGCCACCCCAGGGACTGGCGTCCCCCGCCACCTCGGGCGTGTCGGTGGCCATGGCTGCGTCAGCGGGCCAGCCGGCATCCCAGGCAAGGGGGACGTCCCACGACGGCGACGCGTCCCACCCCACCCCAGTATCCAGCGCACCACCGGTGGAGTCGTTGGGAATCACACCATCCGGTGGCCCGGTCACGTCCTGCGGCTCGGTCACGTCCAGCGGCTCGGTCACGTCGTGCGGCTCGGTCACGTCCTGCGGCTCGGTCACATCCTGCGGCTCGGTCACATCCTGCGGCTCGGTCACGTCCGGCGCAGGGCCGGGGTCGGGGGGCTCGGTCGTATCCTCCACCACCGTCAGCTGGACGAGGGGCGTGAGCTCGCCGAACCACTCGGCGCCGTCCTGCACCATGCGCCACTGAAAGTCGTAGGCGCCGGGCCCCGCAGGCGCCACCAGGTCGGCGACAAAGGTCACGGTGTCGCCGGTCTCCACACGGCCGCCCGGGAGCGACACGCGCCCCGCGCCGAAGGTGCCGTTGTCTTGTGGGGCCTGGGACCCGAGGCGATGCAGCGTGTGGACCGACCACGCCGTGCGGCCCGTGTTCCGGAAGGTCACCTGCGCCTGGAACGCGGCGCCCGCGGTGACCTCCGCGGGCACCTGCCAGCTCACGAACCGCGCGTGGTTGCCCGGGCGTGCCGCCACGCTCAGGTCGCGCACCACGCGAGACACGCGAAGCTCGTCGATGGCGCCCTTGAAGTTGCCGTCGCCGTTTGGGCATTCGGCGCGGGGCCCGCCGGGGCCGCCGATGGTGATGGGGTGACTCGACCCGTCCAACGGCGCCGGCGGGTGGTCCGCCAATCCGGCCAGCATGCCGTTCACGTAGAAGCGCATGGCGCCCGTGGTGGCCTCGTAGGTGAAGCCCACGTGGCTCCACTCGCCCACGACCAGCGGCGAGCTCAGGGCCCACACGGCGCGCTCGGCTCCGCCAGCACGCACCCGCGCCTGGAACACCTGTCCCTCCTCCAACACGAGCGACCAGGCTCCGTCTGCGATGGGGCCTTTACCCAGCAGGAACCGGTAGTTGTTGTTCCCATCGCAGTCGACCGGCGCGTCCGGGCGCAGCCAGAGAGACACCGTGAGCGCGTTGGAGGCGCCGTGTGAGGCGGCGTGCGGCACGCTCACCCAGTCGTCCACCCCGTCGAACTCGAGGGCCTTGCCGAAGAGCCCGTTGTTCTTCGTGGGGAACGTGGCCCCATTGACGGTGCCCGTGTGGAAGTAGCCGCTGGTGTCGGGGGTGCGGGTCTTGTCGAGGTTGCCCGCCTTGTTTACCGACTCGTTCATGAGCCACACGCCCACGTACTGCCCGTCCAGCCCGTCATCGAGGACGAGGTCGCCGTGGTTCGACGTATTGGAGCCGAAGAACGGCCAGACGTCCGTTCCGCTCGTGACCGGGAGCTGAGGGAAGGTGTGCGGGCCGGGGGAGGAGAAGAACAGACGCACCTGGTCGTCGGTCGACGGGTTGAGGGCGCCGTCGATGTGCGCGAGGCCCCAGTTGGTGGGGTAACCCATCACCGCCAGCCCACCGCGCCGCGCGTCGCACCCGGGCGGGTTGTTCTCGCTGACGCACGGGATCACCACGGACGTGAACGTGAGGGCGTCGCCGTCTGGGAAGAGCCAGGGGTAGGCGCCGCGGATGAGGTCGCCGTCGGCGTAGGCCGCACCGTCTGCGGCCCGAAACGCCTTGTCGGCCAGCGGGTACACGCCCTTCACCGCGGGGTCGTTGACCATGTGGGAGAGGTTCTTCTGGGCGCTCCACGTGGTGCCGCAGGCGGCCGCGTTGGTGGCGTAGACGAGTACGTCGATCTTGCCGTCGTTCTGCGGGTGGCCCTGCCAGACCATGAGGCGGCCGTCGCGCGTGACCGTGGGCTCTATCCCGCGGAGGTCCACCCCTCCGCCCTGCACCGGCACCATCCCCTCGGTCCACTGCCACTTCTCGAGGCGTGCGCTCGGCGTGGCCGGATCGGCCACCCACAACATCAGGCGCCGCCGGCGCAGGCCGTTGTATTGACCACCCTCCGCGTTGGAGTCGAAGACGAAGAGGTCGTAGCAGGCGAAGGGCCCGGCCGCCGGGGCCCCCGTGGCGTCGCACGCGAACGGTTGCGGTGTGGCTTCGCACAGCGCCAGCGCGTTCTCCCCGTTGCTGGGCCCCTGGATGAGCGCTGGCGCCGAGAAAGCACCCTGCTTGAGGTCGAGCGCGCCCCCTGGCAGGTAGCGGACATTCTCCGGCCGCAACACGAAGACGTTCCACCCGTCCTGGGCTCCGCCTTGCCGCACCACGTACACGCGCCCGTCGAAGGTGACGCTGTGGCCGTTACCCCCGAAGGGGCTTGGCGACGATGGGCCAGAGCTGGCGGCGTGGGCCATCGGGGCGAGGGCGAGGAGGAGGGCGAGGCCGCGCTGCATTCGCGCATCGTACGCACACCGCGGGGGCGCGCGGAAGGGCTGCACGCGACATGGCACCTCGGGCACACAACAGGTGCTCTGGGTCGGGTGCTCAGCGCGCGAGGAGCGTGTCGAGGGTGCACCGGCCGACCCGGGCGGGCGGCGGCGCCTTGTTGCGCGCGGCCACGGTCGAGAGCTCCTCGTTCCGCCTGAGCTTGGCCGGCTTTCGCACCTCCCACGCTTGCCCCGACGGCCCGTGCACCCACACCTCGAGCGGCGTTCGGGCCCGGTGGAAGCAGGCGCGTGAGCAGCCAGGGTCCTCCTCGTGGTCGCAGGCCTTGCCGGTGGCGTCGCTCACGCCGACCACCCGTGGATAAGCCGTGAAACCCCGCAGCCTCACCCAGCCATTGGCGTACTCGCTGGTCCCGACCGACGCCTCGCCGGTGCAGTGATACTCCCGGTAGACTCCCTGCAACACGGCCACGCCGATGCGCTCTCCGGGCACCACCAACACGGCGCGTTGCATGCTGTCGTCGGCCACGACGGTCCCAAAGGGCGTGGTGAGGCAAGGGGCGCTGTCACACAGCAGCGTGCGGCCGGTGGCGTCGTCGATGTCGGTGGCCGCCGGCTCACCCTCTCGGCGCAGGGCCTCCGCGGCCGCGGCTCCCCAACCGGTGACCTGCGTGAGCGCGTCCACGGGCTGGAGCAGCCGGGAGCAGGCCACTGGAGGGGCGCTCTGCACGCCCAGGTTCACGAGGAGGAGCACCGAGGTCGCAGCCAGCATGGCGCCGTTGTCGACCTGGCGCCGCCAGCCGTCAAGGTGGACCTCCACCCCGCGCCGAGTCCGCCCGGCGTCGCGGCGCCGTGCGTTACCTCCGCGCGGTGCGCCACGACCGCGGCGCTGGCGTTCATGCGGAGCCAAGCCTCAGTGCCCTCGAAGGATGGCTTGCCCACCCACAGCTCCACCAGGAATGTGGTCGTTGTCTCAGTCACGTTGCCTCCAGTGTCTAGGTGTTGGGTTGTGCGCATCTCGGCCTGGAGAGGCGCAGCCGGGACTTCGTTCTGCTTGTGTCAGCGGAACGTACACAGTCCGGTATCGCGCCCTGCCACGTCCGCTCCGACTCAGCGTGGTCGTATGTGGCGGAATCGAGTGTAGGCCCACGGGGCGCCTCCAACGCGCGGCGCGGTCGTTCCCCGCTTGCTGCCCGCGCCTTGCGCTCACATGGCTGTTTGGATAGCGTCACCGAGCGGCAGAGGCCCAGGGAGCGACCGGGTCGCTCGCCGTCCCCCTTCTCCCTCGAGGCCTCGTGAGTCCACTCGCAAACCGCCGCCCATCGGGAGCCTCTCACGGGCCCCCGCGCGTCGAGCCCGAGTTGTCCCAAGCGCGGAACGCTCTTCGGGCGCTGGCGCTGGCGGTGGCGCTCGCCGCGCTACCGGGCAGCATCCTGGGTTGCCAGGAAGAGGCCAAGGGTCCCATCCCCGCCGGCGAGGAGCTGGGCGAAGGGCCGATCTTCTCGGCCATGCCCTCCGGGGTGCCGCAGCTCATCTCCGTGTGTCAGCGGCTCAGTGCGCGCGGAGCGAGCCACAAGATCGCGCGCGCCTTTTGCGCCAACGGGCTGCCCGTGATCAGTGGGATCACCGACGTGTACGAGCTCCTGGGTCTGGAGTTCAACGGCCCGGTGGGCCGCGCCGCCCAGCACTTCCCGAACGGAAACCCGGGCTTCGCGTTCGTCGCGCACTCGTCGTCCCTGAGCCGCCGGCTGGTGAGCTCGCTCAACCCGCGCGCGATCGTCATGACGCAGCCGGGGACGCGCTTCGACACCGAGCCGGGTTTCGTCGTGACCGCCTTCACGCGCGGTGAGCGCTTCGTGGAGCTCATGGCGCACGACGTAGGCCTCGACACCGTGGAGTTCTTCCTCCTCCACTTCGAGCAGGCTTGCGACGCCGCGCCGGGGGGCTGCACGCCCACCGACCTCCACACCGAGCGAACCGAGCGCGGCTGGGTCGCCTGGTCGCTGTATGACGAAACCGACCTGCGCAATACCATCTTCGATTGCGCCGTGTGCCACGAACACGGCTACCGGGACGCCGCGGTGCGCCGAAAAGGGCCCCTCATGTTCGAGCTCAACGGCTTGTGGCCCCATTGGCTCTACAACCCGACGTACTTCCCGGGGTGGGAGGGGCGCCCGGGGGGGCCAGGGCCCTTCCTCGAGAATATGTCCACCTATGTGGCCGCCCACGCGACCCAGGCCGAGCCCATCGGCGAGCCCTACGCCGGCGTGCCGGGGCCGAACGTGTACGAGTCTCGGCCGATGAGCCTCGAGGACCTCATCGAGGGGAACGGGTTCGGCAACGGCTTCGACCGCGCTGCCTATCGTAACGACGGGCGGGGCGACGGTCTGAGCGACCTCGGCGACGAGGTCCTCCGAGCCCTGGCCCGGGCCGGTCTCCTGATCACGCCCCCGGCTGCGGCGGACAACCCCTTCGACCCGGGGCGGCTCGCCGCGGCTGTGGCCGCGATGAAGGACTATCGGAAGGGTGTCTCGCAGGAGTTGGCGGACATCACCGACGTGTTCGACCCGGAGGCGCTCCACCTCGTCGGCCTGGGCGTCCAACCCGATGCCTCGGCCCCCGAGATCCTGGTGGAGGCATGCACGCAGTGCCACCACGAGAGGCTGGACCAGAGCGTCACGCGCGCGCGCTTCACCCTCGAGCTGCCGTTGCTGCCCGACCTCACCGTGACTGAAGCGATCCGCAGGCTGGAGCTGCCGCCGACGCACCCGAAGGCCATGCCGCCCCATCGACTGCGGGAGCTCCTCCCGGCGGAGCGCGAGCGTGTCACGCTCTGGCTGCGCCAGCTCCTGGACACCCGAGCCAACAAGACGCCGGTGAGCCTGCCCCAGGCCAGCTTCGAGCAGGCCCCCAGCGGCATCGTGGGGATCGGGCCCCAGACAGGGCCTGTAGGTGCCAAGACTTATCTCGCGCACATGCGCGCCGCGGTGCCCACGGTAAACGCCGCGCCCGTCGAGTACCGCTTCGAGGCGCTCGAGGAGCGCGCCGGGGCCACGTCGAGCAAGTGGCAGATCAGCCCCTTCTACGTCGATACCGGCCTGGAGCCCGACGTGGTGTATCGCTATCGCGTCTTGACGCGGGTCGGCGAGCAGCTGTCCGAGGCGTCCGATCCGGCGAGCGTCACCCTCGAGCCCGGCACGCAGTACCATGGCTCCGAAGCGGGCCCCTACGGCAGTCCCAAGGTCTGCAGCAAGAACGAGGACTGCGAGGGCGCTGGCAACTGCTTCCTCGACGCGCCTCTCGGCTGCGATTGCCTCGAGGCGGCGCCGCCACAGGGTCAGGTCTGCGTCCCGCGATGCAAGGTGGACGTGGACTGCCCTCAGCTGCTCGGCATAGCCCTCCAGTGCACAGCGGGCTACTGCAGACCGGGCACGTAGGGGCTAGGCGTCAGCGTCCTTCATCCCCAGGGTCGGAACGTGTTGGGTCAACCCGAGAGTTCACCGCGGCGCTGTTCGGCGATCTAGCCCGTCGGTGTCCGTCGGTGACTCTCCTCGACATCCCCCGCGTTATTCGCAAGATTGACGCCATGCGTCCCGCCGCCACCACAGCCCTCACCGTCGTCCTCGGCGTCATTCTCTCCACCGCCTCAGCGTTGGCCTATGAGGGCACCCCCGTCCAGGGGCTGCTTCAGAACGGCGCCGGGCCTGTGACCGATGGGCTCTACACCGTCAAGGTCGGGCTCTGGACCGAGGAGAGCGCCGGGTCGCTCGTCTGGACCGAGATCCACCCGGCCGTCCCTGTGGGCGATGGCCTCTTCTCGCTCCAGCTCGGGTCCTTCACGGAGCTGCCAGCCACGGTCTGGCGCGACAACGACGCGCTCTGGGTGTCGGTTTCCGTGGAGCAGGAGCCCGAGCTGCCGCGCCGGCCGCTCTCAGCGGTGCCCTGGGCTGAGGTTGCTGCATTCGCCCGCGAGGCGGGGGCGCTCGCCTGCACGGGCTGCATCGGCGCCAGTCAGCTCGGGATCACCGCCGACGAATACGGCAGCTTCGCGCTGCTCACCCCATCAGGCCTCGCGGGGTCGGCGCTTGTCCAAGACGCTTCGGGCTTCGTTGGCGTCAACCAGGGGGCCCCGGTCGTCGCGCTCGACGTCGGCGGCGCCATCCGCGTCGCGTCCACGTCGGCGCCGTGCACCCCCACCATCGAAGGTGCCATTCAGTACGATCCCGCGTCCAAACAGCTTCGCTTCTGCAACGGCGTCGCCTGGGCGGCTGTCGGCGGCTCCTTCGAGGGGCTCTCGCGGGGCTTCGTGGTGCAGAACGGCAATGGTTCCCAGGTCTCGGGATATCAGCTTCGCGTCGACGTCACCGACTTCGTGTTGCTCTACGGGTCGCTCTTCCAGGTGCTGGCTCCCGGCGGTACGCAGGTGCCCTACTGCTTCGAGCAGCCCAACGGCGAGTGCGGCAAAGCGGCGTCGAACGCCGTGTGGGTGAAGCTCCCAGCGATCGCCGCGTCCTCCTCGGCGACCTTCACGTTCCAGAAGGCCGCGGCGAACGGCGCCGAAGCCGCGCCACAAGTCTTCGACTTCTATGAAGACTTTGGCGCCGCCATCGACCTCGTCCGCTGGCAGATCGCCACCGACACCTGCACGCCCACGGTCAGCAACGGCGAGCTCCGCAGCGGCAGCGCCAACAGCAACAACGGCGAGTGCGGCCTCATGTCTTCGTCGGCGCTGCTCAGCGACAGCCTGACCCTCGAGGCGCGGCTCTCCGTCGCGCTCAGCGGGCCGAGCGACTCCGACCCCATCGTCGCGGCGGTCTCGTCTGACTACACCACCACCGCTACACACAACAACTCAGCGGTCGGTTGGGTTTGTGACGACGAAGGGCCGAGCCACTCGGTCTATTACGGCGTTGGCCAGGCAAGCGCGTTCTCCACTGCGAACATCCGGGGAGCGACCTTCAGCGTCCGAGTGAACCTGCACGCTGGCCAGGTTCAAGCGTGTTTGAGCGTCGATGGCTCCTGCTCCTCGTTTCAATCCCGCGGCACCGGCCGCGACCGCATCTTCGTGGGCTCCACCGCCTTCGGCGGAATCCCGTGGTCCTACGACTGGGTCCGGGTGCGCCGCTACGCCTCGACGGCGCTCACGGGCGCCTGGCAGTAACCGCGACCTACCATTGAAGACGACGGGTCTCGCTGAGCTCGCAGACCTGCGGCAGATGGTCGAAGAAGACCGCGCCCATCACCGCGGGCACTTCTTCGGCGTGCCCCGCTGCTGTGCACCCCCCGCCAAAGGCGTCTGACAGGACGTGGTCGATGTTTAGAAACCCGGCGTAGGTGGCGGGTGCGTCCACACCCACGTCGCTTATGAAGCGCAGCCGAGCGTCCGGGCCGTTCGCTTGCTCCCACCACGCCGCCGCGCTGGGGTCGCTGTCGGCTAGACGGCCCGGGTCGGTGTTCAAGTCACCGAGGACGATGTTGCGCCCTCCCACCAGGCCAGGGGCGCCGTCGCCGAAGTCGTCGAATACCCGCGCGACCTGCTGAGTCCGACAGACCAAGTCGCCCTCGGAGAACCCCGACGAGCCGTGGAAGCTGATCAGCGTGATGGGGGCGCCTCCGTCGGCTGGCTGGAGCACTCCTCGGGCCACACGAACCCCCGAGCCACAGCCGGTGATCGGGTAGCCCTCGAGGGAATCCAGACAGAGCCCGGATGGGCAGCCCACCAGCGTGCCCACGCGGTGGTGCACGGCCAGGCACTTATCCGGCTTCCCGGGGTGACACGCGATCGCGTAGTCCGGCCCAACCAGCCGCTCGGCAACGCTGGGATCGCCCGGCTTCCAGTTCTCGCACACTGTGCCGAGGCGCGCATCTTCGGGGATCGTGGGGCACTCGCCGGGCCAGAAGATCTCCTGGAAGGCCACGATGTCGGGGTCTACCAGGAGAAACCACGCAGCCGTGGCCTCAACAAAGGGCGTCCACGAGAGACCGTTGCCGAACCACTCGTCGATGAGCTCGGCCTGCGCCGACGAGAAGCCGTCGTCGGGCGGACCGTCGTGCGCCAGCTCGATGGCGGTGCCCGTGTTGAAGGTGACCACCCGAAGCGTCAGGGGGGCGGGAGCATCGAGGTCGTTCGGGGGGACGTCGGTCGGGGGGACATCGGGCCTCGTCTGATCGCCCTCCCGCGCACTCGGGAGCGCGTCGGCAGACGGGCCCTCGGGGAGCTCCAAGAGGGTCACGTCAGCCGCGCCGGCAGAGCCGGACCCGGCGTCCGCGCAACCCAGCAGCACAGAGGACGAGAGCCACACCCGACAGGAGGCGTTGAGACGCATGGCCGCAGCATAACGCACCGCCCTGCCGATCAGCGTTTGCGCGGCCCGACTCGGCCCGACTCGGTGCCAGCCGAGCTCAGCTCAACGCTGAGCCAACGCGGCCTCGTGCTCGGCGGCGAGCGCCAGGTCCAGCGCGCGCGCCTTGGCGAAGCTGGGGCGCGCGGTCACTCGCTCCATGTACTCGGTGAACACCGGCGTCTTGGGCACCAGCCCGAACGCCATGGTCCAGCTGAGCCCCATCCCCCAGACCACATCGGCGGCCGTGAAGCGTGTGCCCAGGAGGTAGGGGCCCGGCGCCAGCTGCGCCTCCAGCGCGCCGAGCATGGTCTCGTAGTCTCCGTACACCGACCGTGTGGGCGGGGCGGGCTCACGCTGCATGGACCGATCGATGAGCGCGGGCTCGAAACACGCCGCGTAGTAGACCATCCACCGGAGGTAGGGGCCGCGCTCTGGATCGGAGAGCGCGGGCGCGAGCCCGGCCTCCGGGAAGAGGTCGGCCAGGTAGAGCGCCACCGCCACCTGCTCCGTGATGAGCGCGTCTCCGTGCCGGATCGCGGGCACCTTGCCGAGCGG